>JANWXI010000022.1:8759-34633 GCA_025057415.1 Chitinophagales bacterium
TTATCAATGACAGGCACGGTTGTATTTTTTCAGTTTGTAGTAGTTGTAAGGTAAAGGGGTTATAAATCCAGCCAGTGCGGCAGGCAGAAATGCCAACCAGTAGGCAGGAGTGTTGAATGCCGCCTTGCCCCCGGTAATCATAAAGTCGGTGAGGTTCATGGCAATTTCCATGGTTATCATAGAGATGAACGACATGGACATTGCTGTGCCGAAGGCGCTTTTCCAGTCAAATTTTTCACGCACGCGCAGGATAACTGTCTCGAGCAAGATAGAAGTGCACAATCCTGCCAATATGGCGATGAGCATTTGCAAGCCCATACCGATATGGGGATGTTTCCATTGCAGGTAAAGAAGCGCGCCAAAGTCGCCTATGGAGCAACCTATCAGGCAGTTAAGCGTGTTGAATATCGCACGTTTCCATTTCTCTCTATCGCTCCAAAACCCGCTGCTTTGTTGAAGATGACCGATGGGTGGCAGAGCCGATGAATTGCTATTAGTTGGGATAACAGCATAACCCGCCTGATGCAGGAGCATATCAATCATTTCTTCTGTGATGTCCTCACCCGATACGGTGATTGTTTTGGTAGAACCGCTCAGGTCAACCGACCATTCTTTAATACGCGGCGCATTGTTCATCACCGGCTTTATTTTTTCAACGCAGGCGTTGCAATGCAAATTGGTTGGCAGTGTAATGGTTTTCAGCATCGTACCTCAATCTTTAAAGGCGTTTACATCCCAGGCGGGTGCATCGCGCTGTACGCCCTCAAACAAGTGCGGGTAATGCTTTTTGAGCTCTGCTGCAAACAGCTCAAAAGGCAGGTCGTCAAACTGACCGTACTCGTGTATATAGGTCATGTATTTTTTACCCTCGTGGTACTCCTGAAAAATGGAATCGTGAATGCCGTCAAAGTCGAGCGGGGCGGTGCCGAATTTTTCGCAGAGCGATTTGTTGAAAGCGGGGGTGCATTTTACCCATTTGCCGTCAATCAGAAACTCGTTATAGCCGTGAAACACAAACTTATCACTCCGCAGCATGTCGCGGAATTTTTGCGTAGATAGGTGATTTTGTACGATTGAAAAACCCAATCGTGCAGGAACGCCATGCACCCTGCCGCAGGCAGCAAGCAGTAGGGACTTTTCTATACAATAACCGGTGCCTCTCAGGAGTGTTTGAGATGCTGAGATTGCTTCGGGGCGCAGTATGAGGTGATAAGGGTCGTATAAAATATCATCGCGCACGGCATAGTACAAGTCAACTATTTTCTCACGAGCGCTTTTGTTTTCGGAGGTTTTGCGCATAGCATAGTCGCGCACAAGCGGGTTGTCGCAGTCAATAAACCTGGTGGGCTTCAGGTATTTTTCTGTATTTTCAAGCATTACACGCCTTTTCGGGGCGCGAAGGTAATCAAATAACTCGGCAGCGAAATTTACCTGGCAAACCGCAGATGATATACAGCATTGCTGATACGCACTTCGGCAATGTAAATCCCACGCGGCAACGATACAAGTGGAATGTGGCGCGTTTCAGGCGAGTTGTGCAACAGTACAAGTGCGCCGTTTATGTCAAATATTCTTACCCGTTCAATGATATTTTCATATCCGGGTGTTTCCAGCATGAGTTCGTTGTGATTTATGCTGTAACTGAACAGTTTCTCTTTTACCTCGTGGATGGAATTGGGGTCCTGTATCAGCAGCGGTATCACGATACTGTCGCCCACCGGCGCCGTGCAAATTGGCCATACAACCACCACATCTGGGCCAGGGCCAAAATAAGCGGGTGTAATGTCAATGCTGAATACGGCAGGCACCCGCTCACCGGGCTGTAAAAGTACCGTATCACCGCTGTAAGCGGGTTTGTCAAAAATACTCGTTTGTGTTAGGATTTGCGCGTTGTTCCTTAAACCGAAATCTATTTTTCCATAAAAGGGTAGTACACTGTCCTTGTTATACAGCGTGGCGTTTATCGTAACGGTAGTATATAAGTTTACTTGTCCCTGCTGTTGCTGTACGGTGTAGTTTTCGAGTAGGAGCGAAATACCCTGCTGCGCGGCTGCCGGCAACGGTAAAAATGCAAGGATACATATACTTATACTGATAAATGTAAACTGCAGACGTTTAATGCACAATACTGGCTTATACAAACGCGGTTTCCATAAAAGTAGGTTGTTGAATGTAGCCATAAAACTTTGATATGTCCTATGTACGATGACGAAAGTAGAGTGTGTGTTGCATTCCCGGTTAATTATTATATTTGTTTCTTACTCGTTCAAAACAGGCATATCATGGATATACTTCGGCAAGCCGTTAAGGCGCTAAGTAAAGAGGAAGTCAGAACTTTCAAATTGTGGTTGAAAAGTTCGTACAAAAACACAGCCCGCAAAGATGTTGCCCTGTTCGACTACATCCGGAAATCTGGCGATTGTTACCGCGAGGATTTCATACACCGCAAATTATATGGCAAGCATCACAAAAACAGTTTTTATCGTCTCAAAAACCGATTGTTGGAGAATGTGGCATCGCATTTGAGTTTGCTTCATGCCGATAAGCACACGGTAAACAAATTGTTTTGGTTCCTCTCATTACACCAAATTTTTATAGCGAAAAACAAACCTCGTTTGGCGTTATATTTTTTGCATAAGGCAGAGCGCGAAGCCGTACGCGAAGAAAACTACGAGTTGTTGGATTTCATCTATGCTGCATACGTGAAATTGAGTACAGACGTGCCCGAAATAGACCCCGAGGTATATATACAAAAGCAGAATGAAAATGCGCGATTGCTGTTTCGCCTGCGTCAGTCAGACCAGGCCATAGCAGCGGTGAATCACCGGTTGAAGCTCACCCAAAACTTTGCCCGCAAAGACGTAGGGCTGTTGAAATTGTTAGACAATACCATTCGCGAATTTGCCAAGGATGAATCGCTCAGCCGCTCGCGTACCTTTCAAACGAGAATGTACCGCGCCGTTAGCCAATCGCTTTTGCAGAACCACAACTATGCCGAGTTGGAGCGATACCTCCTCGCCACTTACAAAAATTTTTCACAAAACAACTGGTTTGACCGCTCTAATCATGAAATTAAAATTCAGATGCTGATTTATTTGGTCAATGCACTTTTTAAAAACGGCAAGTACCACGAAAGTTTGGATTATGCGGAAACGCTGGGAGATGCACTTAATGCTTACGGAGGCATATTTTATGACAAGTACTTTTTCTATTACTACAACGCGCTTGTCTTTAACTACGCCCAAATTGACCTGAAACGCGGTCTGAAAGCGCTCGATGAACTGGAACAGGAGTTGAGAGGACATCGGAACAGCTATTATGAATTTTTTCTGTACTTAAACCGTGCAAACCTGCTCTTTTACCAACGTCAACCGGATGCCGCCATTCGTTACCTCATGCGTCTTTACGCCAATGAATATTTTAAAAAAGCCGATGAGTCACTCAAGCTAAAAATTTCGGTGGCGGAGTGTATTATGCAGTATGAATGTGGAGATGCAGACACGGTTATAAAACGCGTTGAACAGGTAAGAAAAAAGTTCAATGGCTTATTGGCAGGCAAGGCCTATATACGCGAAGTTAAAGTGCTGCAGTTTTTGGATATTTTCGCGCAAAATCTTGCAGGCCATAACGGCAGAATTTCTCTGAAATTAGTCAGGGATATTGAACGGTTCCTCAATCATTCTAATGACAATACTGCAGAGGACAGTGAAATAATTCGTTACAACACGTGGCTAAGGGAGAAATTACTTGCTCTTCAAACAGGTAAGAAATAATCAGTTTTATTTTGGCAATTATACATAGTAATATGTACTTTGTACCAAATAAATATGAAAACTATATGAAAAGCATATTCAAGACAATTCTGGCAATTGTTGCGCTGTTGGCTTATTTCAGCGCAGGCGCCCAGATTACTACCTGCGGGGTAAATGCAAATTTTTATGTAACTTATAATCCCAACGGTGTGGTTCAGTTTTTTGACAGCAGTCAATATAGCCCAGGATGGTTACCGGTTTCCTATTATTGGAACTTTGGGGATGGTACGACCTCATCGCTCCAAAATCCTACACATGTGTACAATGCTTCCGGTACATACTACGTGTGTTTTGTAGCAATGGCTCAACAACAAGGTTCAAACATTCTATGTGCCGACACTTTTTGCAAGCAGATAATTATCAGTACAATCGGTTGCGGAAACGTAAATGCCAATTTTACGGCTACTAATAATTTTCCGGGCGTTGTGGTACTGCAGAGCACCAGCACCGGTGTGCCTTCAAACGCGCTCTACCAGTGGTGGATGGACGGAATACCTCTTACGAATCCCCAGCCCAACCCTGTTCATACCGTTAATAACGTGTTACTCGGTCAACATGTGTTTTGTTTGTACATCTATACGCCTTCTAACATTTTTTGCGACAGTGCCTGCCATGCTGTTGCAGTAAACGGTAACTCATCCTGTAACAATACAGTTGCTAATTTTACGCATAGTATATCGGGAAATAACCTGACGGTTACGAGCACTACTACCAATGCACCTGCCGGGGCATTGTATCAATGGTATTTGAACGGAAATGCCACGAATATTACAAATTCAAACAGCACCTATACCTTTAACAATCTATCACCGGGAACATACCAGGTATGTTTGTATGTGTGGGCTACGAATTCATTGTGGTGCGACAGCGCTTGTAAAACGATTGTCATATCACAGAATCCTTGTCAGGGTTTAAACCCGAATTTTACACACACCAACAGTGGTAATCAATACACATTTGTTTCAACACAAAATCCCGCAGGCACGGCACATGTATGGTATGTAAACGGTACAAATGTGGGTAACGCCTCTACCCTTATATACAATTTCCCCGTATCGCCTGCCACCATCACCTATAATGTTTGCCACTACGTTTATCTATCAGGCACCAATTGTATTGATTCTATTTGCAAATCCATTGTAGTGCCAGGTAACAGTGGTAACCCCTGTCAGGGCTACTCGGTTACCTTTTCACAATTCGTTGACTCTACCGGACAGGTCAAACTTGAAGCTATGGCATCTACCGGTTTTGGCAGCAATACATATATCTGGAGCAATGGAGTTATAGCTCAATCAATATACGCAACTGCACCCGGGGTTTATTGCGTAACGGCTTACAGTACTTTGTACAACTGTTCGGCTACCTACTGTGATACGGTACCTAACAATCCGAACCCATGTAATTTATCTGTAAGCATTTCGCAGGTGAATACGCCGGCGGGACCCGGCTTAATAGCCAACGCTAACGGGGGTACACCTTCGTATCAATATATCTGGTCTAACGGCAGCACAACGCAAGTCATTACCGGATTATCACCGGGCAACTATTGTGTAACAGTAACAGATAGCGCCGGTTGCTATGCTTCCAGTTGTTTTAATTACACCGGCAACAATCAAAATTTCGGAACGCTGTGCGGTGTAGTATTTTACGATGCAAATGCCAATGGTATAATGGACTCAACTGAAATTGGTATAGCCAATGCTGTCATACAAATACAGGGCTTAGGGGTTAGCTATACCTTTACTACCAATAGTAATGGTTTTTGGAGCGGGGTTGTTCCCGCAGGTAGTTATGTAGTTAATTATTGTTCGCCTGCCGGAAGTGTGACTACTATACCGCTTACTAACACCGGAAATTTTTCAAATGTAAATTGCACTTCTGTACAGGTAACAGTAGGCGCTGGTCAAACTCTTTGCGGCATCAATTTCGGGGTAATCCAAAACACAATCAGTATTTGTGGTACAGTGTTCTTTGATGTGAACAATGATGGTATTTACAACACCGGTGACAATGGAATGCAGAACATTCCCCTCGTCATTACCGGCGCGAATGGTTTTGTAATTAATACTTACACAAATAGCAACGGAAGTTACTGTGTAAACGTCCCGGCTGGAACATACACAATAACGATACAACCCGGAGTAATTACCGGTTGCGCGGTGAACCCTGTTGCCCTCACTGTTACCGGCACTGCCGGTCAGCAACTCGGAGGGCAGAACATCGCTGTTTATTGCCAGCAAAACACTTGTAACGTAGCGGTAAATGTTACACCCCACACTACGGTAACCCCGGGATTCCCTGCATGGTATTCATTACAGGTGTTCAACTATGGCAGTATGCCTGCCAGTGGCACTGCTAATTTCTTTTATGACAATGCGCTTACCTACAATTACTCATCTCCCGCTCATACCAGTCATAATGCCAGCACCAAGACAATTTCCTGGAACTTTACCAACCTTCTTCCCGGTCAAAGTAAATATTACTGGATAAGTTTTACATCCAACACAAACCTCACGATCGGTCAGCCGGTGTTCACGTTGGTGAACGCAAATCCGAACTGTAATGATGTGTATTACAACAACAATGTAGATACGATACATCAAACCGTATCGGCAAGCTGGGACCCCAACAACAAGTTGGCATATACGACCAACCATGACCCTAACCCTGCCTATCATTACATTTCTTCGGTGAATCCGAACCAGCGCATAGAGTATGTAATCAATTTCCAGAATACCGGTAACATGCCCGCCGTTAATGTGGTGGTATATGATAAAATTTCAAACGATTTGGATATCAACTCATTTCAATTGCTGGGGGCAAGCCACCCCATGACAGTACAACGCAGCGGCAACGAAGTTTATTTCAAGTTTAACAACATCATGTTGCCCGACAGCATGAGTGATGAACCCAACAGCCACGGATTTATCAAGTTTGCCATTAATTCCATTAACGGGTTACCGGTTGGTCATATCATAAGCGATGATGCCGCCATATACTTTGACTATAACGCACCGGTCATTACCAACGATGCCGCTGTTGAGATGATTACTATCTCGGCTCTGGATGAAGTATCATCACTGCCACGCGTGGTTATTGCTCCTAACCCGATGCATCAATCTGCTGTATTCCGGGTGGAGGGTGCAGAAGAGGGTTTCCGGTTGCAGGTGTATGATATTACAGGCAGGGAGGTGGCTGCGCTGTTTACACCCAACAACCTGCTGAATTTTGTACGAGGTAACCTCGTGAACGGTATTTATACTTACCAAATCACAACCGGTAACCGCACCTCTCTACGCGGCAAACTAGTAATAGAGTAAACCCTATCAACTTTTTGTAGTGAAGCGCTCCTTTGCGGGGGCGCTTTTTTTTTATTTGTTATACCTTTTTTCGAAATTAGTTAAACTGTTATAGTGTGTTGAAAGGTAATAACTAAATTTTGAAGAAACCTTTCCCATACGCACAGATGGTGAATAAATTATCCACTGCGGTAAGTTTTGTATTATTTACTTAGCTCTTTATGATACAGTTACAAAACCCTACCTTATTGTTTCAGCGATTTCCGCTCGTAAGGATCTGGGCGACAGAGCAAAAGCAGCAAAAAGACATTTTAGTGATATGCTCTTCACCATCGCCTTTACCGGAAGAAGAACGGGTTCAGCTTCAAAAAATTCTCAACGCCTGTAAGGTTGATATGGAAAGAGCTGATGTTATTGTCACTACCGATACGTTTATACCGCTTCAGCAGTTAGCTGCAACATACACGGCACGTAAAGTGTTGGTATTTGGGGAGTTGCAGTTAGGGCGATTTTTGGTGATGCCAACGTCCACAACCGTGCAAGTGGGAGAATGGATATTGCTGCAAACCATATCTTTGAAAAAAATGCTGAAAGCTGGCTCACAAGAGAAACAAAAACTATGGGAACAACTCCAGATACTGTTTGGCATAAGCGGCTGATTTTTGCTACCTCAAATCCGCACAAATTGTACGAAGTGCGCAGCATATCGCCACCGGGTTTAGAAATTGTAGGGTTAAAGGAAATTGGTTTTTTGGGGGAACTGCCCGAAACGCGAGATACCGTTGAGGGAAACTCTCTCCAGAAAGCATCGCACTTGTGGCAGTTGTATGGTTTCCCTTGTTTTGCTGAAGATACCGGATTATTTGTAGATGCTCTGCCCGGGGAGCCGGGTGTATATTCAGCCCGATATGCCGGCAAAAACGCCACCTATCAGGAAAATATCAATAAATTGTTAAGTAAACTTGCCGGTGTGGAAAATCGCAGAGCGCACTTTAAAACGGTTATCACATACTACGATAGGGGCGAATACGTTCAATTTACGGGAGTAACCGAAGGAGAAATAACCATTTCACCCCGTGGAAGTAGTGGTTTCGGGTACGACCCGGTGTTTGTGCCGGCTGGCAGTAGTAAAACCTATGCCGAAATGACCCTTGAAGAAAAGAATGCCTTTAGCCACCGAAAAAAAAGTTTTGATGCCTTTGCCAACTTTTTATTTCAGAATCTCGTCTAAGAGGAAAAGAACCTTTATTTTAGTCCCTTAAAAGCTAAACATGGCGGCCATCGTATATCAGGGATATACTGAGCAGCAGATACGCGAAGGATGTGTACGTGGCGAGCGTAAGTTTCAGCAAATGCTGTACGACATGTTCTCGCCTAAGATGTTTGCTGTGTGTTTGCGCTACGCCCCTGATTACAACACCGCTCAGGATCTTTTGCAAGAGGGTTTTGTGAAGGTGTTCCGAAATATTGAAAGGTTCCGCGGTGATGGGTCTTTTGAGGGCTGGGTGCGGAGGATATTCATCAACACTGCTATTGAACATTTTCGCAAGCAGACCAACCTCTACGCCATACACGATTCGGATGTAAAGGGTTTTGAGTATTACCACCAGAGCGCCCTGGAGTCGCTTAAAGAGCAGGACATATTAAATATGATTCAGCAGTTGAGCGATGGTTACCGCACGGTGTTTAACCTGTATGTGATAGAGGGGTATAGTCATAAAGACATTGGCGAGATGCTTGGGATTAGTGAGGGGACGTCAAAGTCGCAACTGGCACGTGCAAGATATCTTTTGCAAAAGATGATAACTGAGCACGAACAAAAAGTAAACGACATATTAAAAGCATAAATTTTTACACGATAAACAACGGCTACAAATGGAAGAAAAAATGATTAAAGATTTTGACCGCGCTATTGAACGCATGCTGGGCGATTACACCGTTAACCCACCCCATGGCATGTGGAATCGCATATCCGGTGAGTTGGACGGCATAGCAACCGCATCCCCTGCATCACCTGCGGCTGTTGCTATACCCAAGGGCGTAATTTTTGGCTTTATTGCGGGCGCATCGCTGGCAGGCGCTCTGATGACTGCGATGTTACTCTATCATAAATCTAACCATCAACCAAACACTCCCCGTTCAGGAAGCAATCCTGCTGCAACTGAAACCATGGTTTCTATACCTGAAAACGCCACCCCGCCTGTTGCTGTGAGCGTACCGGCGGCTGAAATAAAAGTTACTCAAGCTGCTGTTGCTCCTGTGCGTAAAAAATCAAGTTTTTCAGTAGCAGGGCAACCTGTAGTAGCACAAACAGTGGAAGAAGCACCCTCCAACACATTACCTGCTGAAACAAACGCTCTAGTTACTGAAACAACCGTTAATAATTTGGAAGCAGCGGTGAACGACAATACCTCTGCCAGCGAGACGCTCAATGAATTACGTTTGTTGCAGTTACAACAGTCATTTAGTCCTGTATCTGGAGTATCAGTAGATAAACAAGATGAGGATGAAGACAAAAAGCTTAAGCAGGTAGCAACTTCATACAGCGAAAAGAAGATTAAATACAAAAAACGCAGACCGGCGCGTTTCTCTTACGGACACATCAACAGGGTAAAAAAGAAATACTGATTTTTGTTTTTCACCGCCTTACCTAAAACACCAGGTAAGTTTAGGTTTGCGACCCCTTGAAACCATTTTTTTATATTCTGTTGCAGAGTTTGCGCCTCTCGTTAGAGGAGTTACGTGCTGCTAAGCTAAGGGCATTCCTCTCTCTGCTGGGCATTACCATAGGCATATTGTGTATTATTTCGGTTCGTACGGCAGTAAACTCACTGGAGATGAACATACAGAGGAGTTTCGATGTATTAGGTTTACATGTACTGTACTTACAAAAGTGGCCATTACTCTGGACGGAGGACTATCCCTGGTGGAAATACATTAACCGCCCGCCGGTAAACGAGCGTGAAATGGAATTGCTGAAACTACGTCTCACCCGAGCCGAAGCCATCAGTATGATGTTGCTGGCGTACAGAACCAAAGTTGTATATCGGGAACGTGATGTGGACGGGGTAACGGTAAGCGGAGTCACATATGATTACCGCAACGTGAAAGAATTAGAATTTGCAGCGGGAAGGTATTTTACACCTGCCGAATTGCAGGGGGCGCATCGGGTAGCCATATTGGGCGCCAACGTTGCCAAGTCACTATTTGAAGGCAGAAACAACATAGAAGGGGAGGAGGTAAAAGTGAACGGTGTGCGATACAAAGTGATTGGAGTGCTAAAAAAAGAGGGAGATGATTTGTTTGGTTTTACAACCGATGATAACATGATAGTACCTTACGGAACAATGGAATTTATTACAGACGTTAAAGATCAGGATCCGTTGATAGCCATCACTCCTAAAAAGGGTACAACCCTGGATGAGTTGGAGTATGAAATAAAGGGAGTAATGCGCAGCATACGGAAATTGAAACCCGGTGAAGAGGATAATTTTGCCATAAACCGGATTAGTGTGGTTACGCAAGGTATCAAGTCACTTTTTTCGGTGATAGATGCGGCAGGTATTATTACCGGATTGCTGTCGATCGTAGTTGGGGCATTTGGCATAGCCAACATTATGTTTGTGGCAGTCAAAGAGCGTACACATATTATCGGTATTAAAAAAGCTATAGGCGCTCAGAATTCTTTTATCTTATTGGAATTTTTGTTAGAAGCAGTGGTGCTATGTTTAATTGGTGGTATTGCCGGCCTGATTTTGGTCGCGGTACTTTTTCAACTATTACAATACCTGGTTACCCATGTATGGAAAAGTGATTTCGTATTTTACATTACGACAACCAACATTCTTTTGGGCATTTCTATTTCGGTTGTGGTGGGTATTTTGTCAGGTTTTGTGCCAGCATGGTTTGCCGCCAAAATGCGGCCTGTGGATGCTATGCGCAGTAATTAACATTTTTAAGGAATATTTGTAACATTTTTTGCACAGTAGCGTATAAAACTTTTGCCCTGTATTAAGATGAAGTCAACCCTATTTACCCTATTGGCTATAGTATTGATACAGTATTATTCACCAGCGCAGTCCACAAAAAAATCTTTTACTGTACAGATTAATGAATTTACAGTTGTACGTGATTCTGCCAACAACCGTCTGAGTTATCCGGTTGTGCAAAAATTGCTTGCTTCGGGGAACTATACCGTAGACCCCATTCGCGACAGTAAGGGCAATCCCACCGGTGAATATCGCATACGTCGCCTCAAAGCCGAGGATGCCGGTAAAAGGGAGGTAATTTTACGCACACCCGGTATCGAGTCACTTCCGAAGCCCAAAGTGGGTGATACTTTGCCTGACTTTGTTTGTGTAGATATAAATGGAGACACAGTCCGCCGCAGCGATTTTGCAGGTAAAATTATAGTCATAAACTTCTGGTTTAGCGTTTGTAAGCCGTGTCTTTATGAGATACCCTATATCAATGACATGGCAGTGGAGTTCTTTAACCGTAAAGACATTGTTTTTCTGGCGCCCAATTGGGAGAAAACGTCCACCATACGTAAGTTTCTGGAAATACAACCTATGGAATACAGGGTGCTGCCTGAAGCTACATCCCTGATTGATGCCTTGAATATACGGGCGTACCCTACACATCTTATAGTAGATAAAAACGGGGTAATACGTTACTCCTACGCCGGTGGATTACCCGGAATTGAAGATGTGTTGCGCAGAGACATCAAAGCTTTGCTTGCAAAAGAGGATAAGCCGGAATGACGCTATCCCAATCTAATTCTGCAAGCTGTTTTTTAAGCGGTTCTATCTGTTTCAGGTAAATATTTTTGTGTTTGGCAGGCAGAGGTTCGCTAAATGCGAGTTTTTCTTTAAGCGGATCCACTTGTTTTCCATCTTTCCAGAATCTGTAGCACACATGCGGCCCGGTGGCTAACCCGGTACTGCCTACGTAGCCAATCACATCTCCTTGTTTAACCCGAACTCCGGGGCGGATGTTACGGGCTATTCGGCTCATGTGCAGATACTGCGTTTTGTATTGCCCGTTGTGTTTGATTTTTACATATTTTCCGTTGAATGCTTTGTAGCGCGCTTCTTCCACTACTCCGTCGGCAGTGGCGAGTATCGGAGTACCGTGTGGGGCGGCATAATCGGTGCCCAGGTGTGGTTTCCATTGCCTGGTTACCGGATGAAACCTCCTTTTTGCGTAACGCGAGGTGATACGCGAGTACTTCACAGGGCTTTTTAGAAATTGTTTGCGCATGCTGTTGCCTTCTTCATCGTAAAAACTACCGGAGCTGTTATCGCCTTTTTCGTAGTAATATGCCTGGTATTCTTTACCGGCATGATTGAAGATAATACCTTTAATTTCTCCTAAACCCACACTTTGACCGTCGGCAATATCCTCCTCATATATTACTTTGAATTTGTCTCCCTCGCGCAGTTTGTGAAAGTCAATCGTCCACGCAAAGATCTCAGCCATGCGTATGGCAAGAGCGGGAGGGATACCTTTGTTTTCCAGTGTTTCATACAGCGATGATTTGATGGTACCGGCAGCTGTGCGTGTGTGACGCTCCACGGCATATCTTCCTCTGTATACATACAGTGAGTCGTGTAAGTTAAAAATCACATAGCTCACTTTACTTTCTTCATATATCAGTTTTTTAGCAACCAGCCGATTGTCTTCCTTTTCGCAAAGAATGGTGCAGGTATTACCGGCTCTCAGTTGGTTGAAGTTAAACACACCCTTTGCCAACCGCGCCAGGGATTTATAAATGCCATCAGCTACATGGTATCGGTTTAAAATATCACTGAAAAGCTCCCCATTGCTCACCACGTGGCTGTGAACGATATAGTTACTAAGATTTATACCGTATTTTATGACGGGCTGGCTAGCCGCAGTATCTTCCGGTACCTCGGTAGGTTCAGGGTTGTCGGTATTACGAACGGTCGTGAGGTAAGTAATAGCTGCCATCATGAGTAAACCGATGGTTGCCAGTAAGTATTTGTGCTTTGCCATATAGCAAAACTATTTTCGTTGTAGTATTTGTGTACTCAATGTATTGAGAAACTTTTTAAGATATTCTCGTCATATTGTATAGTTTTCTAAACTATCGGTTTTCAGCGATTTGTGCTGCAATGTAGGTAAACTCGCTAAGGATGATGGCTGTGGCACCCCAAATCACGTAAGATCCGTACACGTAAGCGGGTACTACCGTTTTATGCCCGTTGAACAGGCGAATTTCTTTTTGCAGGCACACGCTTTCGCTTTTCAAGAAGAACGAAAGAGGTATTTCAATTATTTCGTCAACCTCATCGTTTGGCTTGCCAAACGGTACAGAAAGTGAGGTAAAACCCACCGTTGGCAGCACTAAAAAATTGCTGGGCGGTATGTACACTTCACTCAGTGTGCCGAGAATATCAACTGTGCTGATGTCAATTCCTATTTCTTCACTTGCTTCGCGAAGAGCAGTGTGCGTAAGCGAGGAGTCGCATTCCTCTTTTTTGCCGCCCGGAAAACTCATCTGCCCGCTGTGCACTCCCGGGTATTCTTTGCGTTTTGTAAATGCAATGTGCAATTCATTGCTTTTAGGATACAACAACACGAGTACTCCGCCGGCGCGCGGATTATATGATAAGATTTCTTCGCGGCTGAGTTTTGGGCGATACGAAGGAGCCATGCGGTATTGCGCCTCCTCGCCGGGCAAGGGCAGGCGCAGTTGAGCTCGCAGTCGCTCTATCCAGTCATGTAACGGTTGCATGGGTATCAAAAATACTTTCAAAACATCTTTTATAGATGGCGGCAAATTCGTTCATCGGCACGCTGTGCCTCAATTCATGTTCAACAGAAGTCACGGCTTTGCCTGCCAGTCCGCAGGGTATTATTTTGGTGAAGTAACTCAAATCGGTGTTAACGTTAATGGCAATGCCGTGTTGGGTTATTCCCCGGCTTACGCGGATGCCAATAGCAGCAATTTTGCGTGGAAAAGGTTGAAGCAACCAGATGCCTGGCGCTTCGGGTAATCGCTCTCCGGCTATGTTGTAATTTTTTAATGTCCGCAGTATGGTTTCTTCCAGGCGATGCACATAAGCGGCAGTTCCTAATTTAAAGTAATCTAAATCCAGAATCGGGTAAACTACCAGTTGCCCGGGTCCGTGAAAAGTCACATCGCCCCCCCGGTCAGTTTTAAAAAAATCGGCACCCACCGTGCTCGGGTCAACCAATATGTTTTCTGTTTTACCGCTTTTGCCCAACGTGTAAACCGGATGATGTTCACACAGTATTACGTGTTGGGTGGTGGGTAAGCCGTTTTCCTTAGCGGTAATGTTTTGGCGGAAAAACTGCTCTTGCAGTTGCCAAACTTCACTGTATCGTTTCAGACCTAACTCATGCCAAATCATGATTTGCGGCGCTGATTTTTTTGCTGGCGCTTCATTTGCCGTATTTCTTCATTTATAATTAATCGCTGGTATGCATTGAAGAACTCGCGGTTGAGCGCCTTGACAGCAGCGTTGTAGTTATCGAGATAAACGCCCACTACAAACGGGAACGGGCGCTGCAGAGGGTTCAGATTGCTGTCGCTAAAAAATATACCCTCGACAGTAACCGGAGAGGAAGTGTAGGTGGTGGCTACCGTATCAAGAATTCTGTCGGGTTTGGCGTAGTACATTCCATCGGGAGTGGTGTTACCTGTACGAGGCACGGCACTCACGCTGCCATACTCACCAAAGATGAAAGCACTGCGGCATGCCTGCTGCGAAGTGTCGGGTTGTAAATATTCGTTTAGCAACACGAATGGTTTGCCGGAGAGGAAATGTTGTGTTTCGGATGCATAGATGAAGTAAACCTTACAGAAGGTAAAATACTGCCTGAAGGCGTGGGCGATTTTCGTATTTTGTTTTTTGCGTTCTTCGCGGATGCGCTCAGCAATGTCTTGCCGCCCGGCATCCTGGTAAGCGCGGATGCTTTTTTCGTTGGTTTTCAGCCGAAAAATGATGCAGCCGCCGTTTTTCAACATGCGGAGAGTTTCGGCAGCGCGCATGCGCTCGCGCAAGCTATCGGTGGGCGCGGCAAGGAGAGATTGCCCGGCAGCGAAACAAATGAGCAGTGTAGTCCAACGTAGCATATTATCCTTTAAACCAGCGGGCTATCTCCTTGGGTACAAATTTGTCAACACGCCCCTTGCCGCGAATGATTTCGCGCACGATGGTCGAAGAGATAGAAGTAAACTCCGGTCGCGCAAGTATGAGAATGGTTTCAATACCGGGCAGCATGTCGGCATTAAGGTGTGCGATGGTTTTTTCGTATTCAAAGTCCGCTGCGCTGCGGATGCCGCGTATCAGATAGCCGGCTTTTTTCTTTTCGCAGAACTTTATGGTAAGCCCCTCGTAACTCTCTACGGTTACTTTTTCTTCATTTTTAAATACTTCTTTTATCCACTGCATGCGTTGCTCCAATGGGAAAAGCGCTTGTTTTTGTGTGTTTACACCAATAGCCACAATGATTTTATCGAAGAGCGGTAATGCCCTGCGAACAATGTCGGCATGCCCTTTGGTAATAGGGTCAAACGAACCGGGAAATACTGCTATTTTTTTCAATTGCTGTGGTAGTTTTGGCAAATATTGGGTTTACAATGTTTAATCGTAAGCTAAGTGTATTGGCAAAAGTAAGATATTGGTCAAATCTTTATGTATGTGGTTATTGTGTACAGTTTTTGAGTACATGTAATGCTTTAATAATAATCACATGAAGCAGGCACATAAATTCCTCTTAAAAATACCTGACAATGTAGGGTGTTATCGATTGTGCTTAGTTTCAAAAATTTAATTCACTACATGGAGATTTATTGAAGTATTTTATGGGGTGCCCCCGCTGCTGCGCTCCGCGGGGCTATGCGCAGCAGCGGGGTCGGGCTTGCTACGGGGTGCGCTACCGCTCCCGCCGCACCCGCGTGTTGATTGTTTTTCAACGGTGCGGGCGCGGCCGCTTCGCTTCGCTCGCGCCCTTCGCATCCCTCACCCAAACAAGCGCTATGGTAACCCTTTTATTGCGTTAAGCAACACTGACAAGCAGGTGTTGCAGTGATTAAATAATTGAATCAGGCGCACAATTACTCCCGTAAATACATGTTGCGCAGCAAATGGTGCGACACCTACGTGGCTTGTACAGAAAAGACATTAAAAATACTATAAACGTATGAAGGGTATTTAAACACCTTCATCAGCCAACAAAACTTTTCGGGTAGCCCGCCAAGGGCGGGCTACCCGAAAATGGCTACATCCTGATTATCTTATCAGTACCGTGTAAAAAACCAACCAGTCAAATGCTTTGCATTGAAGATGAATTATTATTTCAGCTAATACCGCCAACATACATTCAAGTTGTACAACATTTTTACTTTTCAACACCACTTTCCAAACCATCAGGCATGCTGCGAGTGCTCGTATCGCTTAAGTTAGCAAAACACTCTCTGTTGCCCTGGCAGCCAACACCGGGGTAAATAGTAGTATCATTTGGTAATGCAGTCGCACTTCTGCGGTATGTTGCTAAACATATAATTGTACAGGTGTAACTAAACGCCTAATTCAATAAATCAAATTATCAACTGCATGGTTTCGTGTTTTTCGGAAAGTGATTATGAGAGTTGGTGTAATCTGCGTAGATTGAGTTTGCAGCCACACAGCAGAGTTTTGTATACTTTGTAGAACTATACAGACATGCGCTGTCAGTTGCTGACTTTAATAACCGATTATCTTAACAAATCATTTCGGTTTGGCTCGGTTTGTAAGATTTTACAGCTACTTGAGACAGTGTGAATGTGCAATGTAGTGTAAAGGGAGATTAGCATTTGAAATGTACCGCGGGCGGGAGTTGAACCCGCACTCACTTTTCAGTGAACAGGATTTTAAGTCCTGCGTGTCTACCAATTCCACCACCGCGGCAAACAAAAAAAGTTATTTGTTACCACGCCCTGCGAACAAATAAACGCCGGGAAAGGGTGTAACAAATAACTTTGATTCGCTGAGCGGGAGACGAGGATCGAACCCGCGACCTCAACCTTGGCAAGGTTGCGCTCTACCAACTGAGCTACTCCCGCATATTGTCTGTAAAGAACTTTATGCGAGGGGCAAATATAATTACCGGTGTTTTGTTTTGCAATATCATAAATAAAAATTGTTTGGCGTTTTGGATGGGGAGGCATGATGAAGTGTCAAAGATGGTGGATGAGGTTTGTTGGGGGGGAGGCACGTGAACAGGTGGTGTGTTAGTGAGTTGTGTTGTGAATTTTTACCAGGGGGGTATTGAAAAGGTAATATAGAGTAGTATGTTGTGTAGGTTAGGGTTGCGCCTGCGCACGGCTAGCGCAACCCTGCTGATGCTAAAACACCTGGTGATTTTTTGCAGTAGCTGCCCGCCTGTGGCGGGCAGCTACTGCAATGGGAGGGTACGGTTGGTGTTTTCAAATGCCAATGTATCGCGCTCATACCGCAGGTTTGGGCGCGGAGAGGTGGGGCTATTCATAATATTGTGAAACATCAGCGGTTGACGGGTTTAGCAGTAGAGCATCTGCCGGGTGAGGGATGCGAAGGGCGCGAGCGAAGCGAAGCGGCCGCGCCCGCACCGATGAGAAGACGAGTGAATTGCGGGCGCGGCGGGAGCGACAGCGTACCCCATAGCAAGCCCGACCCCGCTGACTTGCATTGCTTGGCAGCGGGGGCACCCCCAAAAACAAATTCAAAAGTTTTTTCGAATGAGGTATATATGCATGGATTAGGAAGTTTGACAATTTGTCAAATACTCAACTGTCAAACGAAGGGGATAGATTTACTGTTCACCTGTCAAATTGCACATCGATACAAGGTGGCATGCCTATTGTGGTAATGGAGTGAACTATAAAACGATTAACAATGGGAAAAATAATTGGAATAGACCTTGGCACGACCAATAGTTGCGTTGCCGTAATGGAAGGTAACGACCCTCAGGTAATTCAAAACGAGGAGGGTAGAAGGACTACTCCTTCAGTAGTCGCCTTTATGAACAACGGAGAGAGAAAAATAGGCGATCCTGCTAAACGGCAGGCGGTGACAAATCCTACGAAGACCATCCAGTCGATTAAACGCTTTATGGGCTTACGATATAGCGAGGCCACCAAAGAAATTCCATACGTGGCATACAAAGTTGTGCGAGGCGATAACGATACTGTGCGGGTAGATATAGACGGACGTTTATACACCCCGCAGGAGATATCGGCCATGATACTGCAAAAGATGAAGAAGATAGCAGAGGACTACTTAGGTCAACCTGTTACCGAAGCTGTGATTACGGTTCCGGCGTATTTTAACGACAGCCAGCGCCAAGCTACCAAAGAGGCCGGTGAGATAGCTGGATTGAATGTGCGCAGGATATTGAATGAACCCACCGCAGCCGCCCTGGCATACGGGCTTGACAAGAAGGGTAAAGACATGAAGATAGCGGTGTATGACCTGGGCGGTGGTACGTTTGATATTTCGATACTCGAAATGGGTGATGGCGTGTTTGAGGTGAAGTCAACTAACGGGGATACACACCTGGGTGGTGACGACTTTGACAATGCCATTATTAACTGGTTAGCCACGGAGTTTCAAAACGAAGAGCGCGTGGACCTGCGCAAAGACCCCATGGCGCTGCAGCGGTTGAAAGAAGCAGCCGAGAAGGCAAAAATTGAACTCTCCTCATCAATGGAGACCGAAATTAACCTGCCGTATATAACGGCTGTGGACGGTGTGCCCAAGCACCTTGTGAAAAAACTCACCCGTGCCAAATTTGAACAACTTACGGATGACCTTGTACAACGCACACTTAAACCCTGCGAGCAAGCCCTGAAAGATGCCGGGCTTACCGCTTCGCAGATTGACGAGGTGATACTCGTGGGCGGTTCTACGCGCATACCCAAGATACAGGAGGTAGTGGAGAAGTTTTTTGGCAAAAAACCGTCAAAGGGTGTTAACCCCGATGAGGTGGTGGCAATAGGTGCCGCTATTCAGGGTGGCATACTGAGTGGTGATGTAAAAGATGACATTGTGCTGGTAGATGTGACTCCGCTCTCACTGGGGCTCGAAACACTCGGAGGTGTGATGACAAAGCTCATTGAAGCCAACACAACCATTCCGACCAGGAAGTCGCAAATATTTACCACAGCGCAAGATAACCAGCCCTCTGTTGAGATACACGTGCTGCAAGGGGAGCGTGCCATGGCGAAAGATAACCGTACTATTGGTCGCTTCCATCTGGACGGCATACCACCCGCTCCGCGCGGTGTGCCACAAATAGAGGTGACTTTTGATATTGACAGCAACGGAATACTGCACGTATCTGCGAAAGATAAAGGCACCGGTAAAGAGCAAAGCATACGCATAGAGGCAAGCACCGGTTTATCGAAAGAAGAAATTGAGCGTATGCGAAACGAGGCAAAAGCTAACGAGGAGGCCGATCGCAAAGCCCGCGAGCGTGCTGAGAAGATTAACATGATTGATTCACTTATCTTTACCAGCGAAAAGCAACTTAAAGAACTGGGCGAGAAAATTCCAGCTGACAAAAAGTCAGCTATTGAGTCGGCTCTATCTGAACTCAAAAAAGCTAAAGACTCTAACGACCTGAATGCCATGGACAAAGCTGCCGATAATCTGAACAGTGCCTGGCAGGCGGCCAGCCAGGATATTTATAATGCCACTCAGCAGCAGGCGCAAACGGGCAACGGGTCGGGCACTCAGCAAAGCGGTGACAATGTGCAGGATGTGCAGTACGAGGAGGTGAAAGACAACAAAAGTTAATGCTTTGCAAACCAAGAATTAACAACAAAATTCAGCCCTGACAATACCAAAATTCATTAATTCGGTTTAACCTTGCACCCAGTTGGATGTTGCCATGGTTGGATAACCATAGGTAATCGCCCCTCCCCCCGATGGAGGGGCGTTTTTTTTCCGGTAGGGCTTTATAGAATTACGCAAAGACGGCTAAAACTATCGGTTTTGTTTACGGGGATTGTTTACTACCCCATTAGTTGATACTGCAAAACGTGTTGGCAAAAAGTGCCCGGGTATCAGATTCCGAAAAAGTTTCGGATGTTTGCGGATATGCAAAAAATAAAAGACATCATCAGCGCTTCGATAGAGGTGAAACAAAAGTTGCTTGCTGATGAGGAACTATTGACGAAAATACTACAAAGTGCCGATTTAATAGCGGGTGCATTCAGCGCCGGCAACAGGTTGTACCTATGTGGAAATGGCGGCAGCGCTGCCGATGCACAGCATTTAGCAGCGGAGTTCACGGGACGCTTTTACCACGACCGCGAGCCGCTGCCTGCCGAGGCGCTTCACGTAAATACATCATTTGTGACGGCAGTGTCAAACGACTACGAGTACCGGGAGGTTTACCAGCGAGCCGTAAGAGCCCACGGCAGGGCAGGGGATGTGCTGATAGGCATATCTACCAGCGGGAATTCTGCCAACGTAGTGCTTGCCCAGCAGGAAGCCATAGTGCGGGGTATGCGGGTTATCTCTTTAACCGGTGCCTCGGGGGGCAAGATGAAAGATTGCTGTGATATTTTACTGAATGTGCCCCATACCGATACGCCGCGTATTCAGGAGTGTCACATACTGGTGGGCCACATAATATGCCAACTGGTGGAAGAAAAACTATTTTTCGGGAAATAATCTGCTGCCATACAAGTAGTGAAATTACCATCGGCCATTGTATTAGCAGGGGGACTGGGCAAGCGACTCCGCAGTGTGGTGCACGACCTGCCCAAGCCCATGGCGCCTGTGCGAGGGAAACCTTTTTTACATTATGTACTCCTTTACGCCCAGCGACAGGGGGTGCGTGAAGTGATACTTGCCGTGGGTTACAAATCGGATGCAATAGCGCAATATTTTGGCGAAATGTATTTAGGGGTGCGCATCCGTTACAGCATAGAACAGGAACCGCTCGGCACAGGGGGTGCCTTGCAGCAAGCCATGTGCTTGGCTGGTGATGAGGCAATCGTACTCAATGGCGACACATATTTTGATGTACCGTTAACCGCCCTTGCCGAGCACCACTACCGGTCTGGCGCTGACATCACAATTGCCGTAAAAACGCTCCGCAACTTTGACCGTTACGGTACGGTGAATACCAATTCGCAGCAATACATTACCAGCTTTGAAGAAAAAAAGCCCATGGAGTATGGTATGATTAACGGAGGTGTGTATTATGTACAGAAAAATTTGTTTGCACACGCTCCGGCATCACAGAGTTATTCCTTTGAGAGAGACATACTGGAAAAGCACGTCAGCCGTTTGAGGATGAGTGCATATGTATGCGATGGATTTTTTATCGACATAGGAGTGCCTGAAGATTACGCAAAAGCGCAGGAAATTTTACCGGAGTAATTTTTTGCTGCGCTCTCATGCTGTGTTTTTTCATTGCAAACTGTTGCGTGTTTGCAAAACCGCTTCCTTGCTCTATTTTCGCCCGTCCTAAAGTAAAACTACATGTCAATTACGCTCACCATGATAAAGCCCGATGCGGTAGCTGCCGGGCATACCGGAAAAATTATGGATATGATTATTCAGGCCGGCTTTCGGATACAAGCCATGAAAATGACGCGCCTATCGAAAGAAAAAGCCGAGGAGTTTTATGCCATTCACCGGGAGCGCCCATTCTTTAACGACCTCGTTGCGTTTATGACCGAGGGACCCATTGTTGCGGCAATTTTGGAAAAAGAAAATGCCGTGGATGATTTTCGCAAGCTCATAGGCGCCACCAATCCCGAAAAAGCAGAGCCGGGTACCATTCGCAAATTATTTGCCCAAAACATAGAGCGCAACGCTATACACGGTAGCGATAGCGATGCGAATGCCGAAATAGAGGCGCGTTTTTTCTTTAGCGGGTTGGAGCGTTTTTAAACCCATCGCTATTCGCTAAAAAAATGTAATGGCCGTACTGGCGGGAGGGGTATTGTGTAAATTTGTATATTGGCTTTGGATAAGGTAATTGGCAATAACTCAACTACGCCACACGTTATTCCCTTATGATGAGGTTCGTATTGGTTATACTTTCGTTAAGTATTTTGGTGATATCGCATGCCCAGAAACCGGCTAAAGTAACACCCGCTCCGGCGCCTGTGCCTCAAACCAATCGCAGCATTGCAGCAAAGGATCTCCAAAAGATAAAACGCATAGAAGATACCCTTGCCCGGTTGTGCGAAACCATGACTTATGACTCAGTACTTGCCAACAGGCAGCAGGCATGTTATCAGCTAATTCCCACACTGGTACGCGCCCTTAATACCGACAACTCGTTTTACTATCCGTTTGATTCACTTATTACCGTGTCGCGCATATATCCTTCAGACAGTTCCTTCCGCATCTTCACATGGCAACTGGTACTGCCCGGCGGAAGATTCCGGTATTATGGATTTATTCAGATGCGCAGCACCAAACTCAAGATGTTTCCCCTGCACGACCGCTCAGATACTATGGTATATCATCCGCAGTGGATACTCACAAACGAGAACTGGTACGGGTGTTTGTATTACAATATCATTACTCAATACATCAACCGGCAGCCCGTTTACACGTTATTTGGTTACGAAGCTGCAGATTTGGTGACACGCAGGAAACTGATGGAAATACTTACCTTTAATGAGCAGGGGAAGCCCGTATTTGGCGCACCGCTGATATATGTGCACGTGCAAGCTGATTCTTTTCGCAATGAGAGAAAAGATACGTTCAACCGTTACTTCATTGAATACAAATACAACGCACCCACCGTATTTAATTACGACCCGGAGTTACAAATGGTAGTGTTTGATCACGTGGCGCCACCCAACGAGAAAGCGCGCGGGGCGACCTTTTCGTACGTACCTGACGGAACGTACGAGGGATTTTTGTGGAAAAGTAACCGGTGGAACTGGGTTGAGCGCGTGTTTACATTTGCTATTAATCAGGATAATAATCCGCCCATACCGGTACCCTTGTTTGACAAACCAACCCGGCAGCCAGAACTGCCTGTTGAAATTGACAAGCCCAAATAAACATGTTAATTGTTTTTAAACACAACAAAAATGTACGGGATGCAGCTTTTTACGGCAGATGATTTGTATTTTTGATTACTATATGACACGTCTGCCTCTTTTGTTGTGTTTGCTCTTATCTTACTCGCTGGCTTTGGCGCAAGCGGGTGAACGCAAGCTCATACAATTTTCGGGCTATGCGATGAGCGCTGATAGTTTGATGGGCGTGCCCTTTGCACATATTACTATTGTCAATCGCGGACTGGCGGCTACAGCCGGCCCGGATGGTTTTTTTTCATTCGCAGCACACGAGGGCGACACACTTCTATTTACCTGCATAGGGTTTAAACCGGTGG
The DNA here is from genome assembly GCA_025057415.1 of Chitinophagales bacterium. GTDB lineage: Bacteria > Bacteroidota > Bacteroidia > Chitinophagales > LD1 > Bog-950. The sequence continues at coordinate 32,257 of JANWXI010000022.1, forward strand.
TTTATATTATTCCCACTAATTTAGAGACAGACAAATACTCGGTAATACAACTGATGACCAAAACAGAATACTACCTGCCTGAAACTCTTATTTTGCCCTGGCGCAGAGAGGATTTCGGCACGGTGTTTATTTATACCAAACCTCCCGAAGATGACCTGGAACGCGCCAGGAGAAACCTTGAGCGCGAGAAACTTGCAGAGCTTGGCGCCAAGCTGGAACAAGACGCCTATGAGGGCACCAATATAGCTCTTCGTCAAACTTCTTCACGTTATTATTATTACCGTTCTACTCCTCCGCAGAATATTTTTAACCCGCTGGCGTGGGCTGAGTTTATCCGCGCCTGGAAACGCGGTGACTTTATGAAGAAGTAGTGTGTTTCAGAATTTAATGCGGCGGCTTGTTTAGCAACTATTTTTGCGGTGCCGGTGGAGCGGCTTTTTCAATCCGCATACCGATGCTTTTTACTCCGGTCAGCGGATTTACACGCATATCTTGCCGGATGGTGAATTTGTATGTGCCCGGCATAGGGAAGCGGGCATATTGCTGGATGGGTGTTTGCAAATCGCAGTTGTCGCCCAGGCACTTGCCGTACCATTCTCCGTTGGGCTCGCTCATGGGCAGGTTTACCCGCTTATTGTAGTATGTGCTATCGGGAAACATGGTTTCTACATTAACCCACATGTTGCGCCATTCATAATGAAAGGAATGACGCAGGTTGATGTAAATATTGTACCGGCTTGAAGTATCGGTAATGTTTACGGAGAATACTTTTGGAGCGTCATAGGTCCAGCCCTTACTCTCCACCGGCAGGTTTATTTCCATCAGTGCATCGCTTTTGCAACCGGTAACGAAAGCACACAACCACACCCAGCCAAACAACGTACGAGGCATCATGCTACGCAATGAGTTATTTATTGTTTTTTGTTTTGATGCGGTTTGGGAGTTTGCTTTTGTTTGTGTTGGTGCCCTTTCTTTTTCCCTTTCTTTTTTTTGCGGTCTTTATCTTCCAGAGCCGATAAGCTGACCTGCCCTACCAAATCTTCGTGTTTACTTTCATCGGCAATTATTTCTTCTACAATGGCAAAGTCAACCAAACTTTTAGGTTTTTTGCCGCCCTTGTTCATCCATAGGAGTTCTTTTACATCCTCCACGTCTAATTTAATGAAGGCGCCGGGGTTATGTTCATATTCATATACCATTTGCTTTTTGAGAATTTCGGTTTTGCGGAGCAACGCTACTCCTTCCTCGGTCTCGATTTTATCGGCATTTTTCGGGAAACTCTTCAACGCATCGTTGTAAGTATCCAGCTCGTAATTGAGGCAACATTTGAGCCGCCCGCACTGACCACTGAGTTTGTCGGTATTGATGGCGAGGTTTTGGTAGCGCACGGCCTGGGTAGTAACTGATTTAAAATCGCTCAGCCAGGTGCTGCAACACAACTCGCGGCCACAGGTGCCCATTCCTCCTATGCGGGCAGTTTCCTGGCGTGCTCCTATTTGCCGCATTTCAATTTTTACTTTGAATTCGCGGGCATACACCTTCACTAATTCTCTGAAGTCAACGCGGCCATCGGCAGTGTAGTATATTGTCACTTTTTTGCCATCGCCCTGGTACTCCACATCACCGATTTTCATCTCCAGATTCATGGAGCGGGCAATGGCGCGGGCGCGTACCATGGTTTCATTTTCTTTGGAGCGCATGGATTGCAACAATTGTACATCTTCCTCGTTGGCTATGCGTAGGATGTTTCGTATCGTATCATCGCGCTCCGAAACCTTCTTCTTTTTCATTTGTATTTTTACCAACTCGCCCTTTAAGCTCACTTCACCAACATCGTACCCTTGCGCTGCCTCAACCACCACAAGGGTACCTTTGTATAAATCGAGATTTTGCGCGTTGCGGTAGAAACCTTTGCGTGAACCGTTTTTAAAACTTACTTCTACTACGTTGTATTGCTCATTGAAAGATAGCGGCATACCCGCAAACCAATCGAAAACATTCATGCGGTTGCAGCTTCCTGAGGCACATCCACCGGCGGCACTACATCCCATACTACGCATAGCACACAATTTGGCAACGGGCACGAAACTAATCTATTTGCACAATATACGAAGAGTTCACAAAACAGATTTAAACCAGTTGTGCTTATAGGTATTTTATTTACGGTATTCGTGGCAACTGCCCGATACGGAAGCAGAAAAAGAATTATTGAAGGGAACGATTATTATTTCCTATTTAGAAGCATGATATACCCTGATTGTTTGGAAAGATTTGTGTGATAAGAAAGCAAAGAAGTGTCAGAGCATAATTTTACGGTTAAGGGCAAATTGGAGTGTGGTTTTAAGCGGGTCGCCCCCCCCCGGCCGGCGCCCCCCCC
>JANWXI010000023.1 GCA_025057415.1 Chitinophagales bacterium
GCTTTGTCGTCTCAGCCTCCTTATACTGTTCGAATGATAAAGCCCAATTCAAATCTTCGCCAAGCTGCTCTTTCCATTCTTCTTGTCTCGTTTTTTTGTGACTTTTGTAATAATTTAGTAATTCTTCTTTGCTAACAAGTGTTGTGCCGTTGTCTCCAATTTTTTTTATTCTACCATATTGTATAAGATACGAAATATTTGAAGGAGTAACTTTTTTATTCAAATACTCTGTTGCCCATTGGCTTGCTTCTTTTATGGATAATAGTTCTGCCATTTTATTTATTCTTTGTTAATCTGTATTTAATCATTTTTTCTGCAAATTTGAGTGCTTTGATTCCAAGAATTTCGTCTTGAATTTCATGTAAAATTTTCTCACTTAAATATTGAATAAGTAGGGTTTCCTTGTCAATCTCGAGTATGTCAGCCAATTTAATGATTTGTTGTTTTGTAGCTTTTCGCTCTCCACGTTCAATTTTACTAAGTATTGCTGTGTCAATATCTAGTTGAGCAGAAACGTGTCGCAATAGCAACCCTTTTTTCTCTCTTTTCTCTCTGATTATTTCTCCGGTAGTTTTCAATTTGAAAATAATAACTTGACAATAATCGTCAAATTTAAAAAGACTTTTTGATTTGGTCGCAATAAACTTTAAAGATTTATCAACAGTTTACAAAATTGTCAAGAAGTAGGGTGGTGGGTGGTTTGGGTGTGGTTGGGCAAAATTAAATGTGCTGCAATTTGTTTTGGCTTGTGCTTGGCTTTGATGCTCTTTAAATTTTGCGATGCGTTGGCATTTGTCTGTCCGTTTTCCCGTTCGATTTTTTGTTGGTTGTGTCGTCTTTTAGCATGACCGCTAACGGTTCGGGTATTTATGAAGGAGCGGAACATAACGACCAAACTAAAACCTAATGACTAAAATAAAAAGAACGGGCAAAATGTTCAACAACTACTTTCACCCGCTCTTTCATAAATACACTGTTGTGTGAGGTTTTTTGTATTTCACCTGTATATGGCGCTATCAATCACTAATGTGTAAATAGCTGTGCCTTTTTCTTCGTTTGAAGGTATGGGGGTAAACTCAAATAGTGTGTCGTTGGGTTTCATACGATAATCCTTCCAAGTCAAATTTTCGCTTGTGCCTAAGCTACTCGTTACTGATAATGTGTCCATAATGTATCTAAATACTAACAATATGTTTTTCTCTCGACCCCAACCATTAAAATTGTAACCAGTTGTCTTTTCTAATTCCAAAAGCTGATTGGGAGCTACTGTCACCCTCTTAATTTTACTTTTAGAAAAACCTCTCCCATAGGTTACATAAACCACCTCGTTTAGTTCATTTCTAACATTCACTTGAAAGTAAATGCCCATTGGTTTATCGCATGATTGAGAAAGCGAAAGAAATAGGCACAGTGTAAGCCATTTGAGAAGTTTAGTATCCATAGGTTTGAAATAACTGATTGATTTGTGATGCCTGAGATTGACCATATCTTTGTATAAATAAATCTCTATACTGCTGCGGTGAACGAGTGGTATTTTCCATGCAGTCAAACATTTTCTGATTTGTAAAATTAGGAGACACCCAACTACCTCCGTTTACTTTGTCGGTAATTCCATTGTTTGGCTCCCAATTTGCATCATCAAATATATCCCAAAAAAATGGATGTCTTATACATCCTTCTGCACCCTGTGCAGGAGACGTAGTCCAAGTTTCTAAGGCATCCCAATAAAAGTTACCCAATGCATTCACACTATTATACTTTAACCAAGAAAACCAATAACCTCTGTAGAAAGCCCATGCTTCAGAAATAGATATTAAACCTCCATTAGCAGATTGGCAACCGGCATAGGGATTTTCAAAATCACGAAATGAGTTGTTGATAATTTCATTGACATATATCCCCCAAAACTGCGAACCCACTTTACTAAAGTGGCTGGCATGTGCCAACTCATGATACATTGTTTCAGAGATTTCTAATGACCCTATAACTTGGTCTTTATCTAACAAGATAATAACATCTGGCGTATAAGCACGAAATGCCACTAGAACAAGGTTGACATAAAAAGAAGGAGCACCCGCCATAAACCAATTCCACCATTGGTTAAATACTATACCAAAATTACCTTTTGACAACATGGGCGCTGCACCTGTTAAATTCACGGTGGAGCCATTTTCGTTTCTAATCCATATTCGCAAATTGGCAGGTGGACCCATCACATTTTCATTGGCATTCCATTCATTAAACTCCTCTGCGGAATTATGGACGGTCGCTACTTTCCAATATACTCCCCAGTTATCCCATATTGTTTTGTACATTGTTTTCCCATTCCCTAAATGTCTATAATACGGAAAAACAGAACCCGATTGCGTTCTTACAGATGCTCTTGAATTTTCAAAAGTAATCCACATATCTACCGGTACTAAAAAGTTTTTCGTAGCTGTAAAATTTCCATTTTCATCTGTCCACACATCGTTCCATTTAAAAAATGTAGTGAGAGTAATTTTTACATTTCTTAATCCTTCTTCTTTTTGTAGAGTGTTGTTATATAATTTTATAGTTCCTTTAGGTTTGTATGCTGTTGTAGCCATTGCACCTTCTTTTTTGCCCACGGCATTGGCTCTCATTTCTTCTGCCAATTCCTTATAGCCGGCTATTTCCAACGCGGTCGCTTCTAAGACATACTCTTCATCGGTAGGTATATACAAATCAGCTAATATCGCATGATGAATGTTGGTGGGGTAGGGCTGTGTTACGGGAATAGAGGCATATAACCATGTTACTTGGTTGTCAGGTAATGTTGGATCGTGGTATCCGCACGCATTGCCTGTCAGCTTTCTTTCTAACGGAAATTCAAAGACCCTTATTTCTCTGTTATCTACTAAGGTTACTATTTCTTCAGATGTTTTTGGTAAGAATCGGATATAGTAATGGTTTTTAGAAATTATTCTGCCAAGCCCCAGTCTATCCGCAGCATTTTGCATGTTTGAGACAGTATATGGATTTACCATTTGCTCTCCAACACTTAGTGTAACTTCTTCTTCATCGTTCGTTTTATACGCAACCATTGCTGTTGAATATGTGGAATGCTGTTGGCTATTATCGTCATTATTTGAATTTGTTATATTCTCTTTCTTGCAAGAATTTAGAATAACAATTGCCATAACTTATGGCAAGAAAAATCTTCTTATAATATGCATTTTCCGCCTCACTCTTTTCTCAAACCGAAGGGATTCGTGAGGGCTTATTTGTCCCCGTTGTGTAAGATAATTTCAGAAGTTTTCAGCATACATAACTACCTCCTTGCTGTATAACGCTCGTCATTGCGTTTGTTGTTGTCGTCACGACAAGATGCAATGCACTGGAACGTTGTTAAGGTGTTACTTGCAAAGAACGGCTTCCTTTAAAATCTCACACAACACTTTTCTTGCCACCACACTACAAAATCTATTCGTATTTTGCAAATTTTTGGCGTCAATCCTCATAAAATAATACGACTTTATGCCATAATACGACAATACTGCTGTAATCAGAGAATTTACGCAATTGCTTACCATCAAGCGGTATGCACTCAGAACCGTAAAAACCTATAAGAATGTTCTGATACAGTTTTTACGGGAATTTTCATAAAAAACCTTTCACAAACCTGCCTCACACGCATATAAATAGCAAGTACTACACAGGAGAAAAACAAAATAAAGTAATTCACAAACGTAAACACCTTCCGTTTAAAAATAAAATCTCCGCCTATAAACAAATAAAAATATTTGGGCTCAGAAAAACTGATAAAATTATTGCTGATGCCAAAAACAGGAAGGCATTCACCGGAACAGTTCAGTGGTTATTATCATCATATCCATTAAAGATGGTGAACTCTGAAACAACCTGAAAGAATTGTACAAAACCCAAAGTATCGCACATATTAGTTAAATCAGCATCCAAAGGTTGTTACAAAAACAATTTATTTTGCTCGCATCATAAACTGTAAACAAAAACTATTATGCGACTGTCTTTCGGAAAAATTTTCGGCATCCGGGTTGACATTCACTGGACATTTGCCCTGCTGATATTGTATATCATTTACCAGAATATCAGCGCGGGCTTAGATTGGGTACACGTGGGGTGGTCGGTACTTTTCACACTCGGGATATTTGCCTGCGTGACCCTTCACGAATTCGGGCACGCGCTCATGGCGAGGCGCTACGGTGTTGCCACCAAAGATATAACGCTGTACCCGATAGGAGGTGTAGCGCGGCTGGAGAAAATACCCGAAAAACCAATTCAGGAATTATGGGTAGCGCTGGCCGGCCCCGCCGTGAATGTGGTGGTGATGTTAATTCTATTGCCGTTTATATTGAGCAGTAACCTTAAGGCCGACTCCGATGCCGGAGTGCCGGTAATAGACGGCAGTAATTATCTCGCTATGCTGGGTTTAGTCAATGTATGGTTGGCGCTGTTTAACTTAATTCCGGCTTTCCCGATGGACGGTGGTCGTGTGTTGCGCGCGCTGCTGAGCATGCGGGTCGCAAGGGTAACAGCAACACAGATTGCCGCCACGGTGGGCAAAATCATTGCCATACTGTTTGTAATTGCGGGCTTCTATTCCAACCCGTTTTTAATTTTTATTGGTCTGTTTATCATCCTGGGCGCCTATACTGAGTCAGAGATAGTAAAAGCCCAGTCAAGCATAGCACACTTATCAGCGCGCGATGCAGTTATGACCCGCTTCTTCACGCTCGAACGCACCGCCACGATAGGCGATGCCGTAAAGTTGCTGCTGAGTGGCGAAGCCAAAAATTTTTTGATAACCGACCAGGGTCGTCCTTTTGGCGTTATTGGACGCGACCACATCATCAAAGGCATAACCACGGTAGGCGAACACGCATCTGTTGAAAGTATTACTGACACGGCGCTGCATATAGTAGATGCCCACACTCCGCTCAACGAAGTATTTTCTGAATTTCAAAAAGACCGAACTCCGCTGGTGCTTGTTCGCAACGGCACCGAGCTGCTCGGAGTTATTGATATGGAAAACATTACAGAGATTATCATGATTAATACTGCACGTGCTCAAACGGCAAACGATTGAAAACACTTGTTTACAGCTCTCACGGATTTGATAAACCTTATTTGGAACGGGCTAACTCCGGCAAACATGAATTGATTTTTATCGAAAGCCCGCTGAGAGAGGATACTGCACATATTGCGGCAGGATGCGAAGCCGTAGCACTTTTTTCAAACGACCATGCCGATGCCGATGTCCTCCGGCTGCTGCACAAGCTTGGTGTGCGTTTCATTGCGTTGCGTTCAACCGGCTATGACCATGTAGATTTACCAACAGCTCAATCTTTGGGCATGAAAGTAGCCCATGTACCGGCATATTCTCCGCAAGCCATAGCCGAACATGCCGTGGCGATGTTACTGGCTCTGAACCGCCGTCTTCTGAAAGCGGACCGGCTGGTAAGACAATACGATTTCCGTTTAGACGAGCTGGTGGGCTTTAACATACACGGTAAAATAGTCGGTATAATCGGGGGCGGCCATATCGGCCTTGCATTTGCCCGCATCATGCTCGGCTTCGGAGCCCACCTGTTGGTACATGACCCTGTGATAAATAAATCCTTACAATCCCTGGGCGTAAGGTACGTAACTTTGGAATCTCTCTTAGAAAACAGCGACATCGTTTCGCTTCACTGTCCGCTCAACGATAAAACCCGCTACCTGATAGACACTCCCCAGTTTAACTTGATGAAAAAGAGCGCCATACTCATCAACACGGCGCGTGGCGCGGTGGTGCGTACTTCTGCCCTCATCAAGGCCTTAAACGAAAATCGCATTGCCGGCGCCTGTCTGGATGTATATGAAAGAGAGAAGGGGTTGTATTTTCAAGACCACCGCAATTCCTCTATCCGAGACGATGAATTTGCCCGGCTGCTCTGTTTTGAAAATGTCCTTATCACCGCTCACCAGGCCTTTCTGACGCGCGAAGCCCTCAGCCAGATAGCCGCAGTAACCATCGCTAATTTAAATCACTGGCAAGAAAAAGGTCATTCGCCAAACGATTTATATTAATACAATTTACTATGAACTGGCATTGCCTCCCGGTAGAGAAAATATACGAGTTGACCGGCTCACATCCTCACGGTTTAACCGCTTCACAGGCAGCAATGCAACTTAAAAAATACGGGCCCAACGAACTGGAGGAAAAGAAGAAACGTCCGGCGTGGATTCTGTTTTTGCACCAGTTCCAAGATTTTATGATTTTGATACTCATCGCAGCAGCGGTGCTCTCGGGGGCCCTGGGCGATTTGATTGACACCATCATCATCATCGGAATCATAGTATTAAACGCGCTTATAGGGTTTGTGCAGGAATACAGAGCCGAAAAAGCCATGGAAGCGCTCAAAAAGATGGCGGTATTGTACTGCGAAGTGCTGCGCGATAACACCCCCTTGCGCATCCCCGCTTCAGAATTAGTGCCGGGCGATATCGTGTTGTTAGAAGCAGGGAATGCCGTACCCGCAGATATTCGCCTTACTGAGGCGCACAGCTTGAGGATAGACGAGTCGGCCCTCACGGGCGAGTCGGTAGCTGTAGATAAGAATCCGGCGCCCCTGAGTCAACCTGACTTACCTCTCGGAGACCGCTACAACATGGCTTATAAGGGTACGCTCATTACCAACGGGCGTGGCAGAGGGGTGGCAGTAGCCACCGGCATGGACACCGAAATAGGAAAAATTGCCCGCCTGCTACAGGAGGAGTCGGCCGTCACTCCGCTGCAAAAACGCATGGCTGACTTTGGCAAACGGCTTTCGTACATTGTTTTACTGGTTTGCGTACTCTTGTTTGTGGCGGGCATTTGGCGGGGAGAGGAACTTTTGCGCATGCTCATGCTTTCTATCAGTTTGGCTGTAGCGGCCATACCCGAAGCGCTCCCTGCACTCATAACCGTGGCGCTTGCGCTGGGTGCCAGGCGCATGGCAGACCTGAATGCGCTGATTCGCAAACTGCCCGCCGTGGAAACCCTCGGCTCCGTTACATTCATTTGCTCCGACAAAACCGGAACTCTTACCGTAAATAAAATGCAGGTCACAGATACTTATACCGCACCCTCAGCTCCGGCTATCCGGGATGATATCCATGCATTGAATGTGGCTTTTGCGCTCAATCACGATGTTAAAATATCCGAAGATTCAACCCTCATCGGTGACCCTACGGAAATAGCCCTTGTGGCGTATATGCTTAATCTAAAAGGTGGTGAAACCCTCCGTTTACTTCGCGAACATTTACCGCGCGTAGCTGAAATTCCCTTTGACCCGGAGAGAAAATGTATGACTACGATCCATGCATACCGCGGCAGGTATCTTGTTTTGTGTAAAGGGGCGGCTGAGTCCATCGCCGCACGCCTGGCTGCCGGGGAAGATATACCGCGCGTGCATTCACTCGCACAAAATTGGGCTTCGCAGGGGCTCAGGGTGCTCGCTTTTGCATACAAATTTTTAGATAAACTGCCGGAACCGTTTAACGAGAACACTGTTGAACATAATTTGTTATGGGCGGGTCTTGCAGGGTTGATAGACCCTGCCCGCGAAGAAGTAAAACCGGCGGTGGCAGAATGCCGCAGTGCCGGAATAAAGCCGGTAATGATCACCGGTGACCACCCCGCCACTGCCACTGCCATTGCATCTCAAATCGGCATTCTGCAGGATGGCGATATTGTGATTGATGGCAGAACGTTAGACCGCATGAGCGAAGATGAGTTTGCTTCAAAGGTCGAAAACATCAGCGTGTACGCACGGGTATCGCCCGAACAAAAACTGCGCATTGTGAAAACTCTTCAGGCAAAAAAACACTACGTAGCCATGACCGGTGACGGTGTAAACGACGCGCCATCGCTAAAGGCAGCAAATATTGGGGTGGCTATGGGAATCACCGGTACTGATGTCAGCAAAGAAGCCGCACACATGATTCTGCTGGATGACAACTTTGCCACCATCGTTAAAGCAGTACGCGAAGGCCGCCGCATTTACGATAACATCCGCAAATTCGTGAAATATATAATGACTTGTAACAGCGCTGAAATATGGACTATATTCATGGCACCGCTTCTCGGGTTGCCAATTCCACTTTTGCCCATCCACATTCTTTGGATCAACCTCGTAACGGATGGTTTGCCGGGTATAGCACTGGCGAATGAGCGCGAAGAGCGGGATATCATGCTGCGTCCGCCCCGTAAACCCGATGAGAGCTTGTTTGCGGATGGCATAGGGCTTCATATCATCTGGGTGGGGATGCTCATGGCCGCCGTAACATTATCTACCCAAACATGGGCTATCTATACCGGGCACGCTCATTGGCAAACTATGGTATTTACCATATTGGCATTTGCGCAGTTAGGACATGTATTAGCTATACGCAGCGAACGTGAATTTTTGTACAGCAGAGGTTTTATGACTAACCTCCCCTTACTTGGGTCAGTATTATTAACCGTATTGCTACAACTCTGCGTAATTTACTGGAAGCCCCTGAATAACATTTTTCGCACAGAGCCGCTTACAGCTTATGAGCTTCTGACTTGTGTGGGTGCAGCGGTGTTTGTCTTCCATGCCATTGAATTAGAGAAATGGATTAAACTCAGATTTTTTCAAATTAAGGAAAGTTTTTGAACTATACTTCATCCTCTTTTTCGCGGTACAATACATAAACCGCAGCAGCCAATGCACACAAAACCCCGCCCGCTGCTCCGCTCATGCGCAACCCCGTATCATTACCGGGGTCCTTGCCATACAACGTAAGCATCATAAACAGCATCACCCCCATTGTTTGCCCGAGCTTTTGAAAAAGCGCCCGCATCCCGAAAAACATCCCTTCTTTATTCTGCCCGCTGCGGTGCGCCTCTGCATGCGCAATATCTGCCACTACGGTATTGGGCAGTATCCCCAAAAAAGAATCAAACAAACCAAACGAAACCATCAACAAAGCGGCCTGCGACCAGGGCGGCAGCGGTATTCTTCCTAAAAAACAAATGCCAAAAAACACCACGCTCAACGCGCCAAACGCAAAAATGATGAGCATTTTCTTGCTGTATTTTTTTTCCAATACGTTTACGGGGTAGTACATGAGGAGCGTGGTAAACAACATGATGCCCATGTACAGGTAGCCGTCTTCGCGGCTCATCCCCAGCATGGCGGTGATGTAATAAAGCAAGCCGGATGAGATGAGCGCGATGCTCATAAAAAACACGGCATCGGCAAATGCAAAAATCCTGAAGTTTCGCACGCGCAGCGCAGTGCGGAGCGATTGCAGCAGCGGCTCGCTGGCATTGGCAGGGCGGCAGTACTTTCGCTCATCAATCAAAAACGCCGGCAGCCACATACACACTGCGCCCGCTGCGTTGTAAACGCCCACCGCGTACTGCAGTTGCCTCAAATCTCCCAACGCATCGGGGAATAAGGTAGCCGCTTTTGTAATGGTACTGGCTGCAAAAACTCCCGCCATGAACCCCACGCTTTGTGCCGTAGAGAGGTGCATCTTACCGTTCGGGTAGTGCCCCAGTTCGGCAAGCAGCGCGTTATAGGGTATTACATACATGGCAAAAAATACGTAATAACCGATTTGCACCAGCGCCAGCCAGCGAACATTTTCCATGCTTTCGCCCTTAACCGGTGGAGTAAACATCAGGGTGCAAAATACCGCCACAAAAGCCGGAGCCAGGCGCATGAGCGGTATTCGCCTGCCCAACGGGTGACGCAGACGGTCGCTGAGGTTGGCTATTATCGGGTCGGCCATAGCATCAATCAGGCGGCCCGAAGCCATTACCAATGCAATGATGTTGAACACATACAGATAGGTGGTCTGCGGTACTAAACTTACAAGATCTGTATTTTCTTCGGCAGGGGGCAGGTACATATAGCTCAGCAACGTGCTCACGATGTTGAGCGACAAACTCCAACCAAAAATCCCAAACCCGTAAAGAATTAACTTCCCGAAAGGCAGGCGCTGTGGCTCCATGCCGGCAAGGTACATAAAATGTTAGGGTTATAGTTCACCCGTACGCTTCGGCAGCTAATGTTACTATATCCATCCCTAAAAAGCGTACTTTTTAGTTATCACTTGATTAACAAATGTGTAAAACAGGCATGATTTTTTCAGCACATTACAGATTATTGTGCTTAAAACCATATAATTATGAATGGTAAACCTTTACTTTTCGTATTTGCTTTTTTACTTTTTACAGTTGCTTCCTTAGCCCAGGATGGAGAGGGGAAAGTGAAAACACCCAAGAAGCAATTATTCACGGGTGACGGGATTTTTAACCGCGACAGTACCTGGAAGTTTGGGGGATTCGCAGGTGTAACACTCAGTCAGGTAACGCTATACCAATGGGCGCCCGGGGGTACCAACAACTTTTCTTTTTTATTGACCGGAAATGCCTATGCAAACCACAAACGTGACAAAATTTTGTGGGATAATTTATTGGATGCCAAATGGGGCATGGTAGCAAACGGCTTGATTCGCAAACGGGCATTGGCAAGGCGTAACTTTCAGAAAAACATTGACATTATCACGTTCAAGTCAAATTTCGGATATCAGGTTACCAGCCAGCTATATGCGGCTGCCAAGCTGGGTTTTGAGAGTCAAATCACGCGCAGCTATGATTACACCCTTACCGATACCAGCGGGGGGCGCTTTCGCAGATACACGGTTTCTAAATTTGCCGCCCCTGCGGTGCTGACCATCGGTCCGGGTCTTACCTGGAAACCCAAAGATTATTTCACGCTGTTCTTCTCGCCCGTGCACGGCAAGATGACGTTTGTAACCAAAGACCGCGATGGTCGCGACACTACACGCTTCGGAGATGGCACCTACGTAGATAACTATTACAACGATGTGGACGAAACCCGATTCGGATTATTGCGCGGGAGATCCTTCATGGGGGAGTTGGGTGCCGAACTGGATTTATTGTTTCAAAAAGATATTATTAAAAACGTTAATTTGAAATCGCATCTGAATGTTTTCAGTGCCTACCTAAACGCCAGCTATGACACCCTTGCGCCTGTTTATTTTGCGGATGTTGACAGCATGGGGTTTCGTGGCATCAGCGCATCTACCAAACACATCCCGGTGGTTAAGTGGGAAAACGACATCGTACTGAAAATCAACCGCTTTTTGAGCGCCACGCTCTCTAACCGTATGGTATATCAATACAACGCCAAATTGCCCAGCGATGTGAAAGATAACACAACCGGGGTAAAAGGTGCTGACGGAATATCTGACCGCGATAAGCTCGGCAATCCTGTACTTAAGTACAATAGCATACAGATTTTCCAGCAATTTAGTATTGGGCTTGCATTTAAATTTTAATTGATCGGCTCTTTCAGGTTTTAAACTGCCCATGTCTGTGCTCATCCGGTATAAGCGGATGAGTTTTTTATGATGCATTGGTCATATCCGCGATATATTTGCGGGTTTTGAAAACATCTCATGCCATTTACATCCCCCAATCTATTTAAAGATTTTACATCGGGCATTGTAGTTTTTCTGGTCGCGTTGCCGCTTTGCTTGGGGATTGCCGTGGGCTCCAATGCAGAGCCGATTGCCGGCCTGATTGCCGGAGTAGTGGGGGGAATTGTTGTGGGCGCCTTGAGCGGTTCAAACCTGAGTGTATCGGGACCGGCTGCCGGGCTAACCACCATCGTCTCAACATACATCAGCAAACTGCCAACTTACGAAGTGTTTCTGCTGGGGGTAGTATTGGCAGGTTTATTCCAAATTATTTTGGGTTATTGCAAAGCCGGCGCCCTCCGCAAATACGTACCGGCGGCAGTAATAAAGGCGATGTTAGCCGCCATAGGCCTGATATTGATATTAAAACAAATTCCTCATGTACTCGGATTGCAGGTAAATTGCATGAATGATTTATCGTGGAGAGAACTTTTACAGGTAAACCTATACTCCCGTGCCGTTGACCTGATTAATTGCCTGTCGCCCGCTGCCTTAGCAATAGGGATTCTTTCATTGTGTGTGCAGATTTTATGGGGGTCGCCAGTTATTAAATCGTATCGCGTATTATCATTTATCCCCGGTCCTTTGTTGGCGGTATTGTCAGGCATGCTGGTTAACTATCTTTTATCGGTTTATTTCAATTCAACAGCTTTGCGCCCGGAGTTTTTGGTTACTATTCCTGAGCTGGATATTACCGGTGCTGCGGTGAATGCACTGCGTTTTCCGGATTTTACTTACCTGAATAATGCCACGGTGTGGATGTGCGCCATAACACTGGCTATTGTGGCAAGTTTAGAGACGCTCCTGAGCATAGAAGCGGTGGATAATATGGACCCTTACAGACGGATAACTCCGCCTGACCGGGAACTGAAAGCGCAAGGTGCAGGCAACATTATCTCCGGGCTTTTGGGCGGGTTACCGCTTACTTCGGTTATTGCCCGTAGCTCCGCTAATGTGAACGCGGGCGCCAGTTCAAAACTATCTACTGTAATTCACGGGCTGCTACTGCTGCTCAGTGTTTACTTTATACCCGGCTTGCTTAACATGATCCCGCTCGCTTCGTTGGCAGGGGTGCTCATTTTTACCGGATATAAGTTGACGCACCCCGCATTGTTTGTTCTTCACTACAGGCAGGGCATGCATCATTTTGTTCCGTTTGTAGTAACCGTAGTCGCAATTTTAACTACAGATTTGCTGGTGGGCGTTGGCATCGGTTTGCTGGCGGCATATCTGTTGAGGCGCAGGTTGTAAGGGAAAAACTATACCCTTATCTCCGGAACAATCAGAATATTTTGATATTGTAATGTTTTCAGGGGGGACCCGATAGATTGAGTTGAATTTAACAGATGCAGTGTGCCTCCGCGCCCGCGCCTGCGGCGGCTCGCAGGATTGTTGCTGTGAAGTAGGTTAGATGAGGATCTCGGGGCGCGCGCCCCGTGACATCCACTTTATCACATTGTATTTATTCTTTATACAAATCTTTACAGCAACACCTGCTTAGCTGCGCTGCTTAGCGTAATATAAGGGTTGCCATCGCGTTTGCTTGGGTGAGGGATGCGTAGGGCGCGAGCGCAGCGAAGCGGCCGCGCCCGCACCGTTGAAAATCAAACAACGCGCGGGCGCGGCGGGAGCGACAGCGTACCCCGTAGCAAGCCCGACCCCGCTGCTGCGCGCAGCCCAGCGGAGCGGAGCAGCGGGGGCACCCCATAATAGATAAATGTATTTACCTGAGCGAATGTGTGAACAAATTTTTCCCGCGCATTTATTCTGTACGCCCCTTTACGTCCAGCGCATCGCGGAGGCCGTTCCCCAAAAGGTTAAAGGCAAGCACTAAGAGCATGATGGCTGCGCTGGGGAAGAGCGCCAGGTAGGCGCGGTCGGTATTGATGAAATCTTTGTATTCATTAAGCATGGTACCCCAACTGGGCGCCGGGGGCTGAATACCCAATCCAATGTAGCTCAAGCCGCTTTCTATCAGAATGGCTCCGGCAAAATTGCTGCACGCTACCACGATAATCGGGCCGGTGATGTTGGGCAAAATATGCCGGAAGATGATGCGTAAATCTCCATACGCCAGGCCGCGCGCAGCCGTAACAAACTCCAACTCGCGCACAGCCATAAACTGTCCGCGTACGATGCGGGCGGTATCTACCCACATGGTAAGACCTACGGCTATGAAAATCAACACGAGTTTATTTTCTATCCAACTGCCCGCGCTGATGTATAAACCCATCGCCAGAAGCAAGGTGGGGATGCTCCAAAACACATTAATAATCCACATAATACATTGATCTATCCACCCGCGGAAATATCCTGCCAAGGCCCCCAGCAAAACGCCTATTAGCAGCGAAATACCTACTGATATCAATCCCACACTCAGCGACACGCGCACACCGATAATCAACCGCGATAGAATATCGCGCCCGAATTTGTCGGTGCCGAGCAAATATGTCTGTTCTCTGAGGCAACACTCCTCTACCAATACTTTGCGTTGTAAGGGGGTAAACGTGTCGTAACCTCCACCGAGTATATCATTATACGCAGCACTGCGCTCAACCGGCGGGAAATTTTTACCCCGGTACTCTGTGTATAGCAAGGTATCGGAAGTAAAGCGGTATTGCGTTACGGGAACCGGGTCATAGTTTTTAATAAAACCGCCCCAGAGTCCCTCTACCAAACTGCTGCCCGGGGAATGCCTGCGGTATTTTTTCAGGATGTGTATGCGAAATCCCGGCTCGTGGGTTTCGAGCGGCAGTATCTGCTCATTTGCCGAGGGGGAGTTATCGGGCGAAACAACATAAGCAAACACCGCCAATATCACAGCCAGCACAATGATGCCAAGCCCAAACATAGCGCTGCGGTTGCGTTTTAGCCGGCGCCATGCTTTTTCATTCAGCGATACGGATGTTATCTCCTTTTCCATCAGGATATCAGGCGGTCTTTCCACCGGTATTTGCCTGTCAAACTTAATACACCTATCACTACCACATAAATCACATAAAAAATATTTACGATAGGATACGCGAGGAGCAAAAGCGGTTTGCGAAAAAATATCACTACCGGTAAATTAAACAACAGGTCCACTGTAAATTTTGTGCCTCCGGCAATCGCCACGGGCCACCAGCCGGCAGGCAAACCCGAAAGCGCATACAAACCATCTATCACAATAAGCAAATGAAACAAGTAAGCAAAGTACAGCACCGTGGCTACAGCGCTTGCGCCATAGCGCGATGACTTGGAAATCCAGCGCACGCGCTGCGATATGAAAGCGCTCAGTGTTTTTTCGGGACGGGTGAATACACAAGCGTCCATGTTTTTCACAAAGCCGATGCCTTCAGGGTACCGCGCTGCAATTTTTTGCATCAGAAAAATATCATCGCCCGTAGGCAATTCCATATTGCCTTTAAAACCCTCAACCTCGGCAAAAACTTCTTTGGGGTAAAGCAGGTTGGCGCCGTTACACATCGTTGGAAAACCATTGGTTATCGTAGCGCCCGTAATAGCTACCAAATTTATCACATCTAATTGCTGAAATATTTCGAGCGGCCAACGCGCGGGCTTCATCATCACTGGTCCAGTAAGTAATTTGTAGTTGCCTTGCAGATAAGCGCCCACCATTGTGCGCAACCAGTTCGTGCCCCGGGTACAGTCGCCATCTGTAGTAATGATGATAGGTCCTTTTGCATTTTTGATGCCGAGCGCTATCGCTTTTTTCTTGTTGGGGATATACTCTCCGGGTCTGCCAAGGTATTGCATGAGGTCCAGAACCAGCAGATTGGGCTGTTGCATTTCGCGTGCGAGCCGCAGTGTGGCGTCAGTGCTGTAATCATCCACTACAATTACCTCGTACTTATCGCGGGGATAGTTTTGTGCAAAGATGCTGCGCAAACAATTTTGAATGTTCTCACTCTCGTTTCGCGTAGGAATGATGATGCTAACAAAGGGCAAATCTCCCTGAAGGTTGCCGGTAGTTTTTTTAGCCCGCAGCCAGCCCGCCAGAAAATACATCACCATCACCAGGTAAACAGCGCTGAAAGCAACAGATATAAGCAGAAGGGGAGATAAATTCATTTGGGGCGAAGTTAATCGCACACAGCGATTTTTGTTTCAATTACTAATTCAGCGTGAGAAAATTACAACCTTTGCGAATACCGAAATAAAAACTCTTTCTCCTCTCTTGTTAAACTCTCATACCCCGAAGCCGAAATTTTATCCAGTATCTCATCTAACCGTTTTTGCTCATCGGCAGAGCGCTTTTGTGCAGCGTGTTTTCGCGGTTGCTGTTTATTCACACACATGCTTGCTTTCGCAACATTTTTTTGACCAATCCATTGTAAAGGACGAAACAAGTCTACACCCGTGCGAAGCAGTCGTACGTACATCCAGCCCATTAAAGCCCCGCCCAAATGGGCAAACCAGGTGCCGGCTTTGCCATCGGCCACTGCCAAAAAATCAATCAGCATGGCTATCAGCGCCACATAAATCACCTTCAATCGCCCTATGAATAACAAGTTTACAGTATGTGAGGGATTAAACGTCACCGCCGCCCACACTACTGCCATAATGCCTGCCGAAGCCCCCAGCAATGCAGCTTTACCGCCCGGCCGAAGTACGGGGATAAAATTCACCGCCATGGCGAACAGCGCCCATCCGAGTAAAGCGCCACACAAATACAGCGGTAAAATTCGCCTTTCGGTGTGATACGTTACCAGTATGCCTGCAAACCAGTACAACCACAACATATTAAATAAAATATGAAAAATATTTATATGAAAAAATGAATATATGATGAGCGACCAAGGGTGTCGTATCGCATCGCTGAACGAAGCCGGCGCCATGCACTCGCGCAATACAAAATTCACCGGCGCCTCCCAACCCGTAAAGAATGCCACTACCCGCAAGAGCGATACGGCCAGAAACACTGCTACGTTCACCCAAATGATTTTGACAGTCGTGCTGCCGTAACGCAACTGATGCTCAATATCACCGCGCAGTGAACCCGTCAACATACCGCTGCAAAACTAATTCAATAGAAATACCGGCGGTCATGGCGCCACATTCTTACTAAAATATAACCAAACAGCGCTCCCCCCAGATGCGCAAAGTGCGCCACGTTGTCGTTGGGATTCATCTGTATGCCCCGCACCAGTTCCCAGATAACGTACATGCTCACAAAGTACTTCGCCCGAATGGGTATGGGTATAAAAAAAAGATACAACTCTGTGTTTGGAAACAACACCCCGAATGCCGTGAGCAACCCAAATACAGCCCCCGAGGCGCCCACTGTAGGTATCGTATAAATGTTATATACCGTTTCAAAATCCATTACCATACTCAGGTCGGGCGCTACCGAACCGGTAAAATTGTAAACAATCCATGCATATACACCCAGGTGCAGCAACGCTGCCCCAAAACCGGTAACAAAATAAAATATCAGAAATCGCTCCGGACCCCACACCCGCTCCAGTACACTCCCAAACATGAACAAGGCAAACATATTAGAAAAAATATGCATAAAATTTCCGTGCATGAACATGTGACCTACCAACTGTAAGGGTTTGAACGATGGACTTGCCGGATAGAACAAAGCCAGCCACTCAATCATAAAGTCGTGCATCAACAGCGATACAATAAACACCAATACATTGATGGCAATTAAATTAAACACCACACTCTGCCGTTGAGCATAGGGCCGATAACTATACATAACCCCGCAAAAATATGTTTCTGTGCGAAACGACCCGTTGAAATGCGAAAAGATGCCCGAGTGTCCAAGGTTAATTATCTCCCCCCGCTGATAGATTGGAAGAAAAGGATGTAGAATAAGCGATTACAGATTACTGCGCCCGTTAATCCCAGAGCAATCTGAAATGCTGCTCATAAAAGCAAAAGACAATAGTTAACTCAATTCAACTGTTTTCATTGTTACTATCTGAGGGCAGATGGGTTACCCCAAACTGCTGTGCAAAAATCTTGAGTGCATGCTGTAAATCGCTTTGTTGTTCATTGTAAAAACTAAAACAGATTTGTCAAGATAATGTAGCATAAAATTATTTCTATCCCGGCGCACTCTGCCACTCCTGTTTACCTCTTTTCAAACTACGAATGTATGATGACTGTTTAGGGCTACTTACTCTCCGCAGATGAGCAATCTTGCCGCCTACATGATACACTCCGTTAAAAATACATACAACATTACTGCTGGTGTAATTCTTTACACAACGGTTGAGCGCTGCTCTGCATTACACGCATCATTCCGAAAATCATGATATTTTTTACCAAGTGGTTTGGTGTTTATGCCCTGTGCTTTATCTTTGGTTTGTCATCAGATAATATGAAAAAATCGCTTACGTATTTGCTTTTACTAACGCATATTGCCTTACAAGGCCAGCGCCTCGAAACTGATTACACCGCGCACTACGCGCCAGACCGCGTACTGCTTCAGTTTCATCCCCAGGTTACTTACGACTCAAAGAGCGAGATATTGTCCCGTTGCGCTTCCATCATCCATTATACGCACTTACCCTCCCCTGCCCTTACGCTATGTGAAGTACGCGATGCTGCTGAAGTTATCCGGTGGGCAGCCGGGGTGCATGAGATAAAATACGTCGGCTGTTTTATTACTGACGGACGGCACTATGCCGGCGTTCTCAACAAACTCTTTGTAAAAATAAAGCACGCCCATTTTGAAACTCTCCTGCTGCAATGGGCTGCCCGGCACGCATGTTCCGTACGTCCGGATGAATACATTAAAAACCTTTATCATATTGAATCCTTGCCTGTGGAGCGCGACCCCATCGCCTGGAGCCGTGAGCTTCAGCGCGAGGGTTGGTGCCAGTACGCTGCCCCCAACTTATTACTCAATCCTGTTGTTGGCAGTAACGACCCGCACTATGCCCGCCAATGGGCTATAGAAAACAAAGGCACTCCTCTGCAACATAACGGCACTCCCGATGCCGACATGGATGTTGATAGCGCCTGGACAATAACGGAGGGCTCCCCCGATATTAAAATCGCCATTATTGATTCGGGAGTAGATACCCTGCACAACGATCTAAAAGACAACATGCTCCCCGGCTACGATGCTGTGAGCGATTCTACGGATGGTTTTCCCACTCCGGCTTACCCTAACGATGGCCACGGTACCTGCTGTGCAGGCATCGCTGCCGCCACGAAAGACAACGGAACAGGCATTGCGGGAGTAGCGCCAAAATGTAAAATCATTCCCGTGCGGGCGTTTTACTATATCAAGCTGCCCAACAGCAGCGACCCCATACCTTTTAGTACAGCCGAAGCGTTTATGAAAGCCATCGGGTGGAGCTGGAGCAACGCCCAAGCCGATATCCTCAGTAATTCCTGGGGTCTGCCCGCCTCGTTGATACCCTTTTTACCCGGAGGCACACAACCCGTTGAGGATGCCATACAAGCCGCGTATACGCAAGGCAGACAAGGCAAGGGCATTGCTATGTTTTTCAGCAGCGGCAACGATAACGACTCCACCGGAGCCATTTGGCCATCTTCGCTGCCGCAAACCATTGCCGTAACCGCCACCGATATGTGCGATAAACGCAAAGCTCCCGGTGATTGCAGCGGTGAAAACTGGGGAGCCAATTACGGTGCCCATACCGATATAGCCGCCCCGGGCGTCAAAATCGTTACTACCGATATGCGCGGCACAAAAGGTTACACCAATGCCGATTACTACAACTTCTTTAACGGCACCTCGGCTGCCTGTCCCCATGCTGCTGCCGTGGGCGCCTTACTGCTGAGCATAAAACCCTGGTTAACGCCCGAGGATATCCGCCACCTGCTGGCAACCACAGCCGACAAAACAGGCGGCTATGCTTACAACCAGCCATACCCACACGGCTGGTGGAGCAAAGAACTGGGATACGGACGGGTTAATGCATATCAGGCGCTACTAAAAACCCAAGCATACACTTCCATTGAACCTGTTGGAGAAAATCAATCCGTAAAAGCTTTCCCGAACCCGGCAAACGACCGTGTTTGCATACGTCTCAACAAAAACACAATGTATGAAATCTGTATTACAGATTTGAGCGGACGGGAACTATGGAGAGGACAATCGGCAGAGGGTGAGGCGATAATTGACATTACCACATGGACGCGTGGTATATACTATATACGACTTAGCGATAAATGCGGGGACACTAAAACACTACGACTACTGGTACTGTAATGACTACTGCATATGACCCGCTTCTTTTTCAAGCGCCTGTTGTTTTTTGCTGATAGCTTCATTCATGCGGCTGTTGAGTATAACGAAACCAGCCAGCACAATACAGAACACTACCAGCATCAGGTTCATAGACGTGTCTGTTTTCATAGATGATTGCTTTTGCCTTTTTAAAAAAACGAAAACAGCTTGTTAAAGTTGCATTAACAGTTGTTAATAAACTTTACAGCATTTTCAACTATTCACATTTCATCACGTATAGTGCCAATCTGAACGGTAAAAATTTCAACCGTATGGATACTGGTTATTTGCCCTTATACAACACTGAAATTCAATAACTTACATTTTTAGCGCTTTGCATAAATTTAACCTGTGCGTATCGGGTTTTCCATCCGTATTGTATGGTATTCTTTACAGTGTTGTACACATGTGTAGTACAGTATTGCTATCAAATATACGGTTACACGTTGTAAAATATTACAATGTAATGACATCATCTTTTTCTCATCCAAATTATTATGGGGTGCCCCCGCTGCCGCGCGCTCGTACCTCACGCACAGCAGCGGGGTCGGGCTGGCTACGGGGTACGCTGTCGCTCCCGCCGCGCCCGCGCGTTGATTGTTTTCAACTGTGCGGGCACGGCCGCTTCGCTGCGCTCGCGCCCTTCGCATCCCTCACCCAAGCAAACGCTCAGGCAGCTCTTATTTTGTGCGGGGCAGCACAGGTAAGCAGCTGTTGCCGTGATGATTTGTATAAAGAATAAACTTAATGTTTTAAGTGAATGTTTTAGGGGCGCGCGCCAAAACCTCGCACTCCTATGACATCATCTAATCAAACTCCACAGCAATAACCCTCTGAGCCACCGCAGGCGGCGCGCAGGGTTACAATACAAATATTTCCATTTATGTGCAGCCCCGCGCCGCGCCTACGGCGCGGGCGCGGAGAAATAGCACTTATATGAAATTCCATCCACAATCCCGCGGGTCGCCCACCCTTGGGCGGGCGACCCGCAAATAACCACATTCTAAAAACCACTTAATTACCTTACTACATATTACAACTTCTTCTGCAGAAACCTTATTGCTGCAGTGAAAGTTTTAGTGGGCAGTATTGCATGTTATCCACACGGTTTGTGCGTTACTTCTGTAAGTCCATGCCTATTACTGAAGTACATTCGCCAATATAAGAAATGCACTATGTTAGAAGTGAACCGACAAGCCCCTTATCGTTTATTTGTAATTGAAGATAACCCCGCTGAGGTACGCCTGATGCAGGAAGCCATCAAAGAAGCTTCACTGAACGAGTTGGTAACCCTGGAATATGCTTATGACGGGGAAGAAGCATGCGAAGTACTGGACACGGCTAAAATCATCGGCAAAAACTTTGACCTTGTTTTACTTGACCTTAACATGCCCCGCGTAACCGGCAAAGAAGTGCTCGAAAAAATAAAAACCGACCCCGACCTCGAAACAACACCGGTGATAGTAGTCACCAACAGCGATTACAAAAAAGACATGATTGAGTGTTACCGGCTGCGCGCAGACGGTTATCTGCAAAAGCCGGCCGACTTTAAAAAGTTAGTGGATTTCTTTGTTTCCGTAAAACGCTCCATTACCGAACGAAACAAACTATCTATCTACTACATAGAGAAAGTGTATGACGAGCTGCGCATGGCTGTTTGAGCGCCCGTATAAAACATTAAACTTTTATTTGATAAATGTTTTCTATAATGTATTAGAGTGTTGTACAAGATCGCCTGCTTCCACGCTACCCTCATGCATCGCCACTCCCGTAAAACAATCGTTCTCTATCAGATAAGGTCCGTCTAAATCAGTGTAATCGGCATACACAGCCAGTAATGCCGCCGCCCTGCACCCCACCGTGCTTTCGCTCATACAGCCCAGCAATATCTGCAAATTCATCGCGCGTGCCTCCCGTATCATTTCTATGGCAGGGGTAATACCGCCGCACTTCATCAACTTAATATTTACACCATCATACGCTTCGTTTATCTTTTGCAAATCCGCCAAAGTATGGCAACTCTCGTCAGCAAAAACCGGCAAAATGTTCTTTGATTTTAACAGCGCAGCGAGTTCGGCATCGCGCTGCGCAGCAAAGGGCTGCTCTATCCATATACATCCCGCCTCACGGAGCCATGCTGCTTTATCAGACGCCTCGCTTATATCCTGCCACGCCTGATTTGCATCTGCCCCAAAGGGCAGTTCGGTAAACCGACGGAATGTTTTTATCTGTAGTTCATCATCTTTACCGTTCAGTTTTATTTTGAAAAGGCGGAAACCATACGCCAGGGCATCTGCTATTTTCTGCTGCATGGTACGCTCATCCGAAATGCCGATAGTGTATGTATTCAACGGTTTCCGGCGTGGCAAACCGGCGGTGTGTTCCTCTATGCGCTCGCCCGTTAGCATACGCAAATGCCACAACGCCATATCCAGGGCAGCGACAGCGGGATAATT
The DNA here is from genome assembly GCA_025057415.1 of Chitinophagales bacterium. Classification (GTDB taxonomy): domain Bacteria; phylum Bacteroidota; class Bacteroidia; order Chitinophagales; family LD1; genus Bog-950. The sequence goes on from JANWXI010000023.1 coordinate 22,177, forward strand.
TACGGGGTAAATATGTTTCAGATATTCGGCAGCTTCAGCAATACTACACATCCGCTCCATGGCGGGTATATGCGCTTCTAAAAATTGCCGGACACTCTCGGGCGTTTCGCGTAGGTACGGAGGCAATGCGGCCTCGCCCCAGCCGGTGTGCTCACGGTGTTGAATTTTCACATACACTACATCGGTGTGTGAACGCATACCGTAAGCAATGGCAAAGGGATGCCTGAATACCAGGCGGTAGGGATATACAGAAATTTTCACGATATAATGTTAGCAAAATGCCGTTTGCCCGCAGTAAGTAAAATATTACTCAGTAATGCACATGTGTTTGCAATCGCACACGTGCAGAGAAAACCAGGGCATCGATAATCAACAGATGGTACTACGTTATTGTGGTGCTTTGATGCTAATATTGGTTGATATGGAAATAAAAAACCGCCGGTATATACCGGCGGTTTTGAGTTGTCTTGCAATCAGGCATTACATCATGCCGCCGTGCATGCCGCCCCCCATGTTGTCGGATTTTTTCTCCTCAGGTTTCTCAACCACCACTGCCTCTGTAGTGAGCAACATAGAAGCAATAGATGCGGCATTTTCGAGGGCAATGCGGGCAACTTTAGTGGGGTCAATTACGCCGGCTTTCTTCAGGTTTTCAAATACCCCGGTGCGGGCATTGTAACCGAAGTCATCTTTGCCGTTGCGTACTTTGTCCACCACTATAGACCCTTCCAGACCGGCGTTGGCTACGATGGTGCGCAGCGGCTCTTCAATAGCCCTGCGGATGATTTGGATACCGGTGTTTTCGTCATCGTTTTCGCCTTTGAGCGCCTCAAGCGCTGCCTGAGCACGGATGTATGCCACACCACCGCCAGGTACTATACCCTCTTCTACGGCAGCACGGGTAGCGTGTAAAGCATCATCTACGCGGTCTTTCTTCTCTTTCATTTCAACCTCGGTGGGAGCGCCTACGTAAATCACGGCTACGCCGCCGCTGAGTTTTGCCAAACGCTCTTGCAGTTTCTCGCGGTCATAGTCGCTGGTGGTCTTTTCAATCTGGGCTTTGATTTCGTTGATACGGGCTTTAATCTGGTTTTTATCACCTTTGCCGTTGACAATGGTGGTGTTGTCTTTGTCCACCACGATTTTCTCAGCTTGACCAAGATAGCTGAGGTCAGCATTTTCGAGTTTGTACCCTTGTTCTTCACTGATGGCAACACCGCCGGTAAGGATAGCAATATCCTTGAGCATTTCTTTTCTGCGATCGCCAAAGCCTGGAGCTTTTACGGCAGCTACTTTCAGCGTACCGCGGAGTTTGTTCACTACCAGGGTTGCCAATGCTTCGCCCTCAACTTCTTCAGCAATTATCAGCAACGGACGGCCACTTTGTGCAACACGCTCCAGTATAGGGAGCAGTTCGCGCATGTTGCTGATTTTTTTGTCATAAATGAGCACGTAAGCATTTTCTAGCTCAGCTTCCATGGTTTCGGGATTGGTAACAAAATACGGTGATAGGTAGCCGCGGTCAAATTGCATACCTTCTACCACATCCACGTATGTATCTGTGCCTTTAGCTTCTTCTACGGTGATAACGCCTTCGGTTGTCACTTTCTGCATGGCATCGGCAATCATCTTACCGATTTCGCTGTCGTTGTTGGCTGAGATGGTAGCTACGGCTTCAATTTTTTTGCTGTCTTTGCCTACGTTTTCGCTTTGCTTGGTGAGCGATTCTACCACAGCGCGCACAGCTTTGTCAATACCGCGCTTGAGGTCCATAGGGTTAGCGCCGCTTGCCAATGCTTTGAGTCCGGGCGCAACTATGGCCTGTGCCAACACGGTAGCGGTTGTGGTACCATCACCGGCGGCATCGGCCGTCTTAGATGCCACTTCTTTGGTCATTTGGGCGCCCATGTTTTCAATCGGATCTTCCAGCTCAATTTCTTTAGCTACGGTCACACCGTCTTTAGTAACGGCCGGAGCACCAAATTTTTTGTCAAGAACCACATTGCGGCCTTTGGGACCTAAAGTTACTTTTACTGCGTTGGCAAGTTTGTCAACACCCGCTTTCAGCTTATCGCGAGCTTCTTTCTCGTATAAGATAATTTTACTCATAGTTTAGGATTTTTTAGGGTTAAACCATTACAGAATAGCAAAAATGTCGCTCTCGCGCATGATCAGGTAATCAACACCATCTACCTGAATTTCAGTACCGGCATATTTGCCGTATAGCACCGTGTCGCCCACTTTTACCGTGATAGGTTCATCTTTTTTACCAGGGCCTGCTGCAACTACCGTACCTCGTTGTGGTTTTTCTTTAGCGGTGTCGGGAATGATAATTCCTCCGGCTGTCTTAGTTTCTGCTTCGGCCGGTTTTACCAGTACCCTGTCTGCTAAGGGTTTAATTTTTACTTCTGCCATAGTACAAAATATTTTAGGGTTTACAAATACGTGCTAGTGACTTCCTCTTAGCACAGTTCATGCCATCCTGTAATTTGTGCATTTTTGTCAGGATATTGCTGAAATTGGGACAGAGCAATTTGCAACTATGGCAGAGCTATTGGCAGATGTAATATCCCAAAAATTGTGTGTGCAGTGGTGTTTCTATAAACACAAGGCATATATTAACGTGAATAATTAATTGGAAATGAAACAATTATGAACGAATTGGAGGCATAGCCGCAGCGAAGTTCCCATGCATGCCTCCCACTTGAATTTATCATTTTCATAATTCAATTTATGTACTTTGCACTCATATGCTTTTCGCGTCATAGCCATATACATGCTCTCATAGCAGTATGGGTAAATTGCAGATTAGGTAATGCCCCTCGCATACGTGTCGCTCGTTTATAGTCCTTATGTAACCGCTCTGTCTAGTTTGTACTATACAACATGTTTTGTATGCTTTAATCATACTCCTGATACGTAAATACATTTCCATCCTTATCTCACCCCGCATCCGCTTTATCTCCGCATAATAGCGACCCCATTTTTCCGTAAATCGCTCCCATTCCCGCTTCGCCTGCTCTTTGCTGTAACCGCTATCATGTGTACGAAATACCTTACTAAAAACATCCACTACCGCTTCCCGATCCTTCGGACGAACTCGTTTCTATCGGAAAATACCTGCTTGTCGTTTATGCCGGATACCCTGTCGCTTATCAATAACCCCACCTCCTGAACCCTTATGCGCTTCAATACTTCAAATACCGATGACCATCTCTCCGCACTCTCCGTCGGCATATTTACAATCGTTAGTACCTCCCGGGTCCTATCTGCCCGAACCCCTAAAATCGTGTGATGTGCCACCTTCGTTACACTACCCCCTCTACGCGTGGCAATAAAGGTCGCATCCCATACACACCAACGGATAGTAATAGTAACTATCTGATAACCCCTCTAAACGTTGCGCAAACTACTGCCGGGTATCATCAAGCATCTGACTTGAATGACTGATTCTGATAAATCGCCTATATAATTTCTCAAACGATTCTTTTACCTCATGTTTATGATTTTGAACCTCGCGCTCTAATTGCATCATTTTTTCGAAAATGAGCTTGAATTTCTCTCTTATACCCATTGCAGAATTAAAGACATAATTTCCAGAATTTCAATAACCCGCTCTCGTTTAAAGTGCGGATATTCCATAGTTTTTGATATCTTGAAATTAACTTATTTGAGGTAACTCACTAAAATTACTTATTTGGGGCAGTATCAGATCAGCTGTATGGCGCTTACACTATGTTGTGTTCTTGTAGCTGTGTTATCACCGGAGTTTTTCTTCTTGAAAGGTAAAAGAAATGAATTATGGAATCTTACTCATGTCTGGATATAACTCTATAAACCTTTCACCAGATAGTGAGTCGGTTATCATGCTTTTTGTATTTACGATAAGAATTTGTGGTAATTCAGCATGTTTGGATGCAATTATGTATTTTATATTGTATTTTTTCAAAAACTTAATCGTTAATTCATCTTTGCTGAGATTTTTGTTTTCGTTTGATTTGGCGAATCTGTAAAATAGTCCATCCTTTAAGGCTTTGTAGCATCTGATGATGTTCATTTTAGAAGTTGAGTCAATGGGTGTATTGAGGTCACCTATGTTTACTGGGTTAATATTTTTATCAAAAAGGAATAAATAATCTCCCAGTATATGAATTGTATTATTTTTTTTTGTGCATGCTTTGCATATCAACTGATGATCTCAAACTAGCAACCAATTCGTTTTCAGGTATTGACTCATATATTTTTTTAAGATAAATGTAACTGTGTTTCTGTGTTTTGATATCTTCAATTTTTTTTAAAAAATTTATGATATTAACACCTAATGTAAGCACAACAAGAGCATTGATTCCCCAACCATAAAATGACCTAGTTCTGCATGATAATACACCATTGTCTATACTTGATATGATTAGAATAATTGCAGATACATTTATAGCGGGAGTAGAAATATTGGAGAATATTTGGTACGAATTTAATTCATAGTAAAAGATCGCCCATAGTAAAATACTCACAAAGACCAGAATTACAACAAACATCAATGGCAAGTTTCTAATCGTAATTAAAGAACGTCTTTTAAACAAAAAGAAAATAAGGGGAAAATAAAGTATTAAAAGATAAATTATGCTTTCTGCAATGAAATTGATTTGTGTCCTTATTTTCTGAACTGAAAATAATTCCTTAAGAAGAGTTAGCGGTGAAGATATTTCTACTCCTACAACACCAGACCTTTCAGGATTACCGAAAAGCCCGTAGAACACAACTAATAGAATAATGAAAATGCCCAAATATGCATAGAAGGTTAAGAGGTGTTCTTTGTTTATAATCTTTAGTTTAAAGGAAATTAGCAGTATCAGAATTAAGACAGAGATTAAGGTAGGGGCAGTAACAATATTGGCAACTATCAACCCAAGAAAACTAATCACGACTAATCCAAAATGCTCTTTACGGTAAAGAATATAGGCACACAGTATAAATACATAAAAGTAGGAAAGCTTGTATAGTCGTGGATTGAATAGATTGGTAGAAAGGTTTTAGAGATTTTTCAAAAGTGGAATTTGTTGAAATACATCCAGAAAAAAACCTCCCCACCAAATAATCACAAAAGCAAGCAAAACATTAACCCAATTCGGTTTTTGGAACATACAAACCGCACCTATGAAAACAAGAAAATAAAAAGTGGGATAAATGATTAATATTAAATTAAGGTAATGATTAGTCCCAAATAGGTGGTTCGTTAGCGATGAGCCCCAAAGGTCGAAGAAGTGGTACAGTTCAATTCCATTATAGTATGAATCCAGTACGCTCAGAAAATTAAATCCGTTTTCTTGGCCTGTAATAGATATGTATTTAGCATTTTTTGCGTAATATATATAATCAGAATTATTGTAACTGAAAGGGATAAAGCTGTTTGGGGTGTAAATAGAAAAACAGGCAAGCCCATAAAAAAAAACAACAGCCCCCATCAGCATTATTCCGGACTTCAATTCAAAATTTATTACTTTAAACTTGTGTTCGGAGTTTCGTTTTAAAACCTCCCGTAGAGCAAAAGCAAACAGAAGAACATAAAATATATTTATTGTCTTGAACCCCGTTTGGACTATAGAGAAAATGGTAACTGATATGACATACCCAACAAATAGAGACATGAACAGAGTTTCAAAAAAGGTCAGGTGTAATTTTTTTCTGACTAAATACAGTGCACTAAAGCCAATTAACCCGATTAATACCAAAAAGGTTACATAATATAAAAAGTATGAAATCATTTATATGTAGCTATCTAATTTGGTAATTTTGGATTGTATGAATCGGTAAAAGATTTTTTTGAGGTGTTAACACTTGCCAAAAATAAAGAATCTTTAAAATTTGCATAGGAGTATAGTCATAAAATCGGTGTACCACCTCTTATTTGTAAGTGGTTATCTGTTCATCGTTAAAACCGATATGTAATATTTTATGCAATAGTACACTTTATTGCGAAATACGACCGTATAAAATTCACACCGGATATTTAGTGGAAGTATTCGCAAATACCCTTGCTTTGAGGTTTTGATGCATTTATTGAAATGCTTTACACCGTGCACAGCTAGACCCGATTTGTATTAAAGATGTTCGGGATTATCACTTAATTCTTTGCTTCAGATTTGGCTTCTTTCTGCTAAATTCCTGTGTGCCATTTCACCTCACAATCCTTATGCACAATTTGGTATATTACCATTTTCATATTATTTCTTACGATATTTAGCTAGACGGTTTAAGCTATGTAACATGCCCCGGTAACTCATAACGCATGAATGAATGTATTTATGTAATTTTTATTTCATCAGGTGTGCACAATCTTCAAAAAAGGTCGGTACATGCATTGGTGTAGTGATATTCAACCACAATTTTATACAATTACTGCCAAAATAAGAGTTACTTAAGGAATGCCAATACAGTAATCAACTTAACAACAATGATCAGATGAATCCGGGTCGCCCGGCCCGCTCCCTTCTTTCGGGTGAGGGATGCGAAGGGCGCGAGCGCAGCGAAGCGGCCCCGCCCGCACAGTTGAAAACAATCAACGCGCGGGCGCGGCGGGAGCGACAGCGTACCCCGTAGCCAGCCCGACCCCGCTGCTGTGCGTGAGGTACGAGCGCGCGGCAGCGGGGGCACCCCAAAATAAAATTCAGCAGCTGAAGTGTGGGGGTAGGGTTGTTGGCGTCAAACTTACTTGTCTGATGCGTGTTATATTCGCTGGGGATTGTATGCGTAGGGCGATTATTTTTTTATTTGCAACGTGGGTGTGGTGCAGCGGATGTGCGCAAAAGCCATCGGGTGCGCGCCATACTTTGAAAAAGGACGATATGACGGATACGATAGTACTGGGTGGGGGGTGTTTTTGGTGTACCGAGGCGGTGTTTCAACGACTGCGTGGCGTGGTGCGTGTGGTATCGGGTTACAGCGGCGGGCATGTGAAAAATCCTACCTACAAAGAAGTGTGCACCGGAGAGACCGGGCATGCGGAGTGTGTGCAGGTAGAATACGACCCTGAGCAGATTTCGCTGCGTGAGATACTGGAGGTTTTTTTTCATACGCATGACCCAACCACACTCAACCGGCAGGGTAATGATGTGGGCACGCAGTACCGTTCGGTAATTTTTTACGCTACCGAGGAGCAGAAAAAAACTGCGGAGCAAATGATAGAAGCGCTGAATGCATCGGGGGAGTTTGATGCTCCGATAGTTACCACGCTGGAGCCGTTTACGGTGTTTTACAAGGCGGAGGATTATCATCAGAATTATTTTAACCTGAATAAAAATTCAAATCCATATTGTACTTATGTGATTGCGCCCAAGCTGGATAAATACGAGAAGAATTTTGCCGAACGGTTGAAAAAATGATGAAAGCCCTTAAACAAGCCACGTGACTGCCCCCGAAAACACCAACACCGGAACGAATATTATTTACCTGCACGGGAAGCCCTTTCGCCTGTATAAGCGGGAGCATGAGATACAGGAGGCCGTGGCGCGCGTGGCAGCGCAGATCAATGCCGATTATGCCGGGGCGCGGCCGTTGCTGTTGCCGTTGCTGAATGGCGCGTTTGTTTTTGCGGCCGATCTTATAAGGTGTTTAACGATAGATTGCGAGTTGAGTTTTGTGAAGGTTGCCTCTTACACCGGCACACAAAGCAGCGGGCAACTGCACACTCTGGTGGGGCTTGCCGAAAACATCAGTGGACGACACGTAATTATTGTAGAGGATATTGTGGACACGGGCCATACGCTCGCCCGCCTGCTACCGGAGTTACAGGCAAAAAATCCGGCATCGCTGAAAATTGCCTCGCTGCTGGTAAAGCCCGAAGCGCTGAATAACCGTTTAGAGGTGCACTACACAGGTATGGAAATACCCAACGACTTCATAGTTGGCTATGGCCTCGACTATGACGGACTGGGCCGCAATCTGTGTGAAATTTATCAGGCCATTTAACCGGTCATTATATGCAACCAGCAACATGGTTTTTATATCTTTACCTGATAGAAACTGACAGCCATGCGAAAACTTTTTACACCTGTACTGGCACTTGCTCCCATATTCTTATCAGCGCAATTAAAAATAGACAGAAGTGTCAATTGGCAGCAGTATCTCTCAAACCTGATGGGTGGTGAGTGTGTATCGATAGACAGCGTGACTTACCACGGAAATCCTGCATCGTTTTCTTATTTTGAAGACACCACCAATACATTTGGCATTTCGCGCGGGATCGTAATCAGCACAGGCATTGCCGATACAAATATCAGCTTGCCTGCGGCTTATTTCTCATCGTCTGTATTGTTCACTCAGGGCGATCAGTACCTGAACACCATCCTCAACGCACAAGGGGGTCCTATGTGGTACTATACTTACGATGCCGTGAGCATTGATTTTAATTTTACCAGCCCCATACTGGACACAGTTTTTGTTAAGTATATATTCGCCTCGGAAGAATACCCCGAATACACCTGCACGCAGTATAATGACCTTTTTGCATTTTTGGTGATTGACCCCACTACCGGTTCAGTTACAAACGTGGCTACTATACCCGGTACTCCATTTCCTGTTAGCATCAATAATGTCAACGATAACCCTGCGTGTTCCATTAGCCCGCAACACTATGTGGACAACCAAGCCGGGAATCTGCTGTGTTTTGACGGTTACACCGTGCCTCTGCATGCCACTTTTGTAGCTCAGCCCGGTGTGACGTATCGTTTGCGCATCGTGATTGCCGATGCCGGTGACGATATTTATGACTCGGCAGTGTTTTTAGAAATACAGAGCGGAATTCAGCAGGTAGCCGGCCATGCCAAATATCAGGGAGCAAGTGCGCAGGGCGGTATTGTGGAGTTGTTTGGCTTTAATATGGATTCTACTCTGGCCAATCCTGCGGGCACTGCCGCTATTCAACCCAACGGTAATTTTGTATTCAACAATGTACCTTTTGGCACCTACATTGTCAAAACCACACTGGATACTACACTCCATCCCGGAGCTGTTCCTACTTATTACAACCAGGCGTTTTTGTGGAGCGATGCCACTACCATCAACTTGAGTTGCGACTCGCTGGCATATAATTTCAGTGCCATGCAGTTGCTGCCCACCAATGGCAATGGCACCATCAGCGGCACGCTCTACAGCAGCAGCGGCTCATTCAAAAATGACACGGTAAATGGTTTTGCTACCAACGTTAGTGTTTGGCTTGCAGATGCTAATACCAAAACACCCGTGGTATATACCCGCTCCAACCAAAACGGCCAATACCAGTTTAGTCAAATACCGGACGGCACCTACAAGATTTATGTGGACCTGCCGGTATTGCCCATGGATAGCGTACGCGAAGTAACTGTGGCAAACGGTTCTTACTCGCACAGCCAACTTGATTACCTGGTGACGCCAACTCTTATTAAGGTGTATAAACATGAAGTACTAACGGGTGTTAACGGAGCGATTGAGGACATCACAGCGTATCCTAACCCTGCCAGCGAGGTCTTGAATATCGCTGCCAGTGAGCGCATACGCGAGGTGTTCCTATACGATATCAATGGCCGTCTCCTGCTCCACGAGTATGTAAATGACGTGCGATTCACATTGCCTCTGCAGGGCATTGATAATGGTTGGTACCTGATACGCCTGGTTGGAGAGACAAACACCGGTCATCTGAAATTCACGATACATAAATAGATGCTTACTGCGCTCCCAATACTCCGAGTGTCCAGCGGAGGGAGGCATCGGTCTTGTAAAACTTGGCTTGTAGCTCGCGGAGTTTTACGAGTGATTCAAGGTAGCGGTTTTCACGCGCATTGACCAAAAACAGCGAGCTCTCTCCGTTTTGAAAGCGGATTGTTTCGCCATCGAAAAGTTGTTTGAAACCACTCACGGATTGTTCGTAGATGCGCGTTTGCTCCTGCAAGATGGCCAGTTCATTGTAATATGCCCGCAGTTTGTTTACGAGTTGCTGGGTTTTAAGGTCTAACTCGTACTGGGTCTGTTGTATTTTGAGTTTGGCGAGGCGGTACTCTGCACGCCCTTGCACAAAAGCGAGGGGCATGTAAAAGTTAATGCCGAACTTGTAGTTGTTCGTAAAAACGATACCCGCATCGCTGCGAAAATTGAACCGCTCGCTTAGCAGATTGTAATTAGCGTTTAGCGCGGGTTTGAGGTTTTCAATTTTCAACCTGCGTTCGATGTCTAATTGCTGCAATTTGAAACGGTAATTGAGTAGTTCGGGATGCGACTGGCGGAGTTGGGCTTCGAGCTCATCGGCTTTGCTGAGCGGGATGTCGGTTTGCAGATATGAGGATGTAAGAGGAGCGGGAACGAGGCGGCTGTCGTAAGGACGCGGTTGGCCGTTTTCTAGCCAAAGATAGTTGGCAATATCCAGCGAGGTTTGAATAAAGCGGAGGCGAGCATCATTTTGCTGCAACTGGCGGCTTTGCAGTTGGGTAAGGGCTTCGGTAGTGTCAATGTACGGGCGGTCGCCCAGCCGCGCTGCGTTTTTCGTGGCTTCAAAACGAAAGCGCGCCACCTCTACGGCATTGGTATAAATCTGCAATTCGTAATAACTGTACGCCCACTCATAATATGCCGTGAGCGCTTGCATCAGCAAATCGTTGAGCATGATGATGCGCTGTTGCTCGCTGGCTTCGCGGAATATCTGCGCCTGACGCAGGGCGGCTCGCTGTTTGTCAATAAACAGGTTTTTAATCAAGGGCATGGAAACACCCAGATACCCTAGCCCGTCATCAGGCAGAAGCGCCTCGGGGTTCAGGTTATTACCATACACAAAATCATAACCGGCCTTGACCTCCAGTCCGTACCAGACAGGTATTTTTACAGAGTTTTCAAAGTACGAATAGTAGTTCTTGCCATCATAGCTTTTGCGGTTGTAGTCGGAATACACAGTCGGGTCCCAGCCGCCTTGTGCCAGTCGTAATTCAGCCAGAGCTTGCTGGGGGATGAGATACGCCTGCCGGGCTACAGGATGGTACTTTTTAACCACCTCCATGAACTCATCTGCTGTCAGTACGTAGCTTGTATCCTGCCCCGTGAGCCGGATGCAAAAACATATTAAAAAATAAAAAATATATTGTTTCATCCTTTCTTTTTGATAGGGGTTGATTTGTTTTCAGCTTCGGCAGGTACGTAAAAATCGGGCGGGAAACCGTTTAACCTACGCCATATTTCATAGTAGAGCGGTACGTCTTTGAGCAGTGCCATTCCTTTGGCCCCTCCGCCCACTCTGAGCGCGCGTGGCCAGGGGACATCTTGCTTGTCTTCTGCTACGAGTACGCGGAATTTTCCGTTATCGGAAATGGTATTGTCAATGGCTACTACGATGCCGCCAAAGGTACCGTAGCTGATGTTTTGCCAGCCGCTGAATACAATAGAGGGCCAGCCGTCAAACTGAAAGCGAACTTTTTGCCCGAGCGAGATTAGAGGTAAATCCACCGGACTTACATACATCTCAACCGCATATTCAAAATCCTGCGGCACGATGCGAACGAGCATTTCGCCTTCCTTCACTACTTCGCCAATACCGGCTTTGACGGTACGAGTGATTTGCCCGCTCTGCGGAGCCAAGACATAATAAAATTCATTCCTTATAGCATAACTGGAAAACAAGTTTTCCAGCTTGGCAATTTCCCCCTCGCCT
>JANWXI010000024.1 GCA_025057415.1 Chitinophagales bacterium
TGCCGCACACTACCGGAGCGACTTAAGCCCGCTCAAAGCCATTCAGTACCTCGACATAAAATGCTTTATGGGGGAGTTGGTGCTCACAAAAGTTGACCGTGCAGGTATGGCAAACAGCTTAGAAGTGCGCGTGCCTTTTTTGCACCATCATCTGGTTGAAAAAATATTTTCATTGGGTGAACGAATGTATCATCACCCGCAACAAACGAAATGGCTGCTGTACCAACAGTTGAAAAACACACTCCCTGCTGTAATATTGCAACGAAAAAAACAGGGATTTGTGGGGCCCGATAGCTACTATATGAACATTGATTGGTACAGACACGAATTGAAAAACTCCTGTTTAATTCAGGACGGATTGATCAACTCAGAATATTTGGACAAATTATTGCAAACGAAATACGATTGGAGATTGTGGAAAATTATGATAATGGAAAAATGGTATAGAAGATGGATGTGAACCCTTTTGGTGGTGCCCTATTACTATACCATCATTTATCTAAAAGCAACTTTATATAATGAAAGAAAATATTTATGTGTTTGTTGTGTGCGGAGACAAAGAGCATTTAGATACCTTACATTACGCTTTAACTGCACTGAAAAAATTTTCACAAAATAAAATATGGGTGGTAACAGATTCACGGCGCAACGATACTCCTATAATTCATGAGCATGTACTAGATATAAAAACACCCGATAACTTAACCCGACATCAGGCAAGTATCTATCTGAAAACCGGTCTGTATCGTTTTTTGCCTGCGGGTAATTTCTATTGTTATCTTGATACAGATGTAGTTGCAGTATCTCCCAAAGTAGATGAAATATTTCATGAATATGTGCCGCCAGTCACGTTTGCCCCTGATCATTGCAATCTAAGCAGGTTTAGTCCAAGTGCAGTGAATTGCGGCTGTGTTGAGGAATTCAAAATGCGGACAAACGAGTTACGTTACTTGTTTAAGAAATACCGCCACCTTACGCGTCCGCCTGAAAACGAACTTAAAAAACAGGCGCTAATTAAAAAGTTAGATGAGATCAAAAAAGATAAACTACGGTATAAACTCATATCTGTCAAGTTCAATTTATCCAGGTTTACATTTCGTTTGGATGAGGATAATTTCTTAGATAAAAGAAAACACTACTGGCACGATGCTGCCGGAAATGTTATATTATATGAACGAGAGGACGATGCTATATTACAAATAGAACAAGCCACTGATTACCGCTGTGACACAAAGAATAACCATACCTGGACGTATCATGGTAAGAAAGTTTTCACCGAAGAGTTGGCCTGCGATCACCTGCGTGAACAGATAGAAAAAACTTTTCAGATCCGGATAACGGCTCCTGAATGGCAGCACTGGAACGGAGGTGTATTTCTGTTTGATGAGCGCGGATTTGAATTTTTGCGCCGGTGGCACGAAAAAACCTTACGAATATTCTCAATGCCCGAATGGAAAACCCGCGATCAAGGTACATTGGCTGCTACGACATGGGAATTCGGGCTACAAAATCACCCTACTTTGCCGGAAACTTACAACCTGATTGCTGATTATCATCAACCGGTTTATCATTATTTGGGGGGCATGCGGTTTAAATCGGTTAAAAATGATAAAATTTTTGAGCCACATTTCATACATGTTTATCATCATTGGGCTGACCATGAATGGCCCGTATGGCAAGAGGTGGAGAAACGCACGGGGTTACATGTGCCTCCCCAGGAAAACACCATTAATGCGTTGTGGATCGGTGATCGCCTTTCGCCATTAGAATTGCTGACAATCTATTCATTCCTTGAGCATGGGATGAAGTTTCGCCTCTGGGCCTACGATAAAATTCGTACCCCTTTACCGCAGGGAACCATTGCCGAAGATGCGAATGATATTATACCGCGTGAAAAAATTTTCCGCTACAAAAACAAAAGCCAGTTTGGGCACGGCAAGGGGAGTGTGGCGGGCTTTAGTGACATATTCCGGTATAAGTTACTGTATGAGCACGGAGGATGGTGGGTGGATATGGACGTGACGTGCCTCAAAAAGTTTGATTTTCATCAGCCGTATTTTTTTCGCAAACACCACAATCTGAACGTGGTGGGTAACGTGATGAAGTGCCCGAAAGGCAGTGTGTTGATGAAGCGATGTTACGAAGAAGCGGTTGAGCAGGTGGATGCCTATAACGCGGACTGGCATAAACCTATTCACATACTCAATAAACACATACAAGCGTTGCAGTTAGAAAATTACATTGTGAGCGATTGTGGTAATCAGGACCGTTGGGATGACACCGGCCGCTTTGTGTACGGCAAAGAAGAGTATCCCGACCACTGGTATTTTATTCATTGGCAAAATGAGGAGTGGCGCCACAAGAAAATCAGTAAACGATATTTTTGTCATTACAGTACATTGGCAGAGTTCCTGTATCATTATGGTTTGTACAGGCGCCCCGGCGGGGTCGTATCGCAATGGCTGAATGAGTTGTACTATTTACCTGCCTGGAGAAGATTTCGCGAAAGGATATTCTCATTATTTTAGCATTTGTGGAGTTGCATCCTAAAGTACTGGAGCAATATGCGGCATCGCGTCACCATACTTACCGGGGCATCGTATGCCATGCGCCCTTTGTAAGCATGAATTTTGACCAGACGGGCGGAGTTCGTGCCTGTTGTTATAATTTTACTCATCTGCTCGGCAAATGGCCGCATCAATCCCTTTTAGAAATATGGAGAGGCGAACAAGCCCGAAAATTACGTCAATACATACGCGAAAATAACCTCGGCGGCGGTTGTAAAGAGTGTGGGAAAATGATTATTGCCGGTAACCACCAGGGGGTACGCGCCCGATATTATGATGAGTTTATGCCTGATAATTTTTTTACCCGCCTGCGCTATACGGCTAATCGCTTGTGGGGTTATTTGCCCTATCCCAGAGTGATGGAGTTTGAGCTGAGTAACGAGTGTAATCTGGAATGTGTCATGTGTAATGGGGATTTCTCTTCGGCTATACGCAGAAACCGTGAAAAGCGCCCGCCCATCATTTCGCCTTACAACGATGATTTCGTAAATGAATTGGATGACTTCATCCCGCATCTTACAGATGCCAAATTTCTGGGTGGAGAACCTTTTATGATTGAAATCTATCTTAAAATCTGGGAACGAATCCTCAAAATCAAACCCGATATCCGCATTCACATCACTACGAACGGCACATTTCTGAACAAACGCATCAAAGAACTGCTGGAAGGTTTGCGCGCAGGCATTGTAGTTTCTATTGATTCTGTACAGGAAGAAACTTATAAGAAAATACGTATCAACGGAAATTTCCAAAAAGTAATGGAAAATCTGGAATACTTCCGGGACTACACAGCCCGTAAAAAAACATTTATATCCATAGCTGCCTGCCCCATTACGCTCAACTGGCACGAGTTGCCGGATATGCTTCGCTTTTGTTTAGAGAAAAATATTACACTTTATTTTAATGCCGTGTTTACACCGCGTGAACTTTCGCTTCGTGAACAAACTCCGGAATTTCTAGAAAACATTATCGGAGTATTGGAAAAACACCCCTTGCCTGATACGACAAAAAATGTACCCAATTCGCATAAAGACAGTCTGAATGCTTACCGGGATTACATTAATCTGCTCAAAGGATGGCTCAAAGAACGTAAGCGCGAAGTAGCTTTGCACCGGCAGCGGGTTGTGGATGTCCATGAAATCTTGCGAAACGACTCAGTCCCTATTCTTGCCGGAAACCCGGACGAACTAATCGCTGATTTAATGGAGCTGAGCTATGAAGGATACCACGACAAAGAAAAAGAAATACAACAGCAGCTCATGACGCTTGTTAGCAGTGCAGATGAAAAAACGCTTGCAGATTTATTGAAATGTTATCAGCGTTTTTATTTGTTGTACAATCGGCTAGACCCATCGCAAATTGATCAGGAAAAAGCCAACTTATTTGCCTCGTTACTTTATACTCATCCCAAGAAAGATCAAATACTTTCCCTGATGTGCTCCATGTCGCCCGTAGAAACGGGTGGTTTTATCTACCAAATGACCGCAGAACAACTTAGCGAAAATTTACAACGTTATTTCGCCTGAAGCTCGGAGTTCAAAAAATATTTCTTGAAATGCTCGGCCAATTGTACAGGATTCCCGTTATTCACTACTTCAAATAACATCGATACAGGTGTATGTAAAATACAGCCATAAAAACGGGTATGGGGGGCTTCAAGCATCACACGCTCCTCAATGTTTAGCAGTTTTTGCTCAAATAATTGCAGGCGATATTTTTTTTGCTCTTCGCCTTCGTTAAAAGTCAGGTAAATGTGTTCTTCTACTTTTTTTAATAAGATTTTTCTGGCTTCGCGCTCCGAAATGTCTGCCCGAAACGGTGCATCGCTTTCGGCAACCCGACTCACGGCATCATTCCACCAGTTTTTAATCTGCACTTCCACCAAATTGTGATACAAACGAACATTATGCTGCGCAATCGGTTGGTTGTGATATGGTTCATCAAACCGAGCAGCGGAGAGTTGTCGATAAATATCTTCCAGTTGATTTGCAGGTAATGCCCACAAACTCCATTCTACCGGGCGATGTATCGTATTGAACCATATATGAATCTGGTGTTTATTTACAAAGCGAATGAACTCGGGCATCTCGTGCCAGTTGTTTCGCATAGGATTGACCATGATGCAGAGAACCCGATGATTACGTTTGCAATATTCGTGATAGAAATGAAAATTTTCCATCAGGCGATCAAAGTGTGCATTAACGCGTATCGTTTCGTAAATTTCGGGTGTAAGTGAGTCAATAGACAGATTGATATGGATGTTCAGTTTATTTAACCACTCTTTTACCTTGTAATTCACTACCGTGCCATTGGTAGCCATGACGATTTTTAACTGAGGGTTAAGTTGGTAAACTTTTTCAAAGATTTTGAACACAATACCGATGAGAAACGGTTCTCCGCCGTTGAAGCGGAGTTCTTTAAGATGAGGGATAAATTCTTCCAGTTGCTCCACAAACGCCTCGTCATACGGACTGCGGAGGGGGGGTAATTTATCTCTGTTTTTGCGGATAGATGAGGAGAGTTCACCTATGCACATGACACACTCTAAATTGCAGGTGTTGCCCAGCTCCAGTTCCATCATAGCCGGGTAATCGGCTGGAGGGTTGATGTCATACGCGCGTGCCAATACCGAACCGTAATTCCCGATTTGTAAATTTTTGAGACACACCTGGCATTTATCCGTCAAGTCATACGCCAATAATTTCCTGCGCAGGGATTGAAATTTTTCACCAAACCAAATTTCCCGGATGGATTTTTGAGGATAAGAGTCGGGTTCAATAAAGGTGAGCCAGCAAGGCGCACAGTCGCCATGTACATTAAAATACATATTGCTGAATGGAGCATGACAGATATGAGTAGTACCCAGGCGGCCTCGCGAAGCGTTATAAGCGGCTATTACCTCTGCCGATAAGCCGGGGCCTTTGGGCTTACGTACTTTGGCAATCAATCGACTCACAATGTCAGCAGCCAACCTTCTCATAAATAAACAATACAAGTAATATATGTCTAAACTATCACGGCTTTTTCTAAACTTTCGCGTAACATGCTCACCAACTCATCTTCGGAATAATTTTTCAGTGAGTTGATGATTTGCTCCGGTGTGCCTTTCATCATAAGCCCATATATTTTGTCTTCTCGATCATCAATTTTACTTACTACGCGGCGCAGCTTATCGGTAAGCGCGATCATGTTTAGCTCCGAAAATTCAGAGTTTTTTACAATTGCTTCTGATAACGCACCTAAAACATCTGCTTCGGTATATGATTTATCAATAACAATTGCCGTACGTTTTCTATATAATACGGGATCTTCAT
Organism: Chitinophagales bacterium; assembly: GCA_025057415.1. Classification (GTDB taxonomy): domain Bacteria; phylum Bacteroidota; class Bacteroidia; order Chitinophagales; family LD1; genus Bog-950. The sequence goes on from JANWXI010000024.1 coordinate 5,882, forward strand.
TTTGTAACAATATATTTTCAAAGCGATAGTCCAAGTATCGTTTTTCATCGGGGTTGTTGATATATGTTTGTATGTAGTGTTTAAAATCTTCAAAACATTGATAATTATGTCGTTCAGCGGGTGATTTTTTCGGCAAAGCGATGTTCCCCATATAACGCAGTATCTCCTTTAATTTTTCGGTAGGGTATTCGGCTATTGAGAAATGCGCGGGTCTCTCCAGGTAGCTGATGAATATATATGCTCCTAATTCATTACATAAATGAATCACCTGTGGCAACTCATGCCAGTTTTCCTGTTGCACAGTAAAACTTAACGACAGATACTTCCCTTTTCTGCGACACACTTCATTAAACCTGCGGATGTTTTCCATCAATTTTTCATACTGTATGTTTTTGCGGATGCGTTCCACCAGTTGTTTATCGGTTGCATCAATACTGATAGCCACCTCAAAATTCAAATCCCGAATAATGGACTCAATCTTAGCGTTCCAGTGAGTACCATTTGTAATTACAAACAACGGTAAACGCGGATTAAGTTGTCTGATTAAATCCCAAATTTTATAGTATATGGAAATCAAAAATGGCTCACCGCCATAAAACTTTGCTTCTTTAAGGTGAGGAATGTATTTAGCCAATTGTGTCAAAAAAAGGTCATCATAAGGCATAGGAATGGGCGGAAGTTTATCGCGGTTTTTGCGGATGCTGCTGCTCACTTCACCCACACACATCTGACATTCTAAATTACATTCATTGCTCAATTCAAACTCCATCACCTGCGGAAATGTAGCGGCTGTATTTTGATAATATTTGTCAAAGACAAGCGGCTTCAGGTTGCTGAATTTCCCTTTTTCAAAGAAATAACGGCAGTGCTGACATCCATAGTTCAGATCGTTGTGAAGCATGAATTGGCGCAGTTGTTTTGCTTCAGGGCTATTCCAGATTTCGTCAATACTCTGTTCGGGGTATTTTCCTAACAGAACATCGCGATTGTACGAGCATGCAAATACTTTACCTGAGAAAGAAAAAGTTAAGCTATTAAAGGGGACATAACAAAATATGGGCTTTGCGCCAAGCGGGCGAAAACGATTATAACGCCTGTACTGGCGCAAATCGAGGGTATCGTAACCGGCCGCACGCGCCTGCTGGATTTTCCTGTTAATAGTGAACAAAGTCCTGAAATGCTCCAGAATATCCATTAAAGCCGGGTATTCTTGTATTCCCGTGTAAATTTACCCATATTTATCATACAATTTGTAACTTTTGTACCTAAAATTCGGGTGTATGTCTATCAAAGAAATATGGAAAAGATGGTTTGAGAAGCAGAAAATCCGGGATCCTGATAAAACTGACTTTTGCTATTATCCGTTTTTTCAGGTGTTGATGACTGCCGGCGGCAAGTATATGCCTTGCAGTAAACACGATGCCTTTATCACACATGGCGGGCGAGTACTCACTTCCGATAAAGACAGTATTGAGGATGCCTGGAACAGCGACTACATGCAAGCGTTACGTCAATCTTTTTTAAAGGGTGGTCCCCGGTTTGACGGGTGCAAGGAATGTTGGCGCGAGCAGGCCATGGGGTTGCGCCCCATGCGATATGATTCTTACGGGTATAATGTACCAGAGTCGCAGGTACAAAACCCGCTGATGCCCATGCGCGTAGAAATCAACGCCAGCAATATATGCAACCTGCGTTGCCGTATCTGCATGCCCACTGCCAGCCATCGCTGGATACCTGAAGCACAAAAGCTATATAATTGGCAGGAGGAAACACATTTCAACCTTACACCCCGAAACATAAAAATTATTCAACGCTGGGTACCGCATTTTACACAAATAGGTCTCTTTGGGGGAGAGCCGCTTATGAGTCAGGAAAACTTAGACCTGTTGCGTTATTGTGCAGACACCGGACACAGTAAACATATTTCCATTTTGCTCAACACCAATGGAACTATTTACAGCGATGAAATCGTACGCCTGTTTCTGCAATTCAAAAAGGTTTATATCAACTTCAGTATTGATGATATTGGCGAACGATTTGAATACCAACGCAGTGGTGCTAAATGGGATGAGGTAGTACAAAATATGAAGAATTACCTGAAATATGGCGGACACACGGATGCAGATATTATTGAAGCCAAAATCTGTTGCAGTGTTACTAACATGAACATCTGGTATTTTCCGGAGTATTTCACGTTTATGAATGAACATTTCCCGGGCATGCCGGTATATTGGAACCTGGTGTATGAACCCTGGGAGTTTTCCATTGAAATTTTGCCCGAAGAAGTAAAAGAAAAAATCCGCCACCGATTGCGGAATTATATAAAAACCACCTATGAAATGACACGCGAGAAAACAAAAACCATTGATGACCTCATTCTTTATCTCAACAATAAAATTGACAAGCCCTTTAGCGGTTTTCTGCAAAAGATAAAACGACATGATGAATATCGCAAGGAAGATTTTTCCAGAACATTTTCGGAATGGTGGGAGATTATCAAAGCGTATGACACGGTGGCTGTATAAGCTATGAATCAATATGAAACTGTTTTGCAAATTACCCTTTACGCGCATCTCGGTGGACGATTCGGGTAACGTATGGCCTGCGTGTTGTCCGGAATGGGTGGCTTTTCCGCTTGGAAACATCTTTGAACAGTCCTGGGAAAATATATGGATGGGCAAAAACGCACGCTTATTACGCGAATCTTGTTTTGACGGCAGTTTGCGTTACTGCAAACATACGTGGTGTCCCAATATTACCGATGCAAAAGCCGGTATTGATAATTACCATGTCATTCCGTTAGAAAAAGCCCCCCGCCAATGGCAGCCCGCGCCTCCTGTACACATAAATCTGAATTACGACCCCACGTGTAACTTGCGGTGCCCGAGCTGCAGGGCTGACTTTATCAAACTTACGCCAAACGAATTGAACCGGGTGTATGATTTACACAAATACACATTTAAATATATTGTGCCAGAAGTGGAAAGTATCGCCTTTACGGGAGTAGGCGATCCGTTCATGAGTAAAGTTTTTCGCCAGTTTATGATGGAGTTTAACCCGGCAGATTTCCCGCGCTTAAAAGTGATACATTTGCACACCAATGGTTTGTTATTTGATGAAGAAACTTACACACAAATGAAAGGATTGCATCGCATACAACTCTCCACGGATATTTCTATTGATGCTGCCAGTGCCGATGTTTATGCTATCGTAAGGCCACCCGGCAAATGGGAACGCCTGATGAAAAATCTGCAGTTTATTCGTAAATTAGATAATCTGGTGCTGTTGGGTATCAGTATGGTAGTACAACGCGCCAACATGCATCAACTCAGGGAATTTGTGGCGTTGGGAGAGCAGCTTGTTTACGGCAGGCGTGAGACGTTTGTTGAGTTCAAACGATTGCGGCATGACCCGCATATCAGCGCAGAAGCATACAGACAGATGAACGTGGATGATGCTCCGCCTGATTTGCTGCGCAAGTTTTCAGAGGACTTACAGTATTTGGAGCAACTCCGTCAATATCAAAATCGCTACAGAATAATGCCCGAAATCAGGCATAATCTTCAGGTGTATTTAAATACTCAAACAAATGTTAGCCCATTACCACTTATAGTGCGGGGACGCCTTCTTGCGCGTAAGGTCTTTAATAGTGTTACTTTAGGTTAACATCATTAAAATTTCAGATTACCAGTTCAGCCAGTTCCGGATAAATGTTGGCAAAATTTTCATTGCGCAAAGCATCTATACTTTTAATCCTGGTGCGCAACTCTGTTTGCCGGTCCGGTTCAGCAGAATACATATATTTCACAACGCTCTCTAAATGGTTACGGAAGTGTTCGCTTAGAGGGATGGTGGGTAAAGTGCTCTGGATGAAAGTTTGTATTTTACCGGCAGCGTGATCTTTCAAATGTTTTGGCAGTTGTGTGATTGAGAAGCATTCCGGCCCAAATAACAGGTAGAGGTTCATGCGCTCGGGCTGAACGAAACGATTATGAATCATATATTGATAGAAATCGGTAATATCCATAATGTTAAAAACGCTTACAGTTACATTTACTCCGAATAAAATATTTGGACATTCCCGCTGGATCTCGCGGATGTTTTCTTCAATTTTGTTCCAACGTTGTCCCTTTCGCTGATAATCACCTTTGGCGCCCATACCATCTAAACTTGCCCAGACATCTACACACTTAAAATGCTTCCACATTTCGGTAAGGTTATAGTTTTTATATCGAAGTGTGGAGAAATTAGTATTGTAACTCAGCGTTACTTCCGTATGGCCTACTTCCAATAACAAGTCAAGTATCCGGTAGTGTTCATCCATAAAAAGGGGTTCGCCCCCGGCAAAATGAATACGTTCCACACGGGGAAGTAAGTTCCTTAATGATTCCCACATTTCATCTTCTCTGCCGGTTATCTTTTTTTCTTTAACAGGGGTATTTCCATACGGATGCCCCGCTACGATTTCCTCCTCATACCACAAAGAGGAATAATCAGAGTTACAAATTCTGCATTTATAGTTACATTTATTACTGAATCTTAAATCTAATAATAATATATCTGGTGTGTGCAGATAACCACTGGCATCGGTGAGCAAAATTCTATGCGCAATCTTTGCATAATCACGATTATAATTCATACGTTCACTAACTTTACCTATATTTTCGTATTTATAACAGTTACCGCATATTGGCGATGATTTACCGGCTAACATATTTCTTCTGAGTTGGCGCATTTTAGGACTATTCCACTGCGACAACAGGTTGGCATCTTCATTTAAGTTGCCCGTTTCACGGCCATCCCAACTATCCGCCATACAGCAGGGAGCCACGTTCCCGTTGGTTTGCGCATGTAACTGTATAAAAGGCGCCATGCAAAAGTACTTTGATTTTTTCAACAAACTGTTCTTCCATCCAACTTGCAACAGAAAATAGCGCAAGGCCGGAATAGCATCCAAAAATTTAAATAGCAGTTTCCTGAAAATCATTTATCCAAAAGTAATAAAGTTATGGTGAGCCCGATGGTGATTGACCGGCACTTACTTGTCGTTGTCCATTATCGATATTCTCTTGCTCATACATTTTTAAAATAGCAGCATACACTGCGCGTGCCAGCAAAAAGTATCCATTGGCATTGTGGTGCCCGTCTTTTTGCCAAAAGTAGGGCTTGGCATCTTGTGGCGTTTTGATGCCGGCGCTATCGCGATAAAACGGTAATAAATCTACGTGGTAAAATTGAGTATGTTTTGCAACGAATGTGTCAAAAAACACCATGTTGTAAGCGTAACGATTGTCAACAATTTCGTTTTGTTCGGGACGTTTAACGAGTAATACCCGGCATCCATTTGCCTGTGCAAGTCGGTCAAGCTCAGCAAATATTTCGTTCCATTTGGGTTTTAATTCTTCTAAACGACGCTCTTTCTCTTTCTCCGTGTAAAAGCCATTCCAATAGGTGATGCCTGCTGCATGGAAAGCATAACGCACCGTATAATTTATGGCATATAAAAATTCCCACCAGGGTCCTTTTGGCTCTTTCCAACCGTTACTTGTGAATCTTTCTAGACCACCCCGGGTTAACAAATCATGCACAAAGTCAAAAATACTATAACTCAGCACAATAACGTTTGGCTTGTATCGTGTACCGATTTTTCTAAATTGTGTAACGTAGAAGCCCGGATCATTTCCGCAAATGCCGTAGTTCTGAACCTGATAATCATTGCCAAGTAAACTGCGCAATATAGCAGGATAGCTGCTGTCAAAGGGGGCGCCATCGCCCTCGGTATAACTATCGCCATACGTTTGAATCAAAATTTTGGTTGTATCGCGATAAAAATCATGATCGCTGAAGCCCCATTGATTGGAAAAGCGGGGAAAATTGTACTCCGGAGTACTTAAATAATACGGTTTATCAGGTGTGTATGCCTGGATGGAGTCATAATACTGGTGATTATACAATGATTTGTAAAAGCCGCTGCGTTTTTCAATATAGGTCTTAGTAGAACCGGTAATCGTTAATATCAACTCAATCATCCCCAACGTGCCAATCAATGAACTAAAAGCTAAAGAAATGTTTCTGCGCAAAAGTTCAGCCTTGAACCTACTTAATATAAGATTTCCTATGAACCATACAAAAAGATAAGGTACAAAATGAGTATGCCATTTAACAAAAGACAAGCCCACTTTTTGATACCAGTAGTATTCCCAGGCTAGGTATGCGAGAAAAGCTAACATTATTAACACCCACACGGGTACCGCGATATTTCTGTAAAGAAATTTCATATCTTGGGGTGAAAAATGTGTTATATATGAGTAAATTTAGTAATTTTATCTGGCTGACAATTATTTGGCGCCCTTGTTTGTATGGTAAAATATGATAATTACCCGTAGATTAGCTAACTTTCTTGCGCATCGCTTCACCCTGCGTATTTCTTTAAATGTAAAGCATCTGATTCTAGTTCTTCTGTTTATTTTGCTGATAACTTACTTGTGTTGGGAAATTTACTGGTGCGCTGCAGTTGGTATTCGTTTTATTAAGTGGCATACCCACTTTGCAAGTTATGTCTTATTATATGTTATCGTTTGTACAACGCTGTATGTTTCTGGAAAAAATATATGGCTTAACTTATTGTATACGCTTATCGCGCTGGTCGTCTTGGAGGCACTTTGTATGCTTGTGACACCGTCTGACAGGGAATTCATAGATTTTTTCACAGTAAATGAAAAAAATTATTATCACGTATGGACATCTGATACCTGTATTGAAATTTTGACAACAGAATTCAAACATGAGCGATGTTATAACAGTTTAGGATTCCCCGACAAAGAGCCCTCCACACCAAAACATGACTCCGTTATCAGAATAATTTCACTGGGAGATTCATTTACTGAAGGATTTGGGGCTCCCTATGATTCATCTTACCCCTCCCTATTGAAAAAAGTTGCTGGGATATAAATATCAAATAATCAACGCAGGCACTTGTGGTAGCGATCCGTATTTTAATTACGTAAACTTAAGAGACCGCTTATTGCCGTATAATCCCGACTGGGTCATACAAACAATTTCTTATCACGATTTAATAAGCGACCTCGCCCTGAGAGGAGGGTGGGTCCGGTTCAAAAATGACAGCACGTTGAATTGCATCAACAGGCCCCTTTGGTTTTATCCGGCATACATTAGTCATTTATTGCGGTTATTTTTCAGTGTTGCAGGATACAATTTATACACCCCGCATGGTACATCCGATGCGGTTGAAAGAAGGGTACTCCACGATCTGGATACTCTGATGCAGCAGTACACGAATCTGGCTAAAAAAAATAACATAAAAATATTATTCGTGATTATTCCCATGAATAACGAGGTGGCGGAGAAAGCATATAATTTGCCCATTACACATATTCTTAAAAAGTACGCAGATAATCATACAATTTTTTGTTTGAGCTTGCTGGAAGATTTCTTAAACGAGAAAAAAAGCAAGCATTCTGAGCTAATCTGGAAGCAAGATGGTCATTATACACCATACGGTTATTATATTTTTGCGAAAGCCGTTGCAGAAAAAATTTTACATTATGAAAAACAACAATACAGAAATACATTCAATTAACAATTTCCTTAACCGTAACATAAACATCCAAATAACCTTATCGGTGGCGCAAATGCTATTAATCTTAGTAGCAATCCTACTCTCCTGCTATTTTATTTGGGAAATATACTGGTGGAACAAAGTGGGGCTGCGATTTATAAAATGGCATACCCACATCGTGTTTGCCTCGCTATGCGCCGGAATAATCGTGGGCATCGGCATATTCATTAGCCGTAAGGAAAAAAATCGCAACAAGAAGTTACAAACCCTCAGCACATCTTTAATCATAGCAATGATGGTAATTTTACTGGAAACCGCGTTAACCCTAACAGATTCCGTAAAAACCTATTCGGAGATACGCAGCCATTTTTATCAATCTCCGTTTGAACCTGACACAAAGAATTATTACCACACTGCCCAGCCCGGTAACAAAGTCACCGTTTCCGCGCCGGAGTTTTCCTATACAACCTCTTATAACTCTTTAGGTTATGCCGATGCCGAGTGGCCTGTGGAAAAACGCAAAGCTTTTCGGATTATCACTTCGGGAGATTCATTTACCGAAGGGGACGGAGCACCGATGGACTCCAGCTACCCTGCGTTGCTCAGGCAGATGCTGGGCGATAGCGTAGAGGTGCTCAATGCCGGAGTGCGTGGCAGCGACCCCGTGTTTGGGCTGAAAAACATGGAAGACCGCTTTGCCGCTTATCATCCTGATTTAGTAATTCAAGCCGTATCGGAAAACGACCTGCTTTTTGATATGTGTATCCGCGGCGGGTATGAGCGCTTTCGACCAGATAGTACGGTGCAGTTTGCTGCTGCACCCTGGTGGGAACCGATATATGCTATGAGCTATCTGAGCCGAGTTTTTTTTCACGCGCTGGGTTTCAACATGGCAGAGCCGTGCGGCAAGCCCACCCACTCCGATTTTATTGCCCGTCAGCAAAAACTGATGATTGACATTCTGAACCGGTTTGAAAAAGCAGCAAAAGCTCAGAATACCCGGGTGCTGATTGTATTTTATCCCACGAAAATTGAAACGCTGGATTTCCGATATACAACGGATTACCTGCCTCTGAAAAAACACATAGAAACCCTGCCACACGTATCCTACGCTGATATAATGGAGTGTTACCAACATCAAATAACCGCTCAGGGCAAAGAGCCGCAAGATTTTTATTGGGTAATAGACGGGCATCATAACGCTACCGGCTATCACCTCATGGCTACGTGTATTGCAGAGGCAATACGTAACTGGTTACAGAAGCGTGACAACCAGCAAGAAACACGCTGATGATTTTTTATATATTCGATTCAAGGTTATAACCTGGCTGATGACGATACCGAAGAGATACAGTATTTCCTGAGCTGCTGAGGCAATGGTTGTAGTGTTGAAACGGCCCACTGTTATTACTTTATTCTAATTTCACGCTGTGCAGCGCTTTTTTAAGGTAATCGGTATCAATCTCGCTGTATTACTTGCCTTAATGCTTTGCGTAGAAATTGTGTTGCGTGCCTTAGGATACAGGGCAGGGGATATTTCGCCCTACTGGAGTAATTTTCGCGCGGTTGACTCGTTGATTGTTTACAAACATTACTACGTGAATGAAGATGGTTTACAAGTTGCCGACCCTCGCGGTAATAAAAATGTCAGTGTAAACCAAGACGGTTTCCGCTCGCCAGAGTGGGTTAATCTGGATACCAGCCAACCACGCCTGATGCTGATTGGAGATAGTTTTGTATGGGGATTGAGCGCTACGCCCTTAGACAGCTCTTTTGCCGACTTACTGCGGAAGTTATTGCCGCGATGGCACGTAATCAATCTGGGAATACCGGTCACAGACCCGGCTCAATATCTGGGGCTGGCAAAGAAATACATCCCCCTGCTGCGTCCCGATGTGGTAATCGTGGGTTTGTATCTCGGGAATGATTTGATGGAGGCGCCCCGCGAATTAATACCGCATCGCGCCGTGTGTTACTCTACGAATGCGGGTGTCCTGATGGCGAGCGATGGTGACAGGTACTTTGCATCAGCCGATGCAGCATACGATTATTATCTGAATGAAAAATACAAATTACTGCCTGCCAATACATGGGAACATGTCATGGCAGCATCTGCGCTGCTCTCGCGCGTGTACGCGCTCAAGTTCAGGTGGCAGGAACGGCAAAAATTTAAACGCCTGGCGCAGCACAACACCACTACGGCCGCATACCTGCGCCAAATACAGGAAGTTTGCAATCAATACGGGGCATATTACCGTATTTTGGTTATACCGCGATTGCAGGAGTGCGACTTTGATGCAGACGAGTTAAAAGCAAGTTATCCGGCGGTATTTTCAGACAGCGTGCCTCATGACAGATGGATATTTATCAATAACTTAAATACGAGGCATTACGAGCCATTACCTGACGGGCATTTTAATAATGACGGGCATCGCAAAGCGGCAGATGCCCTGCTGCGCGCCATTAAGCAATACGAACAAAGTAATGGTAATGCTACCAAGTAAACTCTCACAGTTGTATGGGTTTGATGATAACGTGAGAGGGAGTTACTCCCAGGGATTTGTTATGCCCAGTTTGCGATGTGCCTCTCTAACCTTGTCTGTAATTTGACCGGTGAGGATGTGCCAAAACATTACAAAATCAGAACCCAAGCTGTACAGGGGATATTGAAATGTGGCGGGTTTGTTGCGCTCCAGAAAAAAATGACCTATCCACGCAAAGCCGTAGCCGAGCAGCGGTATAAGGAGCAAGAGGTAGTATCGCTGCAACACAGGAGCCAGCACTGCACACACTATCACCAGGGCGGTACCGATGAAGTGCATGGCGCGGTTGGCAGGGCGCGCGTGTTCGGTGAGGTAGTAGGGGTAAAAGTCCCAAAACTTCGTATATCGTTGTTCGTTTTTCATATTACAATATTTAATAAATTGTTTTCAGCAAGTTATGTGTATTATACTTTTGTTTATATCATGAGTAAAAATATATGTTTTACGGTAAGTAAGGATGCAAAATAACGCGGAGCTTTTTGACAAAGCGTAGGGAGCGACTAACTGTCGGGTGAGGGATGTGGAGGGCGCGAGCGCAGCGAAGCGGCCGCACCCGTACGATAATAAACAAACAAATCAAGGGCGCGGCGGAAGCGAAGCGTACCCCGTAACAAGCCCGACCCCTGCAGCGGGGCGAGAGGTACGAGCGCCCCGCAGCAGGGGGCACCCCCACATACGATTATATAACAATAAAAAATAATATGTAAGCGTGTGTCAGCGCAGCAGGGTGATGTTCCCTTTTTTGCGGACTTCTTCACCGTTGGTGAGCTTACCGGTGAGTGTGTAGGTATAAACGCCTATGTCGCATTTTTTCTCGTTGAACTCCCCGTTCCACCCGTAGCTTTGGTTGTTGCTTTCAAATACTTTTTGTCCCCAGCGGTTGTATATCTGCAGGTGGAAGGTCTGGAAGAATGTGCCGTCGGGTTTGGTGAAGATGCGGAATATGTCGTTTACTCCGTCACCATCGGGGGTGAAGCCGGTGGGCGCGAGTATCTGGATAGTGGTATCGGTTGAGAGGTTGCTTTCGTTGAAGTATGCAATTACGGTATCGGGCACCTGTGCGGTGATGAACACGATGGGGGAATTGGGGTTAGGGAAGGGCTGATGGTGCATGAACTCATAGCGGTCAAATGTGTATGTTTTGATGCCCGTAGAGGTATTAAGCGTATTACCTGAAGCTTCAAAGTCAATGTTTGTGCCTTCAGTTACCAGCATTGTGTAGGGGTATGTGGGTGGAGTAAAACCGCCCACGGTAACTTTACCTGCCAGCACGTGAGGTTTAATGTTTACTACGATGGCGAAGGTATCGGGCGGCTCGGGTATGTAGTAGGCATAGAGCGTATCATCCTGCAGGTGCGTAAACTGTATGGTTGATGCTGTGTTGATGGGCGATAGGGTGCCGTAAACCAGATGCCAGTTGCTGAACAGGTAGCCCGGGTTGGGGGTTTGTGTAGCCGTGATGTTTGTACCTTCTGCAAAGTATAATTTTTGCGGAAAGGTGGTATAGTTTACACCATTGAGTACAATAGAGCCGTTGCCGGGGTTGTACATTACCACCACCAAGTAATGTGTATCGGGTAATGCAACGAAGTTGGCGATGAGTGTATCGTGTTGCGTAATAGTGAAGGATGCGTTGGGTGTAGTATTGTTGGGCACAAGCGTGTGGTGCTTGAGCGTGTATTGCTGAAAACTAAACCCTGCCTGCGAGGTAGCGGATAAGTTGATGTTGGTGCCGCTTACAAATTTGAGCGTAGTGGGGTAGCTGCCGGGCGTGGTGCCGTTTACGCTTACATTACCTGATGCAGGCGGATTTATCAGCACGGTGAGATTGAAGGTATCGGGGTTTTGGGTGAAATATGCAATGAGGGTATCGTGTTGCGTAATAGTGAAGAATGCGTTTGGCGTAGTGTTGTTGGGCGCAAGCGTGTGGTGCTTGAGCGTGTATTGCTGAAAACTAAACCCTGCCAGCGCAGTAGCGGATAAGTTGATGTTTGTACCGCTTACAAACTTGAGCGTAGTGGGGTAGCTGCCGGGCGTGGTGCCGTTTACGCTAACATTACCTGATGCGGGCGGATTTATCAGCACGGTGAGATTGAAGGTATCGGGGTTTTGGGTAAAATAAGCAATGAGGGTATCGTGTTGCGTAATAGTGAAAGATGCGTTGGGTGTAGTGTTGTTGGGCGCAAGCGTGTGGTGCTTGAGCGTGTATTGCTGAAAACTGTATCCTGCCTGCGCGGTAGCGGATAAGTTGATGTTGGTACCACTTACAAACTTGAGCGTAGTGGGGTAGCTGCCGGGTGTGTTGCCGTTTAAACTTACATTCCCGGAGGAAGGTGGTGAAACGATGACAGTCAGATTAAACGTATCGGGCGGTATGAGGGCAAAATTGGCTGTAAGTGTATCATTTTTTGTAATCGTAAAGTTAGCAGCCGGAGTGGTATTGTTGGGCGTTAGTGTGTGGTAAAGCAGCGTGTAATTGACAAAATTGAATCCTGTGGCAGGAGTCGCCAACAGATTCACTTGTGTATTATATGGAAATTTCCATACAGCCGGATAAGCCGGTGGCGTATTACCGTTTAGGGCAACATCACCCCCGCCTCCCGGATTTACCAGTATGGTTAAGGTTATTGTATCGGGTTTAAAGATTACATACAGGGTATCGTCCTGTATGATTGTGAACGAGCCAATGGGTTGGTTGTTAGATGGCGATACGTTGTGGTGTGACATTTGCCATGCCTGAAAGTTGTATCCCACTGAAGGTGTTGCCTGTAGGTTCAGGAGGGTGTTTTTGGGAATGGGTAATGTTACGGGTGCGGGTACCGGTATGTTGTTAATCGTCACACTACCCCATCCGGGCTGTTGCACAATAACGGTGAGGTAATCGGTATCAATTGCACAGTTATCAAATATGGCCACAAGCGTATCGGGCTGTGTAAAACAAAAACGGGCATTTTCGGTAGTATCGGTAGGGTAAATCAATGCATGCTTCAGCGTCCACTTCGAAAAAGTGCAATTGGGGTTTGGCTGAGCATTGATATTGAGCTGACTGCCGAGGTTGAATGTGTACGTTTGTCCGTTTTGAACCGGGTTGCCGTTAACGGTAACAACACCGGGGTTATTACCTTGTATCAATACGTACAGGTTGCCCGGTGTTGGGTTTTGTTGCACAAACACAGCTACGATTGAGTCACCGGAGTTGCCGAGGTCAAACCAGATACTGTCAGCAGTTGTGTTGGGCTGTGGAGTATGCGCCAACTGCCAGTGGCTGAATACCCATCCGGTAGCAGGCAGCGCTTTAAAGCTAACGTTGATGCCGCCGTAGTAAACGCCGGAGAAAGGATAGTCATCTGGGATAGTTGTGTTAACTTTTACCTTGCCTGCACAGGGCGGATACACGTTTACCTTCACGTTGTATGGACCGGTTACATTGTAGCAGGGGCCTAAGCCGGTTATAACATTGTTACATCGTTGCGCAATTTGATTGCGGGTGAAGGTTACCGCGTTGTTCCATTGAGCAACTGAGCTGCCCCATCGCTGTGTATGGCGCTGCATCTCGGGCGCCAAACGCGCTATCATGGTATCAAAGTGATTGAGCATGTTGGGGCAGTAAAATGCCGTATTTACTAAATCGGCATATCGGTTTATATATAACTGCCTGAACTGTTGATTTTGCATCAACCGGTTAAAGATGCGTATATGACCAATGTGCGGATTGTTGGTATTGGCATAAGTTGAATTTGATTGTACATCGCAGGGCGAAGCCGTGGCAGTAGTGTTGCTGATGCCGGTGTAGTTTTGCCCCAGATTAAATGTATTGTCCTGGTCCCACAGGTTGTATCGCCATTTTACTTCTTTACCCGGTTTTCGTCCGCGCCACCAGGCGGTGTTCCAGTTGAGCCAATCGCTGTTTACGGTGTAGGTGTTCAGCACTATGTAATCAATTAAACTCATAAAGTCGAGCCGCTGTTGCACATACGCATAATTGGCGGGGTTGGTCATGCTGTTATTGATGATAAAATTGAAAAGGTTATTCCACGCGGTATCGCTGCCGGCTTCAATATCCAGGCCGCCCCAATATTTGAGCATATCCACCCATTTTTCACCGTTGTCGTAGTAGTACTCGGTGTAATCCTCATCCACCCGTTCACGGCTTTCATAAATGCCCCAATATTGGCCGTTTACATACGTGATGGCGTTTTTAAAGCGGCGCACATCCACATTCAGGTTAAATTTTTCAGATAGGGTTTGCACGTACGCATCGCGTGTATGGGCGCATCGGTTGGGCGGATTTGAGCCGCCATCGGGAAAATTATCAGAGCCGGCTGCCTTAATTAACACCACGTCAAAATCGGTGCGCTGTGTAGTGGGGAATATCTGATAGTCCATCTTGTTAGCATAACCGTAAACATCGCGGCTGTAGTAGCGGAAACCTTTTTGGGAGTACGCCCATGAGTCGTTGCCATGGCGCCTGATGTCACCTTCTTGCTGAAATATCCGCGGTCCGTTGTTAGAGGCAAAATATTCAATGCTCACCATCGTTTCGTTGCCATTGCTGAAGAAAGACCCCATGTTATTGGAAACTACCGACCACACCGGATAGGTATTGACAGGTTCATTGATAAAATATGTGTTGGTAACTGTAAAACTACCCGCATACTGCCCGCTGTTATCGAAAGCCCTTGCGCGTATGGGGCGCGTAGAGCTGATAGTTATAGGACCGGTGTATTGCAAATTGGTTGCCGAAGGAGTATTGGTAGGCACCGCGCCGTTGGTAGTATAGTATATGGTAGTGTTGGGCATCGGGCACGAAAGCGTAAGCGTTTGTGTACCGGTGTAAAAACCGGCTTGTAAGCTAAACACTACCTTGGGCACGTAATCAATAAATGCCGTTTGCGTGTTATTGGTAGCATTCGGAGTAGGGGTTTCAAACACCCGCCAGTTGGGTGAGCCATCGGTAGCCCTGCCCCGCGAATGGTTTCTGCGATGCGGAATGATGGTAACCGAGTCCACAATCGTCCCCGACCCGTTCGCCAGAATAATTTCTTCCGTTCCGCTGCTCTGCGTAAGCTTAAAGTTCGTGTGATATTGCCCGCTGATGAGTCCATCACGAGCCGAACAATAAAACATTCTGCGCCCTCCGGCGGCTAACGTAACACCCGCCGGTATCTGCCATTTAGTGGGCTGGCCTTTTTGATCGCTCAGGTACCAGCCGCCAATATTTACAGGACTTGCCCCTGCGTTGTACAACTCTATCCAGTCCTCGTAATTGCCGGTAGCATCTGCATGTTGACTTTTGTTGGCACAGGAATACTCATTTATAACTACTTGCGCATGTAGCGAGAAAACCATGGCGAGCATCCCCGCCAAAATGATACAGCCGTTTTTCATTACTTATAGAACAAATTAACTACGAATGTAAACATTCTTTTAATTTATTGTAACGTAAACCCACAAATATGGTTATAGATGTGAAAAAACCCCGAAGGGTTGTCCCAGCCGGTTTTTCTTTCAAAACCAACTTATACCGCTTCACGCTCAACACAGTTTGCATTTTGATATGTTATATTTTTGGGGGTGCCCCCTGCTGCGGCTCTCCGCGCGGCTACGCGCCGCAGCAGGGGTCGGGCTGCTCTCGGGGTACGCTATCGCTCCCGTACTCCACTTCGTTCCGTACCGCTTCGCTGCGCTCGCGCCCTTCGCATCCCTCACCCGGCAAGCCCACCGCTAATATCTGCAGGTTTCTTGAAAAACTTACTGTTACACATTGTCAGCAAAATGCAAAAAAGCCCCATACAAGTCATTACCATCGCTTACCGAAATGAAAGCCAAGGTACAATCCAATCTGGTAAAACCGGTTGCTGCGGTTTATCATCACCGGTATTCGTTTATAATAAAGGTCTAACATAACACCACACTCCAGCGCCTTCACAAATTCATCTTTGGAGCCCCAATCGAAGTCAAGACCTATTTTACCGTGCAGGCCGGGTATTGGCTCTATCTGGTTTAAACCAAAACGCATGGGAGCCGCTTCGGCAATAGAGTCAAGCGATAAAAAACGCGAAGCATTCTGTGGGGAGTAACGCTCTTCCTTAAATACCGGAATACCGTTATCGCTGGGCTGCAGTAACACAAGGTAATACGGCTTCAACAAACCGAGCGATATGCCACCAAATGCCGTAAACGACAACCTCACTCCTTTATAGG
Source organism: Chitinophagales bacterium (assembly GCA_025057415.1). GTDB lineage: Bacteria > Bacteroidota > Bacteroidia > Chitinophagales > LD1 > Bog-950. Next base: position 22,208 of record JANWXI010000024.1, read on the forward strand.
CAGCTTTATCGGCAATGCTTCTGCGTATGCCGTAATTGAGGCGCAGCGCGTGAAATTTGTTTTGCACCCCATACAAAAAATCGCGACCGTTGTTCAGCGGAGAGTTAATGCGTTTCTGCGCGTAGTTGATAAACAGGTTGTACTCGGCCTGCAGGTAATGGGTGCGGTAAATGTCCTTTATCCAGCCGTGCTCAGCGTACAGCGACAATCCGTTGGTTTGAATCCGCACACCCCCCGAGAACTCGCGTTTGTATTGATAATCGCGGGGGTCGTATGTTTTCCGGACACTACTGCGCTGAGCTGTGAGATTGCCACACAGAAAAAAAACAGCCAGTAATGTTATCGCACTGCGCATCTGAGTCAATTACAAATATAAACACTTACAGCAAAAGAGAGTTGCTAAACAAACACACTGCAGTACAAACTAATGCTAAGAAAAACCTTTGCATGGCTATCGCTGCACGGGATGCGGTATTTCGTATAAAATCAATTAGCTAATCCTGGCCGGCAATCCGGGCAGACGTTAACATCAGGTAACAAGGCAAACATGCCACCTGTGTATATTCCCAAACAATCCATAATTTTTTGAATTGTACTAACCGGCTTAACGAATCTGATTATCTGCCTGCCATCGTTTAAAAATCTTTGCCGGGTCCCGTACCGAGCGTAATACCCACTTGCGCCACAGGTGATTTTTCTCCTGCTCGCTTAGATGCCAATTTATGCCTGAACGGTGCAAGCGCTGTACAATCGGAAAAAGACAAAGCGCTGCCGCCACAGATACATTATAACTCTCCGTAAAACCATACATCGGTATTTGTAAAAAATAGTCGGCTGCCGCTTTGGCGGTATCGCTCAACCCGGTGCGTTCTTTGCCGAGCATAATTATCAGAGGTTCTTCGATGGGAATATCCTCGGGTGAATAGCCACCAATCCCCGGCTCCGCGGCAGCCAGCCGGTAACCGGACCTGCGAAGAGATTCATACAGCTCACCCGCATCGCTATCCGCATACAGATAGTGATGCATTGTGACCCACTTATGCGAACCGCGCGAAATTTTTTTGGCAGGTTTGAGTTTTTTCTCCTGTTCTACCACGTGTATGTGCTGTATGCCCAAACATTCGGCTGTGCGCACTATAGCGTGCAGGTTTTGCTCATCATACAGGTATTCCGTCAATACGCTGATATGGGCAGTGCGTTTGCACAACACTTCCTGAAATTGCCTTCTGCGGTCTTCCGTGAGAAATTTGCTCAGATAATCCATGAAGGCATCGGGGTACTCGCATGCCGCCTTGTCGTAATCCATAGATGAAAGTTAATTTTACATTGCAAAAAACAATATCTGTACAGGGAAGTAAGGTCTGGCATCAGCAATAGAACCGGTTGTAAAAAAAAGAATCATCTGCCGTGCAAAAAAATTTTCCTGCGCTAACGTTTCTGAACCCCGAGGGCGAAGCCCCGATATCCCAAAGTTGTATAACAAGCGAGCGAAGCCGGAAGCTGCCGCAACTCTACAATACCTCTCCGTTCAAATAAGGAAACTTGTTTACTTTCAAGCCGGTTTTAAAACATTACTCAATACGGTATGAAGCATTTTGAATTTAACTGGAAACAAGAGGGCGAAACGATATTTGCGCAGGGATGGGAACCAAACGCGCCGCAGGCGGTGATTTGTATTGTACACGGTTTCAACGAGCACAGCTCTCGCTATGAGCGCGCCGCCTCGCGATTTACCGATGCCGGCTATGCGGTATTGGCTTTCGACCATTTCGGGCATGGCAAAACTACCGGTAAAAGAGGGCATGTGAAGCGTTATGAAGATTTTCTGGACAGTGTGCAGCGATTGGCAGATGAGGCATCCGGTCGTTACCCGAACCTGAAACTGTACCTCTGGGGGCACAGCATGGGCGGCAATATTGTCACAAACTACATTTTGCGGAGAAAACACGCCTTTACAGGCGCTATTATCACCGGACCGCTATTCAGGTTAGGTTTTGAACCCCCTGCCTTAAAACTGTTCCTGGCTAAGATGATGGTAAACATCTATCCTGCCTTTACCGAAAATGCCGCACTTGATTCCTCTGCCATATCCCGCGACGCTGATGTGGTAAGAGCATACAATGAAGACCCGTTTAATCACGGCAAAATCACCGCCGGTACCTTTTTTGGATTTTATCAGGCAGCTCAGTGGGCGCTGGAACATGCGCAGGAGCTCAAAACACCCTTGTTAGTGATGCATGGCACAGCCGACCGTCTCACTTCGCCTGAGGGGAGCAAGGAGTTCGCTTCGCGTGCACCGAGCCAACTGGTGACTTTAAAATTATGGGAGGGTTTCTATCACGAACTGCACAACGAACCCGAACCCGATCGTACACAGGTAATAAATTACATGCTGGACTGGTTGCGAAAAACCTCCGCCTTGTAAATTTCCCGGTATTCCTTTTAGTGAACATTAGCTCACATCCCGCTATTGTGGGGCGGTGTGGTGTGTATTATTGCAGCATTGTTATTTTAGCCCCCTTTTGAAACGTTAAACACCTCTGCGCATGAACTTTCAACTTCAATTATGTACCGACTACAATCGCTTTGCGAATCGCGTTATCTTAATCAGCGAGGATACAGACCTGAAAAAACTGGGTTTTGACAAAAAAACCACACAAGCTCTCGAAAATTACTACCGTGAGAAAATCAACCACATTTACTCCTGTACTACACCCGAGGGAAATGTTCATGTGGTGAAATTGGATATCGCTCATTCGGCCATCAAAAACACAGAGAATGCCCGCCATGCCGGCTATCAGGTCAACCGGCTCCTAAACGGCAAAAAAATTAAAGAAGCTTCGCTCTATAGTTATGTTGACAAATCCTTCACGGCTGCTATGCTGGAGGGGCTCGTGCTATCAAATTATGAATTTCTCAAATATAAAACCCTGCAGAAAAACGAAAAATCGCTCGCCAAACTGCACATTGACCGCCGCTGTGCCGACAAAGAAATGATAGCAGGCATCACGGCAATAGCCACGGGCGTGTTTTTCACGCGTGATTTAGTCAACGAACCCCAGTCGTTTCTGACCGCCACCCAACTGAGCCGCGAAATCTCCTCCGCAGGTAAAAAATTTGGTTTCCAAGTGACCGTATTCGACAAACGGAAAATAACACAACTTGGTATGGGTGGTTTACTTGCTGTTAATCAGGGCAGCGTGGAACCGCCTACGTTTACCATACTGGAGTACAAACCTGCGCGGGCTGTCAATAAAAAACCAATCGTGCTGGTGGGCAAGGGTATAGTATATGATACCGGAGGGCTTAGTTTAAAACCCACTCCCAACAGTATGGATTTTATGAAGTGCGACATGGCTGGAGCCGCTTTGGTAGCCGGTACGTTTATCTCTGTAGCATTAAATAAAATTCCTGTACATCTGATAGGGCTTGTACCTGCAACGGACAATCGCCCCGGCGGGCATGCATACGCCCCGGGTGACGTAATAAAAATGATGAGCGGGCTGAATGTGGAAATGCTCAACTCCGATGCAGAAGGGCGAATGATACTGGCAGATGCACTACACTACGCCAAGCAGTATAAACCCGAGTTGGTGATGGATTTTGCTACCCTTACGGGTGCCGCCAAAGTGGCTTTCAGCCATGTGTTAACCCCCTACATGGGTACAGCAGACGAGGCGGTAAAAAAACAAATTGAAGCATCGGGCGATGCCGTGTATGAACGGCTGTTAGAGCTACCCCTCTATGAAGAATATGGCGAAATGATAAAAAGTGATCTGGCAGATATTAAAAACATCGGTGGTCCGGAAGCCGGCGCCATCACAGCTGCCAAGTTTCTGGAACATTTTACAGATTACCCCTGGCTGCACTTTGACATAGCCGGTACCGCCTACATTACCCGCGATGACAGTTACCGCGGCAAATACGCCACCGGCATAGGAGTGCGGCTTTTGACGCATTATCTCAAAAATTACCCGAGTACCCGATGAGCGCTAAACCTACTGTAGGTATCACCATTGGCGATTTTAACGGAATAGGGCCTGAGGTAATCATCAAAGCCCTGCAGGACGACCGCCTGCATCGTTATGCCCATTTTATCATTTACGGGCAAAGGAATGTACTCTCGTACTACGCCAAGCAACTCAAGATACAGAACTTTCAACTGAACGAATTAAAAGAAGGCGCACCCCTCCACCAGAAAATACCGAATGTGTGGAATTGCTGGACAGAGCACGTGCACATTCAACCCGGCGTTGCAACCGATGAGGCGGGCGCTCGCGCTCTCCTGTGTTTGCAAACAGCCGTGAAACACCTTACAGAGGGAAAGATTAATGTACTGGTAACGGGGCCGGTAAACAAACACACGGTGGCAAAACATCAACCTGATTTTACCGGGCAAACAGAATTCATCGCACGCGCGGCAGGTAGCACGCAGAGTTTGATGCTGCTGGTGAGTGACGAACTCCGCGTGGGCTTGGTCACACAACATGTTTCCATTAAAGAAGTGGCAGATAAAATTGATGCGCCGCTGCTTTATCAAAAAATAGAAATGTTTCACAGTTCTCTGCGAACCGATTTTCTCATCCACAAGCCGCGCATCGCGGTGCTGGGGCTTAATCCGCATGCAGGGGACCATGCCTTAATCGGTAAGGAGGAGAGAGATGTAATAGCCCCGGTGGTAAATAAATTAAAAGAGCGCGGGTTGTATGTTTTTGGGCCATATTCTGCCGATGGTTTTTTTGGCTCGGGTCACTATCGGCAATTTGACGGTGTACTGGCTATGTATCATGACCAGGGGCTTATCCCGTTCAAAACAATTTCATTTGGTCAGGGTGTAAATTTTACGGCAGGCATTCCGGTTATCCGTACATCGCCTGACCACGGTACCGGCTATGATATTGCCGGAAAGGACCTGGCATCGCCTGAATCGCTGCGGAACGCAATTTTTACAGGTCTTGACATTCTGCGCAACCGGCAGGAATACAAAGAGATGACCGCCAATCCTGTGGAGCGCGTGCAGGTAGAGCGCGAATAGGTGTTGCTCTGTCAAAGAATTTTGTTTACGTGCTTCTCGCACTTTCGAAACGTTTGATTATCCGCTCAATGTCTGACCAAGGTCAGACCGAGTAACCCCCTCTTCATTTTCCCCTCAACCTTCTACTTTTGGCGCCATGCGCCGCATACTTCTCACCGACCACTTCCACCCTATCTTACGCGATGGTCTCATCGCTAATGGTTTCCTCGTGGACGAGCGCCCCGACATCACCCAGCCGGAAGTAATGGATGTAATACATCACTACGAAGGGTTGGTGATAAACAGCAAAATATTTGCCGGTGAAGCATTGTTTAGCCGTGCACCGCAGCTCAGGTTTGTTTGCCGGGCGGGCAGCGGGCTGGAGGTGATAGACCGCGATGCCGCGCAAAGAAGAGGGATTGCATTTTTCAACAGTCCCGAAGGCAACCGGCAGGCAGTGGGGGAACATGCGCTGGCGCTGCTGCTCAACCTGCTCCGACACGTTACCAGGGCATATATGCAGATACAGAACAATGAATGGGTGCGCGAGGAAAACCGGGGCGTGGAGCTGCGCGGCAAAACTATAGCATTGTTGGGTTACGGCAACACCGGGCAGGCCTTTGCCCGTGTGCTGGCGGGCTTTGATGTGTGTGTGCTTGCGTACGACAAATACAAACAGGGTTTCAGCAACCTCACAGCGCTGGAAGCCACCTTGCCCATGATATTTGAAACGGCAGATATACTGAGTATCCATCTTCCGCTTACTGAGGAAACGCGATACATGGTGAACGCAGCATTTCTGCGCAATTTCAAAAAGCCGATATGGGTAATCAACACTGCACGGGGCAAAAACCTCCATACCGGTGATTTGCTCACGGCATTAAATGAGGGCCGTGTAGTGGGCGCGGCGCTGGATGTGTTGGAGAATGAGAACCTGCAGGCGCTTACCGAAAGCGAGCGCGTAACTTTTGACCTGCTCAAGAACCATCCGCGTGTACTGCTTACACCTCACATTGCCGGCTGGACGCACGAAAGCAAATGCAAAATTGCTGAGGTGTTGCTGGAAAAAATCCTGCAGTTTTACAACCGAGGGCAGCACGACATACTAAAACACTAAACCGGGCGCAGTAATGCTCTTACAAATCGAAAGAAATAAATCAGCCGCCCGAAACGCTTCCAGATAAAAAACAGCACTGTTTCACGTATCAGCCAACTGAGTACCGGCACAAGCGCTATACTGATTACTAGCGTTATCCAAATTGGCACAGCGGTAAAAATCAACATCAGCACCAGCACACACAGCGCCACTGCCAGCGCAGCAATGACGGAACTATACACAAGAGCCATGCGAAACACACTTACGAAAGAAACCGCTCTGCGAAGCAGCGTAATACCCGATACGATGGCAACCAGCAATAAAATCACGGCGGTGAGTGTGGTGATACTGCTTATTGCCAGCAGCGCCACCACCACCTTAAACAGCAGAGCCGACCATTCAGGTGCCGGCTCAAGAGGCAAGGCACTAAACACCATAAAATAAGGTGTTGTCAAATCTTATACCAATTACAAAGTTGGCACAATTTTCACGTACTCGAGCTACCGTAGGTACAGAGATCTTGTTTTTAGGAGAATTTAAGTATTTCTGTTTACGGTTATCTCCAACACCATATCAATGTTAGCGTTAGTTATGCGCTGTGCCGGATTAGTTGGCAGAGACCGTTACGGCCGGTTTGCTGGGTCTCAGCACCAGTTCATCACCAAATGAGTCGGCTATCACGGTGCTCCCTTTTTCCGCTTCACCGGAGAGTATCAGCCGTGAGAGCTTGTTCACCAGTTCGCGTTGAATAACGCGCTTGAGCGGACGCGCACCGTATTGCGGGTCAAAGCCCTGAGTGGCAAGCCAGTTCATGGCATCCGGGGTTACTTCCAAATGGATTTCCTTTTGCGCAAGCATCTGACGCACGCGTTGCAGTTGCAATTCTACGATTTCGAATATCTGCTTGCGCATGAGCGGATGGAACATAACTATCTCGTCAATGCGGTTCAGAAACTCCGGGCGCACCGTCTGTTTGAGCCGCTCCATAACTTCCAGTTTGGCGGTCTCACTGGCGCTCAGAAGATTATCTTCAGTTGCGTTTTCAAAAGCGGCTTGTATAATATCTGAGCCGATGTTGCTCGTCATGATGATGATGGTGTTTTTGAAATTCACGGTACGGCCCTTATTGTCCGTAAGGCGACCGTCATCCAACACTTGCAGAAGGATATTAAACACATCCGGGTGTGCTTTTTCTATTTCATCAAAAAGGATGACGGAGTACGGTCTTCTGCGTACCGCTTCGGTGAGTTGCCCGCCTTCTTCGTAACCCACATAACCCGGTGGCGAGCCCACGAGCCGGCTCACAGAGTGTTTCTCCTGATACTCGCTCATGTCAATACGCACCATGGCTGTTTCATCGTTAAACAGCACTTCGCTCAATGCCTTGCTGAGTTCGGTTTTGCCCACGCCTGTTGTTCCCAGAAACAGGAAAGAACCGATAGGTCTTTTTTCGTCCTGCAAACCGGCGCGGCTGCGGCGTATAGCATCTGCCACTGCCGTAATAGCTTCGTCCTGCCCTTTTACACGCTCGCGCAGACGCTCTTCCAGGTGCAACAGTTTTTCTTTTTCTCCCTCAAGCATTTTGGTAACCGGTATGCCTGTCCATTTACTCACAATAGCAGCGATATCATCTGCTGTGACCTCCTCCTGCAACATGCGCTTCTCGTTACTGATTGTGTTAAGCTCCTGTTGCCATTTCTTTATTTCGTTTTCCTGTTCTTTAATTTTGCCGTAGCGTATCTCAGCCACCTTGCCGTAGTCACCTTCGCGCTCATAGCGCTCGGCTTCCAGTTTGAGTTGCTCAATCTTCTCTTTAGCGGTGCTTATTTTGTCCACAATCTCCTTTTCGCGTTGCCACTTTGCTTTCAGCTCGCTGCGTTTCTCTTTCAACCCGGCAAGTTCGGCATTCAACTCGTCCATTTTCTTTTCGTCATTCTCGCGTTTTATCGCCTCCAGCTCAATTTCCAGTTGCAGTATTCTGCGTTCAATTTCGTCTAATTCTTCGGGTAGTGAATCCATCTCCAGCCGCAGTTTGGCAGCGGCTTCGTCTATTAGGTCAATGGCTTTATCGGGCAGAAAGCGCTCGCTGATGTAACGGTCGCTCAGGGTGACGGCTGCTATGATGGCATCGTCTTTTATGCGAACCTTGTGGTGATTTTCATAGCGCTCTTTCAGACCGCGAAGAATGGAGATGGCATCTTCAACGCTCGGCTCCTCTACAAGCACCTTCTGAAACCTGCGTTCCAGCGCTTTGTCTTTTTCAAAATACTTCTGGTACTCGTTGAGGGTGGTTGCGCCTATGGCGCGGAGTTCTCCGCGCGCTAACTCGGGCTTGATGATGTTGGCGGCATCCATAGCGCCTTCAGTAGCTCCGGCGCCTACCAGCGTGTGTATTTCATCAATAAAAAGTATAATACGACCAGCGCTCTCTTTTACCTCTTTTACTACGGCTTTCAACCGCTCTTCAAAATCGCCCCGGTATTTGGCGCCCGCCATGAGCGCTCCCATATCCAGAGCATAGATGGTTTTGTTTTTAAGGTTTTCGGGCACATCGCCTTTTACAATGCGGTGTGCGATGCCTTCGGCAATGGCAGTTTTACCTACGCCCGGCTCGCCCACCAGCAGCGGGTTGTTTTTTGTTTTGCGCGAGAGAATGTGCATCACGCGCCGTATCTCTTCATCGCGCCCAATAACGGGGTCCAACTTTCCTGAGCGGGCCTGTGCATTCAGGTTAATGGCGTACTTATCCAGTGCATTATAGGTAGCATCTGCATTCTGGTCGGTAATGCGGCTCCCCCTGCGCAATTCCAAAATAGCTGAGCGCAGTTTTTTCTCCTCCAGTTTTAGTTCCTTGAGCAGTCGGCTCGTGTCGTCACCGATGGTGAGCAATGAAAGAAGCAGTATATCGTTGCCAATGTAGCTATCCTGAAACTCCTTCATGAGTTTATTGGCTTGCAGTATCAGTTTCCCGAATGAATGTGAGGGCGTCAAATCGCTCACCTGGCCGCTAACTTTAGGCAGGGTTTTAAGTTTTTCCTCTACCCTTCCTAAGAGTATATTGCGATTCACTCCGCATTTCTCCAGTAAAAACGGCAAAGCGTCCTGGTCTGTGTCTAACATCCCTTTCAGAAAATGAAGCGTTTCTAACTGCGGATGCGAGTTATTAAACGCTTCTTGCTGCGCGCTGCTGAGCGCCTCAAGAGCTTTTGTAGTGAAATTGTTTGCGTTCATAGGTAACTATTGTGTACTGATTTTACATCAAATCACGCTCCATTAGAAGATTGTTTACATTTTGTCAGCCAGTACTTATTGGCAACTGACTTAATGGCTAACAATTTCAGCATTATCAGGAAAAAGTGGCTTACGGTATTAAAACTCTACCGCGATATGTTTTACTGCGGGCTTGTTGCAAATATTTAATGATGTTTTGCACGCATTGCACATAAACCTGCTTCCAATGCAAATCTATCAGGATAATACCGCGTATGGTTGTTCAGCTATCCCATCTGCCTGTTTGGATACGTATTACTACATTTACATTTGGTAAACAGAGCTTCTGGATTTCGGTGTATTTTTATGATGCAACTCATCCGTATTTATGTAGTTTTTTATATAACCCTACATTTACATACTTGCACCACCATTTACAGTACATGATGAAGATTTTGCCATTTTTTGTTTGCAGCTTTTTGCCTATCGGCTCCGCAGCACAAATTTCGCTCACTGCAGATGACTTTCCCGATACCTGGGATACCGTACGCATGAGTGTAGCCGCCTGGTCGCCTCAAATTGACTATCAAAGTACGGGCCCTAACTACACGTGGGATTTCAGTAACCTCAACTGGCAAACACAGTACGTTGACACATTCCGGAGTCCGCTGTTTACTAACCCCGTATATGCTTTTACGTTCTCAAACCTGCCGCTCAATCCCTACCAATCAAACCTTGCCGTAAAACAGCAAAATATAAACACCGGACTACCTATCATCAGCAGCGTATTTTCTGACCCGTATGCCTTTTACCTCAAAAACAACGCTGCCCTGCAACAAAAGGGTTTGGGTTTGCGCATCTCTGGCATACCCACCTCGGTGCCGTTCAGCAAACCCGACACCATATACAGATTTCCGATTGTTTACGGTATTAAAGACACTTCCCTCTCACAATACAACGTTACTGTTCCTCAACTTGGCGATTACACCTACCGCCAGCGCAGAGTAAACGAAGTAGATGGGTGGGGCACACTCACTACCCCCTTTGGTACATACGAAGTGCTGCGCATCAAAACCGAGATACGCGGGGTTGATTCGCTTTACATAGATTCGCTCGGTTTCGGCTTCAACTCCCCTGCCGACATTACCCGCGAGTACAAATGGATAGGCGACCAGCACGATGCCCCACTGTTACAAATCAACACGCAAATAACGCAAATCGGTAACATACAACTTTTTGAAGTAGTAACCCGCATCCTCTACCGCGATTATCCCCGTTTTTCATCTGTTGCAAATCTCTCCGCATCTTCCGCCCCGGTGCGGGTTTATCCCAATCCCGCGCACCATACCGCAAACCTGCGCACCTCACAACTTCCGTCGGGTTCGCACCTCAGTTTTTACGACCTGCACGGCCGCCTGGTGCATGAGCTTCCGCTCACCGGTAACGCACTTTACACTTTAGACCTGAGCGACTGGGCGCCGGGTATTTACCTCGGCTCGCTATTCACACAAGACAAGCCCGATGAGTATTACACCTTTAAACTTGTGGTGTTTTAGTATTTCGCAGAGTTTCCTACTTTCGCCCCCGTTTTAATCCAGCGCGTATGAGCAAAGTATTAGCCGGTATCTTTACTATAGTGGGCGGCCTGCTTACCATTTACTTTTCATTTGTACTTGCCAACAGTTCATGGTCATTAGATTACAATGACCCTAAACTTCATCAGAGCATGTACCAGACCGGCCACCTTGTGCCGTTCCTTGCCGGCATACTTTTGCTTACTACCGGTCTTATATTCTTCTTTGTAGCCAAAGAAGACAACAGCGAAATAAAGGATTAATCCCATCCACATCACGACTTAAAATCGCGCCCTTCACACCCACCCAATAGGGTGCTCAATCCTTGAGCGATTGTTTGAAATTATTCAATCAACACGTTACTGCTCTTTTACAACAAATACCCGTTAAAAAACTCTTCTTATCAAAATATTACAACTAATTACCATATCATCCGGGAAAACGACTATGTGATTAGAGTGTAACGAAGTGTTAGAGCAACATTTACGGTCGGTAGCTTATTGAGATTTGGTTGTGTGCGGGTCGCCCGCCCAAGGGCGGGCGACCCGAGGGGTTGTGTCGGATTTCTGTGATGTGTCATGTCTGCGCGCCTGCGCCTGCGGCGCAGGCGCTGTAATATTTGTGTTGTAACCCTGCGAGCCGCCTGCGGCGGCTCGCAGGGTAGTTGCTGTATAATTAGGTTGAAT
>JANWXI010000025.1 GCA_025057415.1 Chitinophagales bacterium
ATATTTCATGTAACTGCGCCCGCGCCCGCGGCGCGGGCGCGATGACATAGCACATCTATAAAACCCTACACATCCTCTTGGGTCGCCCGCCACAGGCGGGCGACCCAAGATCAAACCCAGTCAAATATGCCCGTAATTACCCTACAATATACCAATTACGCCAACACACTCCATCTCAACTGAATATTTTCGAGGTGATAACCGTTAACATACGTTCAAGCACAACGATATTTTCTTTTTGAGCAGCACTTTTCAAAAAACAAGAAAAAATCAAGAATGTAAATCTCTACATGGGCAACTAAACGCCTGCTCCAATAAAAATAATCTCCAACTTCACCGTTGCCGCTTTATGCTTCGTTTTTTTTACATTATCTACCAGGAGTTTATTTTAGTTACATAGAATTATCTTTATATACTTATTTTTTAATATACATACAAGTTAGTTAGCATTTTTATTTTTGAGATTTGCTGAGCTTTCATTAACGGTAAAAAAATACACCCCCGACAGTTATTTGCAGAACTTTTCAATCTGGTATAAGCAAATTTCATAATTATTCAAAATGGTTTAGGTTTGGCTCAAGGAAAAAGGCATGCTCAAACGGCTCTTAACTCTTGTTGCATTCTCATACCCCGCCTGGGGCGCTGCGCAGGGGGCTTTCATGCCACTCGGAAGCGATGCATATCACATTGTTGACAGGTTAGATATAAAATACAGTCGTATCATACCTATTCAACACACAGCCGATAAAAGTTATTACCGGGGGCAAATGGCAAAACTTGCCGAAACCCTGATGCTTTCAAACCTTCGCTTCAACAGCGTACAGCAATTTCAAATACAATGGCTGGCAGATGAAGCGCCAGATTTTCTGGATAGCACCGAAAGCCGCACCAAACGACCCCTTTGGAAACTCTACCGCGAGCCGGCATCATTTGCGCATGTTACTTCTAAAAACAAAGGTCTGTTTGACCTACGCTTTAATCCGATTTTTGATTTAAAAATGGGGATAGAGAGCTACGACAGCCGGTTTGTGTTTACCACCAGCCGGGGAGTTGAAGTGCGGGGCAACATCCGGCGCGTTTTGAGTTTTTACTTCAATGGTTTCGGTAATGCCGCCCGCCACCACAAGTACATCACCGATAAAATCCGCAAAAACACCCCCTACGATATTTACACATACGTACCCGGGCAGGCATATTGGAAAGATTACTCCTCAAACATCTTTAAGTTTAACGATGGTATAGATTACTTTGATGCCCGCGGATATATCAATGCCAACATACTTAAATACATCAACGTATCTTTTGGCCGCGATAAGTTTTTTATCGGCAACGGACAGCGCTCATTTTTCCTCTCCGATTTTTCAGCGCCTTATTTATTTCTCAGGACCGATGTTTCTTTCTGGCGGTTCAGATATCAGAGCATCCTGGCTGAACTGACGGCACAGTACATCCGCGGAGCCGACCAGCTCCTTCCCAAAAAATACATGGCTGTGCATCACTTGAGCATTCAACCTACACATTTTCTTAATTTCGGATTGTTTGAGGGCGTAGTAATGCAGCGCAGTAAACATTTTGAATTACAATACCTCAATCCGGTAATCTTTTATCGCGCTGTAGAGCACGCATTAGGTAGCCCTGACAACGTACTGCTCGGAGCAGATTTCAAAGCTAACGTCATTAATCATTTAAGTTTTTACGGGCAGTTTTTGCTGGATGAATTTAATTTCAAAAATGCTTTTGCCCGAAACGGCTGGTGGGCAAACAAATGGGCTTTGCAGTTGGGCATGAAGTATATCGACATCGCTCCGAATTTAGATGGACAGATAGAGATGAACCTGTGCCGACCCTTTATGTACACGCACGAAGAAAACACCAACTTTACACATTACAACCAGCCGCTGGCTCATCCGTTGGGCGCCAATTTTATAGAGGTCATTACACAACTTCGTTATCAGCCCCTCACTTACCTGACCATACAAGGCAAGCTTATAGCCGCACAAGTTGGTGAAGATACTCTAGACCCCACCACCAATAAGCTGACGAACCTGGGGGCTGATATTTTCCGAAATTCGGGAGGCGGAAATAGTGTTACCAAAGAATACGGGAACAAGTTACTGCAAGGAGCGCGTAGCAACATTACTTTTTTTCAGCTACTTACCTCTTATCAACCCTGGCACAACGTGTATCTTGATTTAGAAATACTTTACCGTGCCAAGCGTGGCGAAAAAACGGAGAACGCCATTTCAAACAATTACTTGCTACGCCAGTCAACCTTCGGCATCAGCATCGGAGCACGCATGAACTTTGCCGCGCGCAGACATGAGTTTTAGCGCTAATCAAATTCTCATTACTGCAATAATAAACGGGTATTAAGATGATGTCCGTTTTTCTCAAGTTGCAGAATATATACCCCTTTGGCTAAATCGGTCAGGTCAATTTTCAATTCCTGTTTACCGTATTGCTGCTCCTGTTGCATTTCGCGTATGATAGAACCGATGGCATCGGTAATGCGGATGCGCACGGCATGCTCACCATCTGTTGCATACGATACGGTAAACAAACCCGTACCCGGATTGGGGTACACCTGCAAGCCGATAATTCCGGCAGAAGGTACGTTATCAAATCCTACACCGTTAACAACAATCGGCTCAGCCACCGCACTGCATGCCGGAAAAGCAGGGTTGTAAACCTCGGCATAATAACTGCCATTCCCCACGTAGTCCAGAAACTTGCCGTCTTGGCCGGTAATCAGGTTCCCATTGTAGTACCACCGTGCTTTCATGCCGTTCGGAAATGGTGTGATGAAGAGTTTCGTACCGTTATCAATCACCGTAATCGGATCAACACCCTGCATAACAGTTACGCTCTTAAACGTTGAGATGTTTTGACAGCCGGTTGAGAGGTTAGTTACTTTTACTTTATAGTTGCCGGCTGCATTTGTAAAGAAAGCAGAGTCATTTATCCCACTAAGAAATACCGTATCTCTCCACCATTCAAAACTGTATCCTGCGTAATTACCTTGAATGGAAATCCGAATTGAGTCATTGGAGCAAAAAGTATCGCGGCTCGCCAGAACAACAGGTACAGGAGGAGTAGGGTGCACTACTACCCACAAAGTATCGGTGAGTATTACACCCGGCACAGTATCAATAACTACAGTACCTGTGGAGTTATTTAAATTGTCAAACAACGGGAAAGTACCTAACTGAACGGTGACGTCATAATCGCCTATTTTATCATCCGGTGATGCAAAGATGGGTAACAAGCCACAATTATCATCATCCCATATTTCCATATCAACGGTAAAGGTACCGGGTGTTAACTCCTGGTTAATGTTGGTATAGGATGGGTTTTTGGTGGAAGGGGCTGTGTTATTGCAATTATGGCTTTGATAGCCGGTTTGTATGATACGTAAATAAGGTTCAGGATCCTGGAGAGAAGTGGCTTCATTGATATCGGGATACCAACCGCTGTTGAGCTGGGCATTCACGCTTTTGATGCGATAGTTGTAAAAAACTGTTTTAAGCGATATAGGAAAGGTATCGGACTTGGTGCCGGAGGTGTTATTAAAAGTAAATTGACCGGGATTTTTTACCTCTGTTTGTGTGCCGGCAATGTTCCAGAAGTAACGGGTCAGGTTAGGCGCAGGCGCCTGTTTTGTTGCCTGAAGGTTAACGGTAATAGTGTTACATGCGCTTGAGCCACCGCTCCCGTATGTGAAAGTGGTTACACCTGATGATGTGTCGGGCAATACTACTACTGTATCAGAATATTGCTGATTCTGGTCATCGGCATCCACGTCACCAATAGGTGTACCGATGGCAGTTACATCTGCTAAAAGGTAAACCGTAATCACATAAGTACCTGCCACCAGCGGTGTACCGCAAAACGTGGCGCAACCGATCGTATCCCCGTTTTGAATGTTGTAGCTTCCGTTTTGACTGAAGTACGGTGTCTGAAAACCACCGGGTAATCCGCTTACGCCTGTCACATCAATACGACGGAGTTTTATACTGGTACAACCACCGCAAGGCGTTGAAATCTGGTTGGGGTTTATAAACCGCGGCATGTAAAAAGGGATAACTTTCGAAAATGGCTGATTCACGTACACCGTGTCTAATTTGGCACATAGTCCCCCCGATGGAGGACAAGTGGACGTAAAAGAGGGTGTACACGAGTTGCACTGTGCGAAGGCATAATATGTTCCTAAAACACAAAAAGCAAGAGCTACAAACTTTTTCATTTGGTAAAAGATTTATATTATATGAAAGATATTTGCAACATACACGATAACAAAAGTAATACAAATGCTAATGATTTTTCGTTCTTATTTCGCTGTTCTAAAGTAGTAAGCCACCTGTAGGGTGTAACTTCGGGGGGCTTCGAACCTTCCCGGGCGGGGCATCCACTCCCAGTTCAAAACATTCTTGATAATAAATGACATTTTGAAGTTATCTATGGGTTTGTAACCCAGCGCAATATTCAAGATGTTGTCGCCTTTGTAATTTCTTCGCTCCAACTCTTTGCGATATTCATACAAACCTCTGAATGATTGAATGCCCAATACAGCAGAAACCGGCACGCCGGCAAAGAACGGGCTCACAAAAGCATAGTCAATGTTCTTTTGATAAGCAATGAACTGGTAATCCATGTTAACCTCAAAACGCTTATGGATTATATTAAATATTAATTTAAATTGATGATCCGGGCGGTATTTCAGCATGTTTTTACTGCTCGAGGAGAGCATGCCGTATGTAATATATTGGTTAGTATCCAAGCCGGCCGGGGCATTGGCGTTGTTGTATGAAGTTTGAGCAAATCCGCCTTCATTGCTCGGCTTAATTGTATCTCCCTCTGAATTGTAAATAATGATGGGCTTATCCCAATTAAGTGCAGTTGTGCTGATGTACGTGTAACCACCGAGAAGGTTAAATTCCACGGGGCCTGCAAACGTTTGAAAACCCAGTGCACCATCTACGCCCAGGATGCGTGTGTCGCCTACATTCTGCGATGAAAATCCGACACCGTATTTTCCTGCCAGAAAATCAAACTTACCAAACTGACCGAAGATAAACTCCATCATATTGTCAAATTGATTCCAGAAACCCGCAACATCCACATAACCCATTGTGCGGGAATTTTTACCGAATTTGAACCCTTGCTTAACACCAATTTCTGCGCTGTACCCTTTCTCGGGCTTAAGGTTTACATTCGGAAAAATCTCCAATGCGCCTCCCACTTTGGTAGTCACAAATAATTCTGCGATAGATGGATAACGGAAACCCTGCCCGAATGAGCCGCGTACATAAGTAGCTTTAGCGGCTTGGTAGTTAATTCCGAGACGTAAAAGCGGATAGGGAAGATCTTTTAAACTGTTTCGTCCATCCACGTTGAAGTACTCCCAACGCAGGCCCAACGTTACATTTAGCCGGTCAAAAAATTTGCCGTCAACCTGCGCATAGATAGAGGCGTTATTACCCCGATGTTTTTTATCGCCATACAAATACGGTATGGGATAATACCCGAGCGAGTCAATAATTTTTTGACGAATAGAGTCGGGGGTTAGGTCGTTGGGGTTCTTGGGTGGTGCAATACGATCAATACGGCCACCCACGCCGGCAATAAAATTTAATTTGATATTTTCTTTAATTTCAAACGGGCGCTGGTAACTCACATCAAAAATATGGCGATGAGCGATAGAACCTTGCCCGGTGCTGTTGACGTTAGAGGAGTTCAACCAACGATAACGAAAAGTAAATTTGTTGTTTTTGGAGTCGTAACACGTAACAAATGGATCTACTATGTAACGGCTGTTATCGTATTTGGTTATTGTGTTGGGCAAGGGTCTCATTCCCTTAGGCCCAACACTATCCCATAAAAAGAATGTTTTACCCCAGCTCCACATAGCTAATACATTTGCCCCGGCAGTAAGTCCGGTAACTTTTTTGAATCGGTGGCGAATCTTGGCGTTTACCCTGAAATCCTGACTGTCAGAAGAATCGAGCCAGCCCCTGTCATTGTTGTAGGCAGTACCAGTGATGATATCCCACTGTCCGATTTTTCTGCGGTCTCCAAAGTTAAATCCTGCAAAATATTGGGGATTACCTTGCCACCACTTCATGGAGCGTGTGCGGGTTGGGCCCTCGTAAAAGCCGACATACGTTTGCAAGCGTGTAAACGGGTCCTCGGTGGGATATGCCATACGGGTGTTGATGACACCATTTAGCGCCCCGGAGCCGTAAATAGATGAAGCTGCGCCTTTCAGTACCTCAATCTGCTCAATATTTTCAACCGGTATCATACCCCATTTGGCATCATCGGCATCGGCAGTGGTAATAAGCAAGTCATCGTATAACACTGCTACCCGGGAACCGGCCCCGTAACTCCAGCCCGAGCCACCGCGAATGTTCGCTTGCCCGTCCGCAATTGTTACACTGGGTATTTTCTGCACGGCATTGTCAACACTGGTTACGTTTTGGTTGTTTATCACATCTGACTTCAACACCTCCAGCGACACAGTTTCTTCGCTGAGTTTTTTCTCATATTTACTACCGGTTACAACCACCACATCTATAATCTGCTGCTTTTCTGCCAACGTCACATTCAGTGTTTTTACCTCGCCGGGCGATAGAGTCACCTTAATATTTTGCTCCTCTTTACCTACATACTTGAATGAAACCGTATATGAACCCGGTGGCACTGAAATCTCAAATTTTCCGTCAAAATCGGTTACGGCTGCCCATCCTTTGGCTGCGTCAATTATAACGTTGGCTGATACAAGCGGGTCACCGTTTTCCTCTTTGACCACCCCGATAACTTTGGCGTTTTGTGCTTTTACTAGAGCTGCGAAAATGCTGGATATTAGAACGAAGTAAATCTTACAACTCATGTAAAATAATTTGATTATGAAACGAAGGAAAATATTTTTTTGAAAAGTTCAAATGTTGCCTTCAGGCCAGAAGCTATCGACCTTTGAGGCACAAACACACGAAACTAACGCCGTTAAAAGCCACAAATAAATAAGGGTAGTCATTTGAACACCAAAGCACAAATATGCATTTACACGCCTCATGTAAGGGCTTGTTGCAGGTCATCCAGTAGGTCCTCTACATCTTCTATGCCCACACTGAGTCGGAGCAGATTGTCCACTACACCCGCTTTTTCGCGTTCCGGCTTTGGGATGCTAGCATGTGTCATTGTGGCGGGATGATTCACCAGCGATTCAACCCCGCCCAACGATTCAGCCAGGGTGAACACTTTAAAATTAGATGCTATACGAAATGTTTCTTCCAACGATACATCCTTCAGTACAAACGAAATCATGCCGCCAAAATCGCGCATCTGACGACAAGCTATTTCATGATTCGGATGGTCGGTAAATCCCGGCCAATATACTTTTGCAACACGGGGATGATTACGCAAATATTCCGCTACTCTGCGGCCATTGGCACTGTGCCTGTCCATTCTTACATGCAAGGTTTTGATGCCCCGTAGTACCAAAAAACAATCCATTGGGCCCGGATTTGCACCACAACTATTCAGTATAAAAAACAGTTTTTCATAAAGCGCATCATCATTCATAACCAAAGCACCCATCACAACATCGCTGTGGCCTCCTAAATATTTGGTGGCGCTGTGCATAACTATATCGGCTCCGAGTGTCAACGGATTTTGTAGATAGGGAGATGCGAAAGTGTTGTCAACGGCTAAAAGGATATTATGTTTTTTTGCAATATCTGAAACGGCGGCAATGTCCACAATCTGCATGGTAGGATTGGTGGGGGTTTCGACCCATATCAGCTTGGTACGGGACGAAATGAGCGGCTCAATACCGGATACATCGGTAAGGTTAACAAAATGAAACTTTATACCGAGCGGTTCGAATATTTTTGTAAAAATACGATAGCTGCCGCCGTACAAATCATCCCCGGTAATTACCTCATCGCCCGGGCGCAGCAGTTTAATAACCGCATCAATGGCGCCCATACCACTGCTGAAACAAATGGCGTGTTTACCGTTTTCCAATGCAGCAATGTTTCTTTCGAGTGCTGTGCGCGTAGGATTTTTACCGCGTGCGTAGGCATATCCTTTGTGTTTGCCGGGGCTTTCCTGTACATATGTACTGGTTTGATAGATGGGAGTCATGATGGCACCGGTGGCAGGATCCGGCTCCTGCCCGGCGTGAATTGCTTTAGTGCCAAATTTCATAAGAGAGTGTTGTTAAAGGGATTAAAAGTTATTCCGCACCAAAATAAAAAAATGCCGCACTAAGGGCGGCATTTTGAAAGTGTTTTACATAGCTTAAAACTTCAGGATTTTAAACTCCGTTCTACGGTTCTCCTGGTGTTGTTCTTCTGTACAAGGAACTACAAAAGTACCCTCACATTGACATTTATTTACTAAACGGGTTTCGCCATACCCTGCTGCAATCATGCGGCGAGCTTCTACACCTTGCGAAGCAATGTAGTTAACGGCACTTTCAGCACGCTTACTGGAAAGCTGCATGTTGTATTTTGCAGTAGCGCGACAATCTGTATGTGAACTCAGCTCAATCTCCATTGTGGGGTTATCTTTCATAATTTTCACTAGTTTATCCAATTCTTTAGCAGCATCCGGGCGTATAAACCATTTATCCAAGTCGTAGTAAATGTTTTCAATCTTGATAGCTACGCCCTTCTTAACTTTCTCCAACTCCATGGTTTGATAAGAAGTGGAGGGCACAGTTTTACAACTATTGGGTAAAGTGGTTGTAACAGTAAGGTATTTAGATTCGGGGTCTCCGGTTTCTTTTGATGCTTCTAATCTGTAATTTACGTCTTTTTCAATGGCAAAAATGCATTTGCCGTCCTTGTTGGTAGTACACACCTCCTCTTTATTATTAGCAATATTAGTCAATTTCACCTTAGCTCCCTCCAGAGGGTCGCGATTCTTTTTATCAAGTACGGTCACCTCTAAGTTACATCCACCTTCCGCCACCATCGGAATTTTTGCTAATTCGGGTTTTTCTTTTACTTGGTACGATAATTCTGCAGGCATGTATCCAGGGGCTGTGGCATAAAATTTTAGTGTTTTACCGGGTGTACCGGGAAATATAAAATCACCCTCTTTACCGGTTTTTAATTTACCCTTTTCAATATCCTCCTCTTTTACTACAACCTGCGCACCCTCAATGGGTAATCCTGTAGCTGCATCATAAACAATACCATTAAAAATAACTCCGCGTTTGATAAAACTGTATATATCGTCATCACCTTTGCCGCCTGGCCGGTTAGATACAAAATAACCGCGTTTATTGTCTTTTGCGATTATGTACCCAAAGTCGTCAAAGTTGGTATTTATCGGGTAGCCTAGGTTTTCAGGTTCTGTCCAGTTGGTAATTTTGTTGCCTGTCTTGACCATGTTTGTGCTATAGACATCCAAACCGCCCAATCCCACATGGCCATTCGATGCAAAATAAAGCGTCCCGTCATCGGCAATAAAAGGAAACATCTCATCACCTGAAGTATTTACTTTTGGGCCTAAATTTATTGGGGTACTCCATTCTCCGCCAATTTCTCTTGTTGATACATAGAGGTCTACACCTCCGTATCCACCGGGTTTGTCGCTGGCAAAGTATAAAGTTTTACCGTCTTTGGACATTGAAGGATGCCCTACTGAATACTCTTTGTCGTTAAAAGGAACTGCTTCAACCAATTCATCACCCCAACGGTTTTGGTCTTGCAACCATACAATTTTATATATTTTGAGCTTTACGGTTTTATCTGCGGATGTGAAAGCCCTGCGACCATTGTAGTTGCTACGGTCTATGTAAAGTTCTTTCATTTTATCGTTGTAACTAGAAGTTCCTTCGTGAAATTTCCGGTTGGGTTGACGACCCGTTAGCATTTGCGGTGACTCCAGTCGCCCTGTTGAATCGTTTTTGTAACTTTGGAATATCTGCAGAAAGTTACCATGTGTCCAGTTGTCGCGATGCACAACGTATGCATCAGGAACGCGGTTGGAACAAAAAAATATCCCTGTATCATTGTAAAAACTTACCCCGAAATCAGAGTATTCAGAATTTATTAAATCTTCATTCTGTACTGCATAAAAACCATTGTCTCGGCTAAGTTGCTCAACCTTGTCAATGCCATTTAATCGTGACTTCACGCTGTTGTCGCTGGGAACAGCGGTAAGATATTCTTTGTAGTATATTTTAGCTTCTGTGTATTTTTGGTTTGCTCTTAACGCCTCAGCATAGTAGAGTTTATTAATTACGTTTGCATTTTGAATTTTTACCAGCTCAGCATAGTAAGGTTCTGCTTTTTCCCAGTTGTTGATGAGTCGGTAGCTATCGGCAAGGCGTTGTAATACATATACTCTGTTCTTAGTTTTTTTTAATGCCTTCTCATAATGAAAGATAGCCCTTTTATAATCAAATTGTTTGAAATACCAATCAGCGATTTTCACAGATGGCTTTTCAGCCATTCCACATAAATAGATCGTAAAAAGGAGTATGGTCATGGGCTTTTTGGCGTACATAGTTTTTTATTTTATTTCTTAAGGATTTTTTAATCAAAAATACTTGATAAAACGTGGGGTTACAAATCTTTTCTTGTCAAACCAAAAGTCATATCCCAACATAATTTCGTGTGTACCGCTTGTGTATCTCCTTAAACCGGATATTTCAGCGTCATACGCATAACCGACTTGCAGTTGCGGGGTAACTTTGAATTGTGCAAAAGCAATAATGGCCTGACCCGGGTTATGAAATCCGCTCGTTTCGGTGCGATAACCGGCTCCTATCCAAAGCCGGTCTATGAACAACAATGCCAGGTTAGCATCAAACTGGGGTATATTCTTAGGTAGGCCTTTTTGCCATTTCACTAGAATCGTTGGCCTGAATTTCACCACTGATGCATCTTTTCCGAAAACATAACCAGCCGTAAATACATAAAAATTATAGACACGGGCAATTTCATCTGTGTACTTAACTATTCTTGTCTTTTTAGTTAAAGATGATGGCATCAGATGTGGGGCAGATACGCCTACAAAATACCTAAGGCCGTAGGCATATATACCAAAACCCACATTGGGAACAAAAAGGTTCTCGTTAAGATTAAAAGAGTTGTCGGGGTTTTGAGTCGGTAATATAGCGCGCCCGTTATTTTGATAAAAATAGTTGAAAGATGTTTGAATGCCGAAACACAGGCGATTTTCCCTCGGTAAGCGCAAGCGGTATGCAAAGGCAGGCGTTACACTGAAATTGTTACTCAGCCCGAGGCGGTCGTTTGAAATCGTTAGTCCCAATGCATATTGATCTTTGCGAAAGGGTGTGTGCACACTTATGTTTGCAGTACGAGGTGCACCATCAATACCCACCCACTGGTGGCGATATATGCCCATCACGCTGATTACCTCGCGGCTGCCTGCGTAAGCCGGATTGACAAACAATCCGTTAAACATGTACATACTGTAGGCGGCATCCTGCTGAGCATACATACCCGACAAGAACACAACCATTCCAAGTAAGGTTAATAATGTCTTTTTCATATTCATTGTTTTATTTATATGTAAGATTGCCCGTGCCCTACGATACATATCGCAGGGCACTTGGCATCAGTATTATCGGTGGATGACAACAAATTTCTGTTCGCGTCTTCCGGTACCGTCGTTGTACTCATATACATAGTAGTAAGTGCCATCTGGCAAGGTTTGACCTTGTCTGTTGCGACCGTCAAAATCATTTTGATAGTGGCCATCGCTCCTCCACACCTCTACACCCCAGCGGTTAAATATGAAGAGGGTTGCTTGCGGATTAGCATCATTACATGGAATGATGAACAGGTCATTGGAACCATCACCGTTGGGTGAGAACGCGTTGGGGAATACACACGATGTGTCAACTACCGTTACACATACAGCAGCCGTATCGCAGAACGAGAAGTTGCCAGTAGTAACACAAACCACATAGTTAAAGGTAAGCGTACCCGAATAGCCGGACTTGGGTGTTACGGTAATGGTAAGGTCAGTATTCGGAGTGGCTGTGCCATTGTTTACAGTACCTACTACGGCTATGGTGGTATCAGCGCCCCAAGGCAGTATGTCATTGTTAAGCACTGAAATCGCCTTAGAAGTATTCACATAGGTGCTGTCTAAGTCGCACGGCTCATCAACGGCCTGTATGAGTGTGTCAAGTACGGTGATGTAAACCATTGATGTGGCGCACTTATTCATGGAGTCGCAAACCACAATGCAGAAGGAGTCAACGCCAAAGAAGCCCGGATCCGGTGTGTAGGTAAAGCAACTGTCGCTGGTAATGGTAACGCTTCCGTTGGCAGGATCACACAGCGTATCAATTGACCATGGCATATTGCTGATTACCTCTACACCATTCACCAGACAGTGTGTAACCGGTACGTTGATAATGGTAGTATCAAATATCGGATTAACTACCGGAGCCAGGCAAGCAACCACGCGTATGGTTACAAATCCGGTATCGCAGAGCGACGGAGAGCCGGCATCGCAAACCGCGTAGGCAAACGTAGTATTAGCGACAATGTTGCCTGCTTGTATAATGAATGAATTGTTCTGCAGGCCGGTAATTGCAGCAATGTTGATGTTCGGGTTAGTAAATGATGTAACCGAAATCGGTAAAGCATTGGGATCAACATCATTAGCCAGTACGGCAATGGAGCCGGTTTCTCCCTGACAAATCGTGACAGTGTCATTGATTGCAATGGGAGCACAATTGACAGTAAAGAATACAGTATCCACGTCCTTACCACATTGGTTACGTACTTCGTACACCACAAAGTCAGGGCCACAGTAACCGGCTGCTGGTGTATATTGCATTACACTGTCTTTTACGAACACTGCGTTGCCATGCAAGCCGTTCTGAGCAACTTGGGTATTGAGCGGGAAACCACTACCGTTGTCATTCAACGAAACATTCACTGTAAACGGTAAATTGGGTGCTATCAGGAATGAATCGGCAACAGCCACGGGACGAAGACAGCAATCAATGTAGATACAAGCAATACCGGTATCCGTAGCGCCATGAACATCTCTGATAACATAAGCAACTGAATCGGTGTAACCACATGAATCGGTTGTGCTGGGCACATAGTGGATAGTACCATTGGCATTAAGGGTTGCGGAACCTTTGGTACCAGGCAATGTAAGAACACTTATGATGTTGAATGAGTCATTCTCCGGATCAAAATCATTACCCAATACCGCAATATCAATTTCATTAAATCGGCCGGTAGCAAATGTGCCGCAATCATTAACAGCTTGTACAGAATTAGGTATAGTGATTACTACTACTGCCGTATCGCACCGAACAGGGTTACCGTTATCGCATATTACATAACAGAATGTATCCGGATTAAGGGCATTGGCTCCCGGACCCGGTAAGTACGTAATAGTACCGTTGGCATTAACAACCGCTACGCCATCTGCCGGCGGACAAGGCAAGGTGTTCTGAACGGTAACTGCTTGTCCCTCAGGATCACTGTCGTTGTTTTTCACCGGTATAGTAACAGGAGTCATATACGGTGTAGATGCGTAGTCGTTTGTGGCAGCCGGTGGATTGTTAGTATTAAGCGTAGTATTGACGCAAACAACAATCATAGCAGTGTCGCAAGCGTTAAACGGATCACAGATTTGATAGAGTACGGTATCGCAGCCGGTAACGGGTGAGGTGTATGTGAGCGTCTGGTTGGGGTTAATCACCATGCTGGCACCAGGCAAAGTCGGGCTGGTTATGACTGTAACCGTTAGCGGATCGCCATTCGGATCAAAGTCATTTGCCAATTCATTAATTTGAATAGGTGTATTTACCAGGCCGGTAGCGGCATCATCACTGGCAACCGGCGGATTGTTACCTCCGTTGCAGGCAATCACGCTTACTTGTATCACATTCGTATCGCACAAGCTGAATACAGGTATATTGCTCTGGTCACACACGTAATACGGCAGGGTGTAAGTACCCGGTGTGTTTGCTACAAATACTCCCGTGCCATTTCCGGTGTTTGTCCATTGCGCAAGGCCGGGGCCGCTGATGGGTCCGTAAGTAAATGTGTGCGGATCTCCATCCGGATCAGATGCAGAGGCATTCACGTTCACACCTACAGGCACGTTAGCGCAAACAGAAACAGTAACACGTTCAGCAAATGGCGGTCTGTTGACCTTTAATACAACCACTGTGAATACGCAGGTGTCTTTTGCTCCCGCGCTGTCTGTAGCAATAATCTGAATGTTCTGAACACCAAACCATCCCGTATTCGGAGTAAATACGATACAGTTGTTAGAAACGCTCACCGCGCCATTAACCGGAGCAAGCGGAGTTGCCGTGATGGTTACCGGATTCAGCTCGGGGTCTGATACGGGTACACAGAACGTTTCAGTTGTATTGGCATACATCGTATCAGGTGCACAAGTAAGTACGGGCGGATCGTTGATTGGGCAAACGCTGATGTTTACGCTGGCTGTATCGCAAGCATTGGCGCATTGTGTGTTGCAGATGATATACGTAAGGGTAGTATTGCCATTAAAGTTGTTGGCGGGGGTGAAGGAAATTGTATTTCCGGTAACATTAGCTGAGCCGTTATTGACGGAAAGCACGCTAATGTTATTCGCATTACCCTCTGGATCACTGTCGTTAATAAGCACGGGGATCTGCACGGTTTGCTCTTCGCAGGTAGCCGCTGAATCGTTGTTAGCTACAGGCGGTTGATTTATATGGAGGAATACCGTGTCTCGTGTTACACAACCTACAGAATTGATAGCTGATGCTATTACACCTACATCTACTCCCACGGGGCAGTAGTTAATCGGTGTTAACGACGATGTGATAACACCACCTCCAAGCAACGACCATTGAATATTCAATACATCCAAACTGGCACTGGGTGTAAGGGTAGTACAGCCACCCTGGCAAACCGTATCATGAGATGCAGTGATATTGAGGGTAGGTGCAGTTTTTATACCAATGGAAACATTCGTTGAGTTTGTACAGCCCGTTGTCGGGTCGGTGTAGGTATATGTAATAACATTATTGCCGATGTTGGCATTGGTGGGACAGAATATATTGCCACTTATACCGGGGCCACTGAATGTACCACCGGCGGGTGTACCGGTGAGTGTAACACAAGGATCTGATTGACAGTAACCATTCTGGTTAAATCCTGAAATAGAAACTGTGGGTAGAGGATGTACGGTAACACAGATAGTTGTATCATCCGAACAACCGTTGCCATCCACATAGGTGTATTTCACACACCAGTTACCCGGACCTGCAGCTGTAGCCTGGAAAATGTTACCTGTCACAAATGGACCGCTAAAGGTTCCCCCTGCCGGGATACCCGTCATAATAATGTTACCTGCGTTTTGACAGTATTGGGTGTTAAGACCGCTGATGCTGGCAACCGGAGCAGTGTTTATGATAACAGATGCTGTATCAGCCGCCTGACATCCGTTCTTATCAGTGACAACAAGTGTATAAGTGCTGGTGGCGGTGGGGCAAACCAATACATTCAGGTTGAGCGGGCTGCTATTGATATTAGGACCGCTCCATTGATATGTGAACGGAGGTATGCCGTTGCCGCTAACGGAACCATTAAGTGTAACACATCCCCCTACGTTAGAGCAAATAAACTTATTCGGGCCTGCATCAACTAATAAAGTTGGCGGGTTTACTGTTACCGTAGCACAACTTGGTAGTGAAGAGCATCCAAAAATATCGGTGACCACTACACAGAATTGTGTGGTATTACCCAGATTGCTTACCGTAGGATTGGGTAAAGTGGGATTATTCAAACCGGCAGAAGGCGTCCAAAGATATGTGTAAGGCCCTTGAGTACCTGAGCCGGTGGGGGAACCGCCAAGTATAGCGCTGTCAGAAGAACATGCAAATATAGAGTGGTTAGGACCGGCATTTGCAACAGGCAACTGCCGTACATTGATATTCACCGAACCACTGGCAGAGCAACCCAACGAGTCGGTTACGATAACGGTATATGCAACATTGAAAGTTACATTCTGTGCAGTCGGATTAGGTGAGGTTGAAGAAGTGAGGAAGTTTCCTGGCGACCATTGATAATTCAATGTACCTGTACCGCCTAACCCGGTTGGGTTACCGCCAAGTACAATAGATGAACCGCTGCACACAGAGGAGTTTGCTCCTGCATTGACACCTATACCAGGGCTTACATATACGGTGACCGTATCTGCTTTAAAGCAGCCAACTGCATCAGTTACAGTTAAAGCATAGCTGGTTGTAACTGAAGGATTGGCGCATGGATTAGGTATGTTGGGATTGTCTAAACCCTGTACAGGACTCCACTGGTAAATGTATGGAGGAATACCCCCGGTTACAGACGGGCTACCGCCAAGTGATACACATCCGTTGCTGTTAGTACAGAACACTTTGTCAGGTCCGGCATTGACTTGCAGCGATGTTGGAATCACAGGAATCACTACAGAGTCCACGGCAGAACAACCTGAGGCGTTGTCGGTCACGGTTACGTAGAAACGGGTCGTTACCGTTAGGTTTGAAACAATCGGATTCGGTATTGTATAGCTATTAAGGTTGTTTCCGGCAGGAACTTGTGCCCATTGGTAGCTGTAGTTACCTGAACCACCGCTCGCTGTCGGCTGACCACCGATTGTTACAAATGATCCGCTGCAAGCGAACACATTAACTGATGGGCCTGCATCGGCAGTAATAGATGGATTAACATACACCGTTTGACAAGCAGATGAGGAGCAACCAACCGCATCGGTAACAGTTACACAATACGCAGTTGTAGCTGCTGGGGTAGCAACAGGATTTGCAGCCAAAGTACTGCTTAGGCCGGTACCAGGCGCCCAATTAAATGAGTAGGGCGGTGTGCCTCCACCGGCAGTGGATGGATTACCACCCAGGAGTGCGGCTGTGCCGGAACATATAGCTGTATCCGGTTCAAGAATAGCCGTAACAGCCGGGTTGGCAAATACCACCATTGAGTCAATTGAAATACATCCGTGCGCATCTGTTACGAGCAATACATACGTGGTAGTATCGGTGGGGTTAACATCCGGATTAATTATAGAATTGCTGTTGCAGATACCAAACACAGGGCTCCAGTCAATCACATAAGGTTGAGTACCCCCTGTTACACTACCATTGATAGTAATGCAGTTTGATTGTCCGGCACAAATGCTGCGGTCCGGACCGGCATTGGCAACCAGGGTGTGATTGGTCACCGAAACAAATACCTCATCTGTAGCCGTACAACCGTTAATATCGGTTACGGTAAGTACGTAATTAGTACTAGTTGATAGGTTACATGCCTGCGGATTCGGTAAACCGGTATTATTAAGACCCGCTGCAGGCGCCCAGGCATAGAAGTACGGAGGAGTGCCGCCCGTGGCAGTAGGTGAACCGCCCAAAGTAACACATGCCAGCGGGCACGACTCGATTACCTTGTCCGGACCTGCATTAGCAATAGGTTTCTGATTAACCCTAATGGTCACGTTTGCAGAATTGCTACAACCGATAGAGTCAACCACCAACACCTGATAGGTGATAGTGCTGGTAGGACATGCCAGCGGGTTAGCTGTATTGGGCGAGCCAGTGATGAATAACGTTGGTGTCCAAGAGTATGAGTAAGAAGATGGAGAACCTGTTCCACTATGGGCAGTGGGTTGACCACCCAGTTCCACACATGCTCCGGCACAAACGGTATCATTAACTCCGGCGTTCACTACAGGGCGAGGGTTAATGGTTATGCGTACCGTGTCTGTAGCAATACAACCCGATGCATCAACTACTACAAGGAAGTAAGTGGTAGTTACTGCAGGTGATGTAACGGGATTTGGACTGTTTGAAATGAATCCCGGTGGAATTGATGTCCAGTTGTAAGTATATGGGTGCGTTCCGCCCTGCGCTGTAGGTGAGCCACCCAATGTTACTAATACGGAGGTGCCGGCACAGAATGAAATATTGTTGCCTGCCTCTGCCACCAGAGTAGGGTTGTTTACCGTTACATTAACCAAATCTGATGCAGAGCAACCATTGTTGTCGGTTACAATTACTGTGTAATTAGTAGTTGAACCCAATCCTTTTACGTAAGGGTTAGCCAAATTGGGGAAGAATACACCAACAGAGGGTAACCACTGATACGTATAAGGCGGTGTTCCACCAGTAGCGGTTGGTGAACCACCTAACATTACGCTGTCTTGTGAGCAGGCAGTAAGTGTCTTATCGGGACCTGCATTAGCAATCGGATTGGGGTTAACCGTAACAGTCATAGAGGCAGTAGCAGTACATGCGCTGGCATCCGTCACGGTTACAGTGAATATGGTTGTACTGGTTACACCAACTATTGGGTTAGATGCTATAGAGCCGTTAGACCACAGGTAGTTGTATGGGCTTGTGCCACCCGAAGCTGTAGGATTACAACCCAGTCGAACTTTACCACCGGAGCATACAGCCGTATCGGCTCCGGCACAAACCTCCGGCGCCGGATTGACGGTAATTGTTACTGAGTCATAAGCAATACAACCTTTGCTGTCAACTATCGTGAGGTAGTATGTAGTAGTTGACGCAGGTGAAACCACAGGATTAGAGCCAATTAAGCCGCCTGACCATATATACGTGTATGGTGGCGTACCTCCCACCGCAGTAGGAATACCTCCCAGCGTAACAGATGTAGATGAACCGGCACAGATAGCTGCATTATTTCCGGCGTTAGCAGATAAGTTGCTCGGTACAACGGTCACCACAACCGCATCCTCAGCAGTACAACCATTAGCATCCGTTACCTTTACAGTATATAGTTGTGAAACATTTAATCCGGTTGCTTTAGGGTTAGGGATGTTTGTTGCATTAATACCTACAGCAGGTGACCAGTTGTATGTATAGGGTGGTGTTCCTCCGCTGGCAACCGGAGATCCTCCCAGAGTAACGGTGTCTTTAACACAAGGCGTAATGATTTTGTCGGGTCCTGCATCTGCAATCGGATTCGGGCGTACGGTTATAGTAACAGCATCCGAGGCAGTACAGTTGTTGCTGTCGCGAACCGTAACGATGTAAGTAGTGGTTACCAGTGGGCATGCCAACGGGTTAGGTGTGTTGTTGGCGTTCAAACCTACTGTCGGTGTCCATGAGTATTGGAGCGGAGCCGTACCGCTGCTTCCGGTAGGGTTGCCGCCTAATTGTACACAGAATCCCGAGCAGATTATGGTGTCAGCTCCTGCATTGGCCACCGGCGCCGGATTGAGATTGACACGAACCGAGTCAAATGACGTACAACCTTTTGAGTCAGTAACGGTGAGGTAATAGGTAGTGGATGCGGTAGGAGTAACCACCGGGTTAGCCAGGTTGCTGGTAAAGCCGCCGGCGCCTACCCAAGAGTAGGTGTAAGGTGGTGTACCTCCCGAAGCTGTCGGATTTCCACCGATAGTTACCGGAGTTCCTGCAGCAGCACATACAGCAGCACCGTTACCGGCATTCGCTTGCAAAGTGTTGGGGATTACATTTACTACTACAAAATCTACCCCGCTACAACCGAAAGCATCGGTTACCGAAATTTGATAAGATGTAGTGGTTGTAAGGCCTGTTATACAAGCATTTGGCACAGTAGGATTAATGATACCTGTGGATGGTGTCCAGAGGTATGAATATGGCGGAGTACCGCCGGTAACGGATATGAGGAAGCATGCTGTATCGCCAACACAATTTACAAGATTCTTATCTGCACCAGCATCCACCACAGGATTACTGCGCGGTGTAACGACTACATTGTCGGTAGCTGTACATCCTTTACTATCCGTTACTGTTACTGTATATGTGGTGACTACAGGAGGTGTTGCAGTGGGGTTAGGAATGTTAGGGAAGTTTAATCCGGTAGTTGGCGACCATGTATAAGTGTACGGCGGTGTACCGGATGAAGCGGTGGGTGCACCTCCTATTACTACAGGTTTACCCAAGCATGCAGATGTATCTGGACCGGCATTGGCAATCGGGTTCGGATTTACTGTAACAAGCACTGATCCTGTTGCCGTACAACCTTTCGCATCGGTAACTACCACAGTATATGTTGTGGTAACTGATGGCGTAGCTGTCGGATTTGTAAGGGTGGGGTCGTTCAACGGGCCGCCGGACCATAGTACAGTGTAAGGAGGATTACCACCGTATATCAGGGGAACACCGCCTAACTGCACAGATTGACCCTGGCAAATTTGTTTATCGCTGCCAATGTTTACAAACAGATCGTTTGGCAACACATTCACGGTAACCGCATCGGTAGCCGTACAGCCACTTGCATCGGTTACGGTGAGGAAGTATGTAGTAGTTACTACCAGGTTTTTAATAACCGGACGAGCCACGGTATTCGGTGTAACGAATCCGGTATTGGGCGACCAAGCGTAGCTATATGGCGGCACACCACCGGTAGCAGTTGGGATATCGCCTATTATTACACTATCGTTCGGGCAGAAGGTAATGTCTTTATCGGGGCCTGCATGCGCTGACGGTGAAGGACTAACTGTAATTTGTATAGCATCAGCAGCGCTACAACCGTTCGCGTCAGTAACAGTAACAATGTACGTGGTTAAAGCAGGCGGGGTGGCTGTCGGATTAGCAGCAGAAATGTTGCTTACACCAACTGTGGGTGACCACTGATAAGTGTATCCAGAGCCGCTACCACCTGAAGCCGTGGGAGATCCGCCAAGTTGGGCAGGCGACCCAGCACAAACGGTAGTATCGTTGCCTGCGTCCACAAACACAGCCGGATAAACGGTAACCGTAGTTGAATCAACCGCTGTACAACCAAGTTGGTCTGTAACGGTGAGTACATAAGTGGTAGTAGTTGATGGGAATGCAACAGGATTGGCAGGGTTGGTCAGATTGAGGTCGGTAGTGGGTGACCATGAATAAATATATGGAGCGTTACCTCCCTGAGCGGTCGGGAAGCCACCCAGTATTACAGTGGCGCCACTGCCCAAACATATCTGACCACCAGTGCCGGCCTCTGCACTGAGTGTAGCAGGCACAATCGTTACTAAAGCGGCATCGGTTGCCGAGCATCCTGCCGCATCAGTTACCGTAACGGTGTAAGTAGTGGTAGCAGGTACAGCACATGCTACAGGGTTTGGCGCAGTAGTGTTGTTCAAAGCAGTTGATGGGCTCCATGCATACGTTAGTTGACCCGTACCTCCTGATCCGGTGGGAGAACCGCCCAGGTTGAAGCAACTAGCTGAACAGTTCACACCGGTGTGATCCGGACCGGCATCGGCAACCACTCTCGGCCTTACTACAACGGTAGCAAAAATGGTTGAAGCGGCACATCCGTTGTAGTTGCCGTTAATCGTATAAGTAACTGTTTGATTGGTAGTGCTGTTGTTGAACGGGCTATCATTGATTACCGAAGTATTTCCGCTGTTGCCTGAACTGCTTGTCCAGGTTATGTTGGTTCCCGGTACAGTAGAACTTACATTAATCGTAATGGGTGTGCCGCTGCAGACGGTCTGCGTACTCGGGTTGGCTGTAAGTACTGGTCTTGGCCTTAATGTTACATTCACATTCAAAGGTGTGCCTGTGCAGCCGTTTGCTGTTGGCGTAATGGTGTATGTAACCGTAATATCTGTTGTACCATTGTTGACAGGATTATCGCTGATGGGCGATCCGGTGCCGCTTGAACCGTTGCTACCACTCCAACTGTAGGTAGTGCCCGGTAAATTTGAAATCAGGTTAATCAGTACATTATCACCGGAGCAGAACGATACACCGTTCACAGAGGCGGTAACAAATGGACGGGGTCTGACGGTTACCGGTATGTTGATGGTCGTACTGGCACATCCACCGGGGCCCACTCCGGTTACCGCGTAAGTAACCGTGATATTGGAAGGCGTATTGTTGACTAAGGTGGTATGGATGTTACCGGTACCGTTCGTGCCATTAGAAGCAGACCATGTAAAGGTGGTTCCCGGGATGTTAGAAGTGAATGTGATATTTACACTGTCATTACTACATATCGTAAGTGAAGATACAGAAGGTGTGATGGTAGGATTACCGTAAACATTTATGACTGCCATTGCTGTATCGCAGAGTGAGGGCGAGCCATTATCGCAAACGCGATAGATAAGCGTATCGCTGCCGTTAAAACCAATGGTAGGCGTGTATAGATATATTCCCAGCGAACCGGCAGTAAGCGTACCGTTAGAAACATTTTTAATGATAGTTACCGAACTCAAAGCATTGCCGTTAGGATCATAATCATTTTGCAAAACATTAAGTTGAACACTGGTGTTGCTGCAGATAATTTCAAACTCATCAGCCGCTACAGGAGGATCGTTCACTTTGGCTGTAGAGTCGGTAGAAACAAAGATTACGATAAAGGCGTTGTCGCAGAGCGGTTTAGGCAGTTTAGTAGCCGCGGGGTCACATATAGTATAGCGAATGGTGTCATAGCCAAAGAAGCCGGTGTTAGGCGCATAATTGATAGTACCGTTCGGGTTGATGAGAAATGAGCCGTTTGCCGGAGCGCCGGTAACAGTAACTTGCAGCGGGTCGCCATCCGGGTCATAGTCATTCGCCAACTGATTGATTACAATAGGCGTGTTCTGCGGAGTGGTAACGTAATCGTTGCTGGCTACCGGTGCGTGGTTCACCAACGTATCGCCACCGGGCAATACGGTTACAATAATTACAGCCGTGTCGCAAAGTACGTTTACAGGGAACGGACTCAAATCGCATACGCTGTACGGGATAGTTAGTGTGCCCGTAAAGCCGGGGTTCGGGTACACATTGATAGAACCATTACCAGATATAGTGAAAGTACCGCCGCCAGGTATAACGCCAAAGTATGTGTAGGTGAGCGGGTTACCTTCCGGATCACCGGTGGCGGCAGCTACATTTACCCCAATAGGTTGGTTTTCAAAAGTAACTACCTGTATGGTGTCAGCAAAAGGCGGATCATTTACAGGAGTTACGTTGATGGTAACATAAGAGGTATCGCAAAGCACGGGATTGCCGTTATCGCAGATTACAATACACAGTTGGTCAGGTCCGTTGTAGTTTATACCCGGAGTATAAGTAAAGCACAATACATCCGTAGCTTGGTTGATGGTTAAACCACTCACGGTGCCCCATTGTGGCGGGCAAAGCAGGGTGCTGGTGTGGGTGTTGGCGCTGCCATCATTATCCGTGAAGGGGATGCACACTGTTACAGGTACATCTTCCGGTGTAGTAACGGTGGTGTCGCGAATAACAGGTTGATCGTTTTGTGGCACCACATTGATGGTAACACAGGCCGTATCGAACAAGAACGGTGCCGGTGTGCCACTGTCGGTAATGCGGTAGCAGAATACATCGGTGCCACTGAAGTTCGGATTCGGTACATAAGTGAACGAACCGTTCGGATTGAGTGTGAGGGTGCCGTTGCTCGGGCCGCTTACTACACCGGCAACAGATACAGTTGTGCCGTCAGCAGGGTCGCTGTCGTTTGCCAAAACACCCGGCGCAGGGATGGTGAGTGGTGTATCCTCATTAGTTGTGTAGCTGTCATCATTAGCTACCGGCTGGTCGTTTACAGGTGTAACGTTGATATTGATGATGGCATTGTCACATTGGAAAGGAACACCGTTGTCACATATCGTCAAGCAAATCGCATCAGAGCCGTTGAAATTAGGATTCGGTGTATAAGTGAGGCACACTGTATGCGGATTAGTGCCGTTGTTTACTATCGGACCAAAGGTGATTGTGCCATTATCGGGTGCGTCACATATTGTTACCGTGTGGATTTGCGTTGCGCTTTCCACGTCAATAATCGGTAAACATACGGTAATCGGGTTGTCTTCGGGTGTAGTAATCGTAGTGTCGTTCACTACGGGCGGATCGTTTACGCTAATTACATTGATGGTAACGCAAGCTGTGTCAAAGAGGAACGGCGCCGGGGTGCCCGCATCGGTAATCCGATAGCAGAATACATCTGTGCCATTGAAGTTCGGATTCGGTACGTAAGTGAAGGAGCCGTTCGGGTTGAGCGTAAGTGTACCGTTGCTCGGACCGCTTACTACTCCTACTACCGTTACCGGTGTGCCATCCGCTGCATCGTTGTCATTCGTCAATACGCCCGGAGCAGGGATGTTAAGCGGTGTATCTTCATTGGTAGTGTAAGCATCGTCATTAGCAATCGGTGGATCGTTAACCGGTGTAACGTTTATTTTCACCTTCGTGGTGTCGCAACGGGTAGGTGTGCCGTTATCGCATATTACTATACACAAGCTATCGCTGCCGTTGAAGTTCGGATTAGGGGTGTAAGTGAAGCACAACTGGTCGAATATGTTATTCACCGTCAATCCGCTGATGGTGCCATTTACCGGGCTGCACAATAATGTAGCGGCATGCAGATCGCTGGGGTCGTTATCGGTGAAAGGAATACATACGTTGATAGGTACATCCTCCGGTGTGGTAACCGTAGTATCGCCAATTACAGGAGGATCGTTCTGCGGCACAACGGTGATAGTAACGCATGCCGTGTCAAACAGGAATGGCGCCGGTGTACCCGCATCGGTTATCCGGTAGCAGAATACATCCGTGCCATTGAAGTTTGGATTCGGTACATAAGTGAAAGAACCGTTCGGGTTGAGCGTAAGCGTGCCGTTGCTCGGACCGCTTACTACACCTACTACTGATACTGCTGTACCATCGGCAGGGTCGCTGTCGTTGGCCAATACACCCGGAGCCGGAATGTTTAGTGGCGTATCTTCATTGGTAGTGTATGCATCGTCATTAGCTATCGGCTTATCATTCACCGGTGTAACTGTAATCTTAATCTTAGTAGTGTCGCAACGGTTAGGAGTACCATTGTCGCAAACTACTAAACAGATAGAGTCAAGGCCGTTATAGTTCGGGTTGGGGTTGTAAGTAACACAAACCTGGTTGGTAGGCAATGATACAATAGAAGTAGTATAGGTACCGTTATTCGGACCACACACTGCTCCGGCCACATAGTACGACTGACCTGGGTCCACATCCGTAATCGGCAAGCAGGTAGTGATAGGACAATCTTCGCAAGTGGTGATAGACGTATCCGGTACAACAGGCGGGTCGTTTACCGGTGTTACCGTAATGAATACAAATGCCGTATCGCACTTCACTGGTGAACCGTTGTCGCATATTCTATATACAAAAGTATCTAAGCCGTTAAAGTTAGGATTGGGGGTGTATGTAAACGAGCCGTTGCTGTTTAAAGTAAGTGTGCCGTTGCTGGGTCCGGTAATTTGGGGTGTGGAAACTGTGATGATGCCGCCATCCGGATCAAAGTCGTTAGCCATAACACCGGGGGCAGAGATTGTCAGTACTCCGTCTTCGGGTACGGTATAGTTGTCATTATTCGCTACCGGAGGTACGTTCACACAACGATAGTCGAGCACGGCCGTAGCAGTATCACACAATACCGGAGATCCACCATCGCAAACCACATAAATAAATGAGTCAATACCATTAAACAGAGGGGATGGTGGTGTATAGGTAAATGCGCCAGTGCCGGAAATAGACAGGGTTCCGGAGAATGGTCCGGAGATGGTGCCGAAGAAGCTGAGCAGAGGTCCGTCAATGTCTATGTCATTAGCCAATACATTACCTGTGATGTTAGAGCCGGTACAATTAGTATAGTAATCATCGTTAGCCACCGGCTTGTCATTCACCGGAGTAACATTGATAGTTACAATAGCAGTGTCACAGCGAGCGGGAGAACCATTATCGCATATCACTAAACATACTTGGTCTGTGCCGTTGAAGTTCGGATTGGGGGTGTAGGTGAAGCAAACTGTGTGGGGGTTAGTGCCGTTATTTACACCCAAAGTACCTCCCAGTGTGCCATTGGCAGGCCCACCACACTGGGTTACGCTATGCAACTGTGTAGCTGACTCGGGGTCTGTGATGGGCAAACATACGGTAATAGGAACATCTTCCGGTGTAGTAACGGTGCTATCACGAACTACCGGTGGGTCGTTTGTACAGTTCACCGTAATATAAGCTGTGGCATTAGCACACAAACTCGGTAGCGGAGTACCGGCATCACACACCGTATATACAAAGGAATCTTGTCCGCAGAAATTAGCATTGGGAGTATATGTAAACGAGCCGTTACCGTTCAATACTAAAGTGCCATGTGAAGGCGCTACAAACGGAGTAGTGTTCACCGTAAGTGAAGTTACCGGATTGCCATCCGCAGCATCGTTGTCGTTGTTGCGCACTCCGGTGCTAACGGTTGTTACTAACGGTACATCTTCATTGGTCGTGTAA
This sequence comes from Chitinophagales bacterium, assembly GCA_025057415.1. Lineage (GTDB taxonomy): Bacteria > Bacteroidota > Bacteroidia > Chitinophagales > LD1 > Bog-950. Next base: position 26,279 of record JANWXI010000025.1, read on the forward strand.
TTGTCGTTTACTGCTACGGGCGGGTCGTTTACAGGCGTTATGTTGATGGTTATACGAGCCGTATCGCAACGTACCGGGCTTCCGTTGTCGCATACTACCACACAAACCTGGCCTGAGCCGTTAAAGTTAGGGTTGGGAGTATATGTTAAACAAACAGTGTGGGGAATGGGGCCGTTATTGACACTTAATCCACTCACAGTACCATTGGTAACTCCACACAATGTAGCATTGTGCAACTGAGTTGCCGACTCCGGATCAGCTATTGGTAAGCATACGTTGATTGGAATATCTTCGGGTGTAGTTACCGTAGAGTCGTTCACCACCGGTGGGTCGTTAATGGGCACTACGTTTATAGTAACACAAGCGGTATCGCAGGCGGCAGGCACCTCGGTATCGCAAACACGATAACAGAACACATCTGTACCGTTAAAGTTAGGGTTAGGTGTGTAAGTAAAAGAGCCGTTCGGGTTGAGGGTAAGCGTACCGTTAGACGGACCACTTACCGGTGAAGTGGAGACAGTCAGGGGTTGTTGAGGATTAGCCGGGTCAAAATCGTTAGCCAGCACTCCGGGGGCAGATACGGTGAGTGGTACGTCTTCGTTGGTAGTGTAGGTATCGTCATTAGCAACAGGAGGACAAGAATTTACCACCGCATTCACGGTAGCAGTGTTGGTACTGGAACATCCGCTCACAGTAACCGTAAGTGAGTAAACTCCGCTCATGCTTGGTGTAGCGTTTGGACGCACCGGATTTTGTGCAGATGAGGTGAACCCGCCCGGTCCGGACCATGAGTATGTAGCACCTGATACCGTTGAAGCGAATAATTTTAAGGTATCTCCCCAACAACGCGGGCTGTTTGATGTGGGAGTAGGAGCGGTAGGGGTTTGATTAACAGTAAGGAAAACAGGAGCTGACGATTGCGAAACACATCCGGTGACGGTTTGTGTTACAGTATAGTTACCTTGGTTGCTGAGCTGAACATTGTTTAACACGACAGGATTTCCGGTAGCGCTGAACCCCGGACCAGACCAGTTAAATACTGAGCTTGGAGCGCCGGATGCTGTGAATGTTACGTTTTGTCCCGTACAGGCCGGGTTTGGATTAACACTGGTAATGATGGGTGGAGCCGGAGTAACATTAACGGTTACGGTTACCTGAGCAGTGTCAGAACTGCAACCATTGAGTGTTTGATACAAATAGTACGTTCCGGCATTTACAAGTTGCACATTAGTAATGGTAGGGTTCTGCAATGTGGAACTAAATGAGTTAGGGCCAAACCAGTTCCAGGTAGCAGAGCCGTTACCAGTACCTGTAAGATTGAGTGTTTGTCCGGTACATACAGGATTGGGGAAAGCGGATGCAGTAGGTGGGGCGGGTTTCGGTAATACAACCACTGAAGTGGAAGCAGTAGCAGTACATCCGTTTCCGTCGGTAACGGTCAAAGAGTAAGTTCCGGCAAACGCACTAGTGGCATTTGGACGGGAAGGATTTTGTAAAGAAGAAGAGAAAGAAGAAGGTCCGCTCCAGTTGTAAGTGTAAGTTCCTGTACCTCCGCTGGGTGTAGCGGTAAGGTTGATAGTCCTGGTTTCGCAAACCGGGGAGTTACTTGATACTGTAACAGATGGTGATGGGTTAACTGTTACGGATGTGGAAGCGGTAGCGGTACATCCGTTGTTATCTGTTACGGTTACCGAATATGTACCGGAGTGTGCGGTAGTAGCCGATGGCCTTGTCGGATTTTGAAGCGTAGAGCTGAATGATGCCGGGCCGGACCAAGCAAACGAATATGGAGTAGCGCCACCTGACGGAGAGGATGTGAGGTTAATGGTTGCCCCCGAACATACCGGTGAATTGCTACCGGCAGTAACAGATGGATTTGTGTTAACCACTACATTGGTGGAAGCGGAGCCGGTACACCCGTTCACATCGGTAATCGTCACGGAGTACGTGCCGGCATGGGATGTTTGAATATTGGGGCGTGTAGGGTTTTGACCCGTGGCTGAGTAAGAAGCAGGTCCTGACCATGTATAAGTAAAGGGTGAATTACCACCCGTAGGTGTTGCGTTTAGATTGAGAGTTGCGCCAACACAAACCGGTGAATTACTGCTTGCAGTAACCGCAACACCTGTGTTAACTACAACATTAGTAGAAGCTGTGGCAGAGCAACCGTTAAAATCAGTTACCGTAACGCTGTAAGTGCCTGCAAAAGCAGCAACTACGTTGGGGCGAGAAGGGTTTTGCGCAGAGCTACTGAAGGAAGCAGGCCCAGTCCAGGAATATGTGAAAGGCGATGTACCTCCGCTAGGTGTAGCGGTTAGATTAAGAGTCCCACCCACACACACGGGAGAATTACTGCCTGCTGTTACGGTTACGGCAGGATTTACAACGATACTTGTAGTTTGCGCGGAGGCAGAGCAACCAAAGTTGTTCGTAACGGTTACTGAGTAAACACCGGAGTGACTGGGTTGTGCGTTCGGACGGGTAGGATTTTGGTCTGTTGAAGTGAAACCGGCTGGACCCGACCAAGAATAAGTAAATGAAGTGCCGCCGCTGGCAGTTGAGTTGAGCTGAATAGTAGTGCCGGCACAATACGCTGCACTGCTGCTGCTTGCGGTTACAGTAGGCGATTGGTTTACAGTGATGCTTTGAGTAGAGGCGCTTGCTGTACATCCGTTAGCATCGGTTACGGTTACACTGTAAACGCCCGAGTGGTTCGTTTGCGCATTGGGGCGTGTGGGATTTTGAGTAGATGCCGTAAACGAAGCGGGTCCTGTCCAAGAGTAACTAATGGGTGTGGTTCCACCGGCAGGTGTACTACTGAGTTGAATAGTTTGCCCTGTACAGTATGTGTTGCTGCTACTGCTTGCCGTAACTGTAGGCGTGGGGTTTACAGTTACGTTAATAGTGGCGGGATTAGAGGTGCAACCTGCCACAGTTTGAGTAACACTGTAAGTACCACCATGAGCGGTAGTAGTAATATTTCGGGTAACAGGCGCACCGGAAGCAGTAAAGCCGGCAGGACCGGTCCACGACAAATTGGTGCCGGAAGCATTGAGCGTCAAAACACCGCCAACGCATATCGGGTTGGGTGAAGCCGTAACGTTAGTGGGTGGGGGCGGTGTAGCTGGGTCTGAAAGGTTAAACGGACCAGCAAGCGTGTTGGAGTTACACCCTCCGATGCTTACGAATATGCTAGAGTAAGTACCGGCATTAAGCCCACTGATAACTATCTGCCCGATAGAATTGGATGTTAAGTTGAAAGGGCCTTGAGGAGTACCGTTACGGGAATAGCTTACAGCGTAGTTGGTATTTGCAGCCAGCCCGCCAATAGTAATAGAGCCGTCAGTTCCGCCGCAAGTGGTGGGATTAGATTGAGATACGAAAGAAATGGTAGGCGGTGTGATCACAGTTACGGTTACACTTGCACCGCTCGAAGTACAACCATTCACAGTTTGTGTGACAGTATAGGTGCCCTGCATAGCAGTAGTTGCGTTTGTTCGTGTAACCGGATTGCCGGTAGCAGTGTAGCCGTCTGGGCCTGTCCAGTTAAATGTTGCGCCCGATTGACCGGATGCAGTGAGTGTAAAGGACTGCCCTACGCAAACCGGGTTGGGGCTAGCCGTAACATTTGTTGGCGCAGAGGGAGTTTGATTGACTGTTACATTTATACTTGCAGTAGATGTACATCCGCGAGCGTCTGTAGCTGTTACCGTGTAAACACCCGACATCGCTAAGGTAGCGTTAGGTCGTACTAGTGGGTTAACATTTCCAGCCGTAAATCCCCCCGGACCTGACCAGGAATATGTATATGGGGCTAATCCACCACTAGCAGTGGCCTGTAAAGTCAGATTTCCTCCTGTACAGACAGGAGGAGATACAATACTGAGTGAGATGCCTGGATCGTCCCAACAAACTGTGATATCTACTGAATCAACAGCGCCTACAGGGTTTTGAATACGTACCCGAACTACACCACATCCTCTAAAGGGCGTAGTGGGAACAAAGCGAATACACGTATCCGGCAATCCGGGCGCTGGTGAATATGATGTGGCGGTAAAATTGCTTCCCGAAATGACACTTACACTGATTACATCGTGCGGGTAAGCACAACTGCGCAGGCGTAGGCAATGTTCCTGCGTTACTCCGCTACAAACGGTGTTTAACTGATAGGAATTGGTAGGGATGTTTGTAGCAGGGTCAAGTATTTCAATATTTCGGTCGTATCCGGTCAAGAAACCATACAGACCGGTTTGGCAATAATTGCCCGCAAGTATACCAACATGGAAATTTTCATCTGCCGTCATAATGTTGTTGCTTGCAATGTGCGTATCGTGAAATGCCAGCGTAGAGAAGGCAGGTAAACCCGGTACTACTTGCGGTGTTACACCATAAAAGGATGCCGGTTGGTTGTTTAACTTAAACGAGGATACTGCAGATGTAGGAATTATCACATACACATTATTTCCCAGGTTGGGCTGTCGTACAAAGTTTACATACCTGTTGCCTGTACAATTCAATTGCGGTATAATTGACATACCCACCTCTGTACAGAATTGACTGGATACGTGGTAAAGGTATGCCGGCTGTGAGGTGGTTACCAGATGGGGTGTGCCGTATGGACCAGAAGGTAATTGATATTGTAAATACTGACCGGCATTGATAGTGCCGATGCTGGTTCCGTTGAAAAATACTTGTGTACCGTTTACATCTGCAACGACAATAATGTAATCAGCCCAAGCCACATTAGTACTGTCACCCCTTACAACTACATATTGAGTACCGATTTGGTTAGTGGGGACCAGGTTATCAATACCTGCATCGCAAGCTGGGCCGGTGAAGGAACCCAAGTGGTTACCACCACTGATAACACTTATCGGAAAGTTAGATGTAACAAGCGCCCCGGAAATTTGATTCGTGACGTGACCATCATTGGTGCGTATGGCTACGGATTGTCCCGAGTCCAAAGCAAAGGTACGGGGGTTTCCACCGGCCCCGTTCCATCCTCCGGCGTTAGGATTGAAGAATGTGACCGTGGTACCATTTCGGGTAGCCATTACAGATACGAAGTGCGAGTTCTGCTCAGCATTGCTTCCACAACGACCCTGAGAACCTTGTGTTTGAGAGGCCACGCGAAAACGAGTACCCAATCCAACGGAACCTTTAAGAGGTATAATTTCCTGATTGTTTGAACGATTAACTTTTAGATATGCAGCTACGGGCACGTTGGAGGTAATAATAAAGCCCGCATCTCCTCTAACAGCGTTGAGGTTACTGATAGCCAGCTGCCCGTACGTAGCGCCAAGCGCCGGTATTTGCGTGGTAAAGTCAATGATGGTGGGAGTACCGGCTACTACAGTGAAGTTCTGGTTATATGCGCCACCGGGTGTTTGTACGTTTACCGTGGCGCTGGGGAATGGTGTTGAGAGAACTATCTGAAATGGTTGGTCCTGATACTCCGGTATAGGCGGTGCAAAAAAGCGGCGGTCAAGCTGAGAAAAAGATATTGAAGCAGTAAGAGATAGAACTGCGAAAGTAAAGAGCCGTACAAAGTTTTTCATGTATAAGTGTTTGATATTAGCGTTATTTTATAATTTATAAGCAGCCGGGCTGATATACCCCGTTTTATTTTGGCAAAGATTTTGGCAAATATACTGCCAAAAATTCAGAATGTCAAGAATAATTTTAACATTTTATATCAATAGTGTCCTAAACGTTTTGGTGAGGGTTCAAAAAACCCTCATAATCAACGCTTTGCGTCATCAAGTATATCCATTTAAAAAAGTAACCCCTGTGATAGATTTGCGTCTGGTGGAGGTTTTGCCTCATCAAAGGGTTTATCCAGCCAACGCTGTAATTCAATCTTCACGAATAGATTTAACCGGATAAACGCTACCAGATTTGATAAATGCCAGTTGTATTTGGATAGGGCTTTGAGGGCTTTTAGGATAAGAATGGTAATTAGAGCCGTCCAGATTTGAATCAGTACTGCATTTTCGGAGGTTCCGATGAAGGACTGGATGTGCAATAGCTGTTTGATTTCCCGGAAAAATATCTCTACCTGCCAGCGGCATTTGTAGAGTTGGGCAATGGTGCTGGCTGCCCAGTTCATTTGATTGGTAATCAGTTCAATTTTTTGTTGATTAACCTCATCCCAAATCATTACCCGCCTGAGGGGTTTGGGATACTTTTCTTTTGATGCTTCGTGCTTGAGTTCAATGATTTGGTCAACTAACAAATGTTGGTGTTGCTTTTCGGGCAGGTCTAACTCCCGCACCACATCAAATTGCAGGTTGTCTTTATGCCGAACAACGAAGAATACGCCTTTGCTGTCCCAAATGTACAGCAACGGAAAATCGTTGTAAAATCGGTCGGCAACCATCACGCTCCCCCTCAGCAAGGGAATGTCTCTGGCTGCTTTGTTATCGGCTGTTTTGCCATCGCTGATATGAACATAGGCGGGCAAATTACCGTCAAAATCAAGCAGGGTGTGCATCTTAATAGCGCCTTTGGTCGTTTTATACCGCGCCCAGTCAAACAAACTCAGGCACAAACTAATGGTAGTGGAATCCAACAGAAAAATCTTGCTCTTGATTTTGAACTTCACCTGCTTAAACCTTGCTTGCTGTCCTAATTGTTCTAG
>JANWXI010000026.1 GCA_025057415.1 Chitinophagales bacterium
AAAGGCAGGCGACCCGCAAACAAACACATTAAATGAACCCAATCACTACCGTAAAAATTCCAACTACGCAAAAAAATTGCGTTGTAACTTAATAATTTGGCTGTTGTAACCGCTAACTTTTGCTCAAGCTCTGAAACATCTCTATTTTTCTGCAATACTCTTTAAGCAGTTCGGCATACCACGAGCACATGCATCGTTTACTTTGTCAAAACACTTCCCATAAATTATACTCCGGTAACAATATGCCTACCTCAACAAAACTATCAGCTCAGCGCACGTAGGTTTTTTTGCGCCACCAGTTCCAAACAAAACCCGCTGCAACTATTAATAAAATGGGTGCGGCTACATTGATTAACTGCCACCGCAGTTTCTGCTCACCTGCTTTCAGGTGGTCCAGCAGCCGTAGTTTCACTTCTTTGTTGCGGGTTTCAATAATGCCGCTGTTATCTGTCAGATACTCTATGCAGTTTAGGATAAAGTCCTTATTGGCAAACTGCTGTCGGGTATAGGGATAGTAGCCGAGAGGGAATGCCGTGCTGTCGCTGCGTACTTCGTTTCGGATGATGTCGCCATCGCTGATGACAATCATTTTTGTTTCGGGGCTTTGGTCTATAAAGCGAAGTTGCTCAATAGTGTCGGTAGCGGCAAGGTACTCGGTGCGCATACGGTTTTTGTAGCAGCTCTCAAACTTGCCTTCTAACAATACAGCTACGGGTAATTCTGACTGATTGTAATACGCCGGGTTGGGCTTCCCTTGCAATATGCCAAAGTGCACACGCGAGGGTGTGAGTTGTGCTTTGGCGTTTTGTGTAGTATGCAGCAGGATGGTCTTGCGGATGCCGGCTTTTTTAATAGTGTCAATACTGCTGGCAAAGAAGGCAGCCACCGGGTCCAGATTGCGGCTAATGGGGTGTGTATTGTCGCTCACCAGCAACGGAAAGTAGTACCACGAAAACATGCGCGTTTGCGGGGCATTGCCCATTTGCCCCACTACTAAAGGTATGGGGAGGTTGAGATTAATGTCCTGCAATATGTCGTTATTAATGCGCACACCATATTTAAAAAGCATATCCTCCAGGCCTAGTTCATTGGCCATTACAACCTGCCCGGTAGGGTTGCCGCGTAAACTGTCCATGGTAGCGTTGGTGCCGTCAATCAGCCAAAGCACTTTACCGCCGCGCATTATATATTGGTCAATTTTGAATTTGTGTATTTCCTCTTTATCTTTTACCGGGTTGAGAAAAGAGAAGCGGGGCTTGGCGATAACAATGGCATCAAAGCGATCGGGGATGTAGTAGTTTTGTGTAATGTCAAAATCTTTCACTTCGTAGTGAAGTTGCTGAAGGGTTTGTTTGATATCGGCAAGCTCTATTTCACTCAGTTCTCCGTGGCCGCGCAGAAATCCTATACGCGGAGGGCGGTATTGTGTGAGTTTTTTTATGGCATTGGCAAATTTGTACTCCAGCAGGATGATAGAGTTGTTGATGATTTCCACCGGGGAGTAACCAATTTGGTTTTCTAATAACTGCACAGGCATTTCGCGCCCCCCGTAAGCGACTGTAGCGCCGGGAAAAATCAGTTGCTCTTTACTGTCGCTGTTGCTCACCGTGGTGAGGTTTGTGGGTTTTATGCCGCGGTTAATGAGGTCGGTGATAAGCGCTTTGCGCTCGTCAAGATTTTCCACGGCCATCGGGTCAATGAAGGTATATTGTATGTTGCTGCCTCCGTAAGCACGCAGTGCGTCCAGGGTGTGTCGCACACTCTCACGCAGGCGGGTAAAACCGGCGTTCAAATCTCCTGCCAGATACACTTTCACCGTTACCACATCTTTCAGCCCGCGCATCATCTTTTTGGTGGAGGGGGAAAGTGAGTAGCGCTTTTCAGACGTGAGGTCAAAGCGTTGATAAAAGAAATATCCGGCAATGTTGGCTAAAGCGATAATCAGCAACGCCAGCGACAACCGGATAAGCGCATAGCGCAACGGGGAAGAGGAACTATTGCCGCCTGCTGTGCTTCTCATTTCGAATATTCTTTTATTTTAATATGAAGCCGAACAGATACGGTAACGCATAGCTGCGGGCTTCATCTGTTTGTTTTTAAAATCGTATTACCATCTGCGACTGCTTAATGCCGTTTGTGTCAACAATAAGAAAAGGGCTATCATACTCAGGAAATATATCACATCGCGTGTATCTATCACTCCTTTACCCATGGCGTTGTAGTGGGCGCTTAACCCGATGTACTCAACCCAGTAATCCAGTTTGCCGACAAAAGCGCCAAACTGCGCTATGTAATCAAACGCCAGATACAGAAAAAAACACAAAAATACTCCTGCTATAAATGCCACAATCTGGTTAGCCGTAATAGACGAGCAAAAGATACCTATTGCCGTAAACACTGCACCCAAAAACAACAACCCGAAATAACTTCCGGCTATGCCGCCCGCATCAATGTTCCCTACGGGCTTGGCGAGCAAATACAGCGTAACCACATACACGAGCGTAGGAAATATAGCCACCGTTACGAGCGTGAGCGCGGCTAAATATTTACCTGCAATAATTTGCATTTCGGTGACGGGGCGTGTGTAGAGCAGTTCTATGGTGCCTGTGCTAATTTCTTCTGCAAACGAGCGCATGGTAATGGCGGGTATCAGAAAAATAAGTACATACGGGGCTATGTAGAAAAATGAGTCCATCGTAGCATATCCGTATGTGAGAATGCTTGTATCGGGAAACACCCAGATAAACAACCCCAGTACGAGCAGAAACACCACGATAGCCAGGTAACCAATCAGCGACCCGAAAAATTGCTGTATCTCTTTGCGGTAAATTGCCCACATGGGTGGCGAAGATAGCAATAGCGCGATAGTTTATACCTTTTGCACCGCGCGGGGAGTTAGTGGCGGGGTCAGGGCGATACAACAGGTCGTTCAATCAGTAAAAAAAGTTTATGCGAAATGATTACCGCATGTTGTGAAATACGTGACTTACGTCATCGTCTTCTTCAATTTTTTCAATGAGTTTTATGACTTCTTCTGCCTGCTCATCCGTGAGCCCTTCTTTGTAAAAATCCGGTATTTTTTCGTATCCGCTTTCCAGCACCTCAATTCCTTTTTCTTCCAGCGCTTTCGATAATTTGCCGAAATCCACAAAATCGCAGTAAGCAATTACAATGTCGTCCTCGCATTGCATATCGGTAAGGCCGGCATCAATCAATTCTAATTCTAATTCATCCAGCGCCAGCTTGCCTTTGTTGAATTTAAATGTGGCTTTTTTCTTAAACATATATTCCACCGAGCCACTGGTGCTGAGCGCGCCACCGAGTTTGTTGAAATAGCTGCGGATGTTTGCCACGGTGCGCGTCGGGTTATCAGTTTGCGTATCAATAATGATAGCTACACCGTGTGGTGCATAGCCCTCGTAGGTGATTTCTTCGTAGTCCTTTTCTTCTTTACTGCTGGCGCGTTTGATGGCTGCCTCTACGCGGTCTTTGGGCATGTTGGCAGCTTTGGCGTTTTGTATAGCTGCGCGCAGCCGGGCGTTCGTATCGGGATTGGGCCCGCCCAGTTTTACGCTTATAGCTATCTCGCGCCCGATGCGGGTAAAGGCCTTGGCCATGGCGCCCCAGCGCTTAAATTTTCGCTCTTTGCGGTACTCAAATGCACGACCCATACATCCGGTTTTGCCGCGCTAAGTTAATGCGCTTGCGCGAATGAAAAATACGCAACCCGAAACGCCTTTTCGTGCTAATGCTGAAATCTCTGCTTTTGAAAACTGAGGGGAGTATCGTTTAAAATGATTTTCATTTTAATAGTATGAAAAACCCTCCTGCATCAGGCCTCGGAAGGAGACAGCGTAATCTCCTCGAGCTGTTCATTCGCCAGCCCCCAGTCCGGCGGGTTAATATCGTACCGGGTAATTCCCTCTTTTTTCATCTGCAGTGTGGCGCGCACCACAAGCCACCAATCGAGGCCCGGCTTTTTTATTAAAAAGCGAAGTGTGCTCAGGTCATCCTGTAGGGTTTCCCATCCGTCGCTGTGATGGATGTGGTAAACGCACTCATACCATTCAAAAATTTCCTGTTTCATGCCTGCCAGATGGGCTGCATAAAGCGCCAGTGTATCTACGTGAATGGAGTACATGTCTAACTCGGCATAACCATCAATCTGTAACCAGGCGTTTTTGTGCATAAGGGTAAAATCACCGCAAGCCATGGTGTCAAGCTGCAGCAGGTCGTACATTTTACCTTGCTGCAGGCGGTCGTACCAACCCCAGGGGATATCGAGCAGTTTGGTGAGGCGTTTAAACCGATAGAGGTAATCGGGAATGCCGCGCACATGTTTCAAATGGCGGTTTTTGCCGAGCCGCTTGAGGGGGTGTTGGGCTGCGTATTGCAACTGTTCACTAACACTCGTTAGTTTCAGCACATCATCGGGTATATCGAGGCGGTTGGCGCGATAAAATGTATCGCTGCGAAAATCACGACGGGCGATTCGGTCAAAGCAAGCATCGCTGAAGAGAATGTCCACATTGGTACAGAGTACAAACTCACCGCATGCCCGCCGTATGCCAACATTTTTGGCGCTCATCTGAAAGAGCGGTATCTGTTCGCTCATCCACCTGCGGCGGTGCAGCGCTTCGGGCACGATGATGTACCTTATCGTGAGGAAATCGCCCGGCTGGGGTGCAGGTAACACTTCGCGCAAAGGGGGACTTGCAGCAGGCGGGTTCCACTCCACGATGATGAGTTCACACGCCATGCGGCATCGTCTGGTATGATACAGCAATCCGTTTACGAACGCGCGGGTGCGCCCGAGCATGTCTCCGCCGTGCCGGTCGTTGCGCGTGGTTACCACAATGCTCAGGTAGGGCGTTTGTACACTCATATAGTAATTTCATTTAATGTAACATCGCCCAGCCCCCAGTTTTCCGGATTGTTGTTGAGCGACTTACGGAATTGCACCATCTCGTTGCCTTCGCTTACCAGCCGGCTGTACATCAATTCCATATCGGCATTGTACGCACCAAAGTCAAAACGGCGGTCGTGCTCCTGATGATACACCACATAAGGGAATGTAACCTGCCTCAACCCGCTTACGGCTGTCATCACTAAGTGCAGGGAGTCAGTGTGGGTGCTTATCCAGGTATCTTCGGGATAACCGCGCCCAGCCATCCATGCCTCTTTGCTCATCAGCATAAAGTCGCCACCTGCGTTGCAAAACCAGCGAAACGTAAACAACTCGTTGGTGTGCGGTATGCCGAGGTGCCTTAAAATACCTCTTAACGGGAAAACCGCTTTGAAAAACAAACCCCGCAACCAATTGTACATTTGTAAATAACGAAGTTTTATCACAAACGGCAAACGGCTGTTGTCATCATACGTGCCCCCCTGCAAAAAAAAGCGAAAAACGCTTTTGCGAATTTTCTCAAGCAACAGATTGGGGTTATCGTGAAATACCAGCGGGCTTTCGCTGCGAAAATCTACCCGGGCGGCTCTGTAAAATGCGTTGTGCTGAAGGGGTGTATGTGCAATGCAGGCAAATATTCCGGGGTCAAAGAGCACATCGGCATTGGTGGCAAGCACAAAACTACCCCGCGCCCTTCGGATGCCGATGTTTTTGGCAACAAACTCAATGAGCGGCACTGGCTTGCGCACATCTGCGTGGAGAATTTTTTCGTGTTCTTCAGGCGGTACATCAATCACGCGGATACACACCCGGTCGTTCATTTTAGGGAACTCTACCATTTCATAGATGGCTGGCCGGTGGGGCAATGGGTTGTAGTTTACAAGTACAATCTCAGAGGGAATGTTGTACCGTGTGAGCCAGTAATGCAGCCAGTGCAGCGTGTTGTAGAGACGGGCGTTGAAATCACCGCCGTAGTTGTCGTTGCGACCTGTGAGTATTACGCTCAGTTTTTTTTCCATTCCCCGCGGATGATTTTCTCCAAAAAATCGGCATAGGCGCGATGACCGGCTTCATTAAAGTGCCCGTCTTCTGTTTTGTAGTGTGCCGGAGTAATCTCTTGAGGCACTAAGAAAGGAATTTGCCGCGAGAGTCCCCTGTAATGCGCGGGGTTGCTCAACCTGCGCAAGGGCAGTAACTCGGGAATAAAAACAAACTCGCAACGCGCTCCGTGGCTTTGTGCCAGCGTTGCGATTTGCGGTAATACGTCATTGGCGGTGGGTGTTTTTCTTTTTAAGGCGATGGAGCGTTCAAAGTATTCATCAAAACCTATTGGGTTGGTATGAAGAAGGTCTGATTTGGCAAGAACTTTCCACAACAGTGTGCTCAGCGCCGTGGTGGCGCTAAGTTTGTTGAACAGCGTGCGCAGCGGTATGTAGCTACATGCCATGGCAAAACGATAGGCACTATCAGCGCTGCGAAGGTAACAGTGCTGCGGGTGCGATATGATGTTGCCGGCGTTTGTGGCATAAAACAATGGTTGGTACGGCTCCGGTGTGCGGTCAAAGTAAATCACATCGTTGCCGCTGTAAAAATTGACAATTACCACATCGGGTTTCAGGACGGGGATGTATCGTTTTGCAATCATCAGGTACTGCGCCGGGTCGGCTCCGCTGATGCCGGTGTTGTAAACTGCGTAGCCGCGCGCGAGTAAACAGTCGGCAAAAGAACCGGTGATGTTATGGGCAGAGTGTCCCCAGGTAAAGGAGTCGCCCAGCAGTAGTATTTTTTTTGCACCGGGATATGGCTTAAATGCAATGCTGCGGAAACCGTCTTCGTTAACAGGATGCTGCACATATGCTATCAGCGCTTTCTCCAGCTCACTCATATTTACTTTGCTTTTCAGGGTATGGTAGCGTGTGCTGAGTTCGTTTTTTACCAAGCCGTGTATCACAAGCAGCATTTCGTAATGCAGCGAGTAAACTTCGTGTACCTGCCACGGTAATGTGCTGCGGTCTGTTGTATAATGTCGGTTATCGCACTCTGCGCCAATCACCGAGTCAATCCAAAGGCGAGCCGCCGGGTGGATTTTAAAAACGCCTTCGCTATCTGCCGCAAAACCATGCAATGCCCGCAGCGTATCGGGGTTTATTTCTTTTATCCAGGGCGAGTAAATGTACTTGCCCGGTTTAAAACCACAACAGCGGAGCGCCACTTCTGCTGCTAAAAGCGCTGCTACCGTTACTACAACACTAACGAACAGTTTGCGAAACACGCCGCAATATATGCCTCGCACGCACAATCGTACAAAATTCAATAGCACGGCTTATGTTATTTGGCTATACATTATATTTTTTCTAAATACGTTTTGCCGGATTATCGCTGTGATTTGAACCTTCACAATAATCGGGATGGTGATGAATTTATTCGCATAAGCAAGTTTGGCGTTCGTTGGTATGAAAAACTAAGTACTGAAAATGCAACACAGAAATTCAGAACCGTAACACAAACGCATAAAAACTATAGCGAGCGGCAAAAACGTTAATCTCTGACGCACTGAGAAGAAAAGAAAAAGCCCGCCTGCGTGAGCAGGGGGCTTTGTTCAACCCTAAAACCCTTCCCGAAAGATACATCGGGATTATGATATAGTTACCTCAAACGCTGTACCATTCTTGGCTTCTTCGCGTTTGGGCAATGTAATTTTCAGGATGCCGTTTTCATAAGCTCCTGATATTCTAGTTGTTTCAACGGTTTTGGGCAGGGTGAAACTACGGGTGAAGGATGACATGTTAAACTCCCGGCGGGTGTACTTTTCATCAGACATTTCTGTCTCATTTTTTGTAACTGCCGAGATGTTCAGCAAGTTACCCTCAACTTTCACACTGAAATCTTCTTTTTTAAATCCCGGCGCTGCAACCTCAATCACGTAGCTGTCGTTGGTGTCTTTGATGTTTACCAGAGCCGGTGTTTTAAAAAACTCGCGGTGTGCGAAAGTGGGAAACTCGCTTTCAAAGAAGCTGTCAATAAAGCTGCTGATGCTTGGGAATGTTAAACGTCCGGTGTCGGGTTTTACAGTTACGAGTGTCATAGTTGTATGTTTTTTGGGTTAACTAATCGGTTTACGCAATTTGCTTTGCAACTCAAGTGCCATTGAATTGTTTCGGAAAAAATAGCAGAAGATGGAAATTTTAATGTGACAATTTGGCTGGCTTGTTGTGTTTCTTCTTTCTATTTTGAATTTTTTTTTGTGGGATTTCTTTGGTCTTACTTTCCTTTAGTGTTTATTCATTTACCTTTTGCTTTAATCTTTCTTGCTTTCAGAACACGTTGCGGATGTGCCCCATCATTTTATTGGAATATAATAAGTTGTATGATTGTTGTAAAAATTTTAATACTCCAACTTTTGTTTTGATGAGCTTGGTTTAGAGGTTAACCTTTTGATTGTGAATTACCATCAAAACATGTTTACATAAAAATAAAAGAATTATAAAGAACAATGTAAGACCCAGCATCTATGCAGCGCCAAGGTATTATGGTAATAGTTTCATAATGTTGGTTATTTTTACCACACCATGCAAAATGACTTTCACCGCTCGCAGCTCGACCAGCCGCACCCGCAGCGTACCCGTGAGCTAATTCAAAAGTACCCCGAAATCAAAAAATTGATGGGGAAAAATCCTTATACGTTTCTCATCATGCTTTTTGTATTGGCGCTGCAAACGTCCATTGCCTATTGGATGGGGCAACTTGGTATGTCGTATTGGTGGCTTGCGTTTATTGTGGCGTACCTGATTGGCGCTTTCGCCAACCATTGCATGTATGTAATTATACACGAAGCAAGCCACAACCTCATATTTACCAACAAAAGCTGGAACCGCTGGACAGCCATCCTCGCTGACCTGCCAAATCTTTTTCCGGGCTCAATGGGGTTTTTTGTTTATCACCTGAAACACCACGCGCATCAGGGCGACTATGACTACGATGCCGACATCGCCAACCGTTGGGAAGCGCGCCTCATTGGCAACACCCCGCTGGGCAAAGCGCTCTGGCTGGCTTTCTTTCCGGTATTTCAGCTTACGCGCCCGCCGCGCCTCAAAGCCATTACCATGTGGAGCAAGTGGAGCTGGTACAATTTAATTGCCGCTATTGTTTATGATGTATGCATCGTGTATTTCTGCGGGTGGGCCGGCTTGTTGTATCTTGCTTTTTCATTTTTCCTTTCGATAGGGCTGCATCCCGTGGGGGCGCGCTGGATACAGGAGCATTACACACCCGATGGCTCGCAGGAAACTTTCAGCTACTACGGGCCTATTAATTACGTGGCGCTCAATGTGGGCTATCACAACGAGCATCACGATTTTCCTTCGGTACCCTGGAACAACCTGCCCAAAATACGCGCCATTGCACCGGAGTATTACAACAATATCCGCTATCACACCTCGTGGATGAAATTGCTGTTGCAGTTTTTGTTTGACAGCCGGTATTCACTTTTCAGCCGGGTGGAGCGCATTGGCGAGGGCAAGGTAAACCTGATGAAAAAACAAACTGCTGCGGTAATGTGATATGCAGCAGTTGTATTGATATTCTCAAACACACTAACTATGAAAACTACAATTCTCTTTTTGTTATTGATACTGGCAACCGCCGTACATGCCGTACCGAACGGCTACGCCATTATGCGCGTATTTGACTGCAACCGTGCCGTAGGGTTAGGCGGCGGGTACGTTAACTCACGCATCATTATCGTATATGAGGATGGTAAGGTTGAGGAAGTGGAGCTATTGCCCTTTAGCGAAAAGAATGTGATTGAGAACATGCGCACTATCGTTAAAACCCTCAATAAAATCAGCGCGCAGGGTTATTTGCTGATATCGCAAAGCACCAGCGGTGAGCAAGGTTCGCTGGTAACAGATTATACGTTTCATAAATAAGCGCTGGAGTACGGTAGCGCATCAACCGGCTGTTACGCAGGTATGCTGCTGCCGTGTCGTTCACGCTCGGGTGAGGGATGCGAGCGGAAAGCCCGCAGCCGCGCCCCCGCCGGTGGCGCGGGCGCGGCGGGGGCTTGGTGCGGCTCAGCCCGCCCCCCCGGCGGCGGAAGAGGTACGAGCAAGACGCAGCGGGGGCACCCCAAAAAAACATAATATATTTTTCTAATATAAAATTTGTTGCGCTACGGGCAGGCGGTTATCAGTTGCCCATTTCGCTGATGAATTTGACACGCATGAGGCGAAGGTCGTCAATGTCAACATCGTCATTTTTAAACTCTTCATACATTTCATCTATGGAGCCGGTGGGGTGTTCGCGCAGGTATTCGTAGATGTAGCCCATCAGTTCATCGTCAATGCGCTCGCGCAGGTGGTAGTCGAGGTTGATTTTGGTGCCGCTGTTGACGATGCTTTCAATTTCGCTGATGAGGTCGTGGCGTTTCATGTTAAGGGTTTTGGCAAGCTCGTCAATCGGGATGCGCTTGTCTATGCCCTGGATGATGCGGATTTTTTCGGTGCCTTTAGAGGCAACGGTTTTTACGTGAAACTCGGTGGGGCGGTCTATCTCATTTTCTTCTACATATTTTTTTATAAGCTCAATGAAGGGTTTGCCGTAGCGCTCGGCTTTGCCTTTGCTAACGCCGTTGATGGTGATGAGCTCCTCCATGGTGATGGGGTAGCGGGTTGCCATTTCCTCGAGGGAGAAATCCTGAAAAATGACGTACGGTGGCAGGTTATTTTGCCTGCCGATTTTTTGTTGCAGCTCTTTGAGCATTTTGTACAGGTTGGGGTCGAGTACGGCTTTACCGCCGGTTTCTACTACCACATCGGTGCCATCGTCATCAAAGTTGTGGTTCACGGCTACCATCACTTTGGTAGGTTTTTTGAGGAATGCTTCTGATTTGCTAGTAAGTTTTATCAATCCGTATTTTTCGATGTCTTTATCGAGCAGCCCCCGCATCATAGCGTTGCGGATGACGGAGTTCCAGAAGTGCTCGTCTTTATCGGCACCGATACCGAAGAAAGGACTGCGGTCGTATTTAAAGTCGGTGAGTTCTTTTACTTTTTTACCGAGGAGAATTTTTACGAGGTAAGGAAGGTCATGTTTTTCTTTAACGGCCTTAACCAGTTCGATGGCGGTTTTGGTTTCTTTGGTTACGTCTATCTTTTCTTTAGGGTGGCGGCAGTTGTCGCACATTTTGCCGCAATCTTTTTCGTTGAACTCTTCGCCAAAATAGTGGAGCAGGAATTTTCTGCGGCACTCTGCGCTTTCAATATACGCCACACTCTCGTTGATGAGCTGGATATTGCGCTCACGCTCAGCAACGGTTTTATCGCGGAGCAGTTTTTCTAATTTGCCGATGTCTTTGTATGAAAAGTACACGATGCACTCGCCATCAAGCCCGTCGCGCCCGCTGCGGCCGGTTTCCTGGTAGTAGTTTTCTAAACTCTTGGGCATATCGTAGTGGATGACAAAGCGAATGTCGGGTTTGTCTATTCCCATACCGAAGGCGATGGTGGCTACGATGACGTCTAACTCTTCCATGAGGAAGGCGTCTTGCGTTTGGGTACGTATTTTGCTGTCTAAGCCGGCGTGGTAGGAGCCGGCCTTGATGCCATTGGCGCGCAGCACTTCAGCCAGGTCATCGGCAGTTTTGCGATTAATGACGTAAACTATGCCGCTCTTGCCCGGGCGCTGTTTGATGAACTGCACCATGTTTTTAATGGCGAGCTGAGGAGTTTTTTTGGGGCGAACTTCGTAATACAGGTTAGGGCGATTAAATGAGGAAATGTAAATATCGGGCTTGCGCAGCTCTAAGGTTTTGAGGATGTCGCTCTGCACTTTAGGCGTTGCCGTCGCGGTGAGAGCAATTATCGGGAACTCCTGTTTAATTTCATGGATAATTTCTTTAATGCGTCTGTACTCGGGTCTGAAATCGTGCCCCCACTCCGATATACAGTGCGCCTCGTCCACCGCAATAAAACTCACTTTCACTTCTTTGAAGAGGTCGATGGTGTCTTGTTTGGTGAGGGTTTCGGGCGCCACGTAGAGCATTTTGGTTTTGCCCGATTTGATGTCTTTAATAACCGCCGTGCGTTGGCCCCGCGTGAGTGATGAATTGAGAAAGTGTGCAATATCGTCTTTAGCAGAGTAGTTTCGCACCAAATCTACCTGGTTTTTCATAAGCGCGATGAGCGGAGAGATGATGATGGCAACGCCATCCATGAGTACGGCCGGTAACTGGTAGCATAGCGATTTGCCGCCCCCGGTGGGCATAATTACGAAGGTGTCTTTACCACTCAACAGAGAGCGGATGATTTTTTCCTGATTGCCTTTGAAACTACTGAACCCGAAGTAGTCCTGAAGGGCAGCATGTAAGTTTATAGATTTAGTTGCCATAATTCGCTATTGGTGCCTTCGTCTGCATTAAAACGATTGAAACTTACACGATTTCAAACAAAATGCAAACAATTTTTCAAAGGGGTCGCGAATTTATGAACATAGACCACATTACAAAGCGCTTTTAACTTGTTTTTATTTTATTTACGGTTTGTATTTCTTTTATCGGTAACCCTTTGATGGTAATTTGTGGCGGTACTACGTGCGTAATCCCGGCATGCTACCGTTAATTATTACCGTAGAATTTACTCTTCCTTAACACAGCGCCGGTAGGGTATTATGCGCAGGTTCAGGCGAAGAGCTTGAGTGGATAGTTATCTGTGTTAACAGTTGTTACGTCTGTTTGTTTAACGTTCACCATTGAAACGATTTACTTTGTTCAACATTTGTAAAGCAGTAACTTTTCGGGTTCTTTCTTTTGTTTGTGAGGCGCAGGAACTACACTAATCTATTCATTTCGTTCAACCTGATATGTTGATGTTGCGGTAATGTTCGTAAAAACTGTGTTGTGATTATGTGTTATTCCATTCTGTGAAACCTGTGTAACTACAGGTGGTATGAGCAATAATATATGAAGGCGCCTTGGTCAGACCAAGGTCTGACCGAGTACCCTACCCCGCACTCTACTCATACCCGATTATAATCTCCCACCTCAACTCCGCATATCCTTTTTATCATTGCAGCGCAATTGTTCAGTATGCTTGAAATTGCTTACCTGCGCGCTCATCCTGATGAAGTGAAGGCACGCTTGGCAAAAAAACATTTTCCCGAGCTGCATCTGGTAGATGAAATTCTGACTGCAGACGAAAAGCGTCGCCAAATCCAAAAACAACTTGATAATAACTTAGCCGAGCAAAACAAACTCGCCAAAGAAATCGGTGAACTCTTTAAGCAGGGCAGGCGCCAGGAGGCAGAGGAGCGCAAGAGCGCTACCGCGCAGCTCAAAGAACAATCCAGACAACTTGAACAGCAGCTTACTGAGGTAGAGCAGGAGCAGCAGAATCTTCTTGTGCGGTTACCCAACCTTCCGCATCGTTTGGTACCTGAAGGGCGTAGTGCGGAAGACAACCTGGTAGTGAAGCAGCATGGCAAACTGCCGGAACTTCCGCAGGGCGCCAAACCCCACTGGGAGTTGGCTGAGCAGTACGGTTTATTCAGTTTAGAACTGGGAGTAAAAATCACCGGAGCGGGGTTTCCGGTTTACATGGGCAAAGGCGCCAGGTTGCAACGCGCGCTGGTAGCATTTTTTCTCGACCGCGCGCTGGAAGCCGGCTATCGCGAAGTAGTTCCGCCGTATCTTGTCAATAGTGCCACAGCATTCGGCACCGGTCAGCTACCTGACAAAGAGGGCCAGATGTACCACGTAACGGAAGATGATTTCTACCTCATTCCAACGGCAGAAGTGCCTGTCACTAACATCGTTCGCGATGATATACTGGATGAGAAGTCACTGCCTCTGAAGTTTGTAGCATATTCTCCCTGTTTCCGACGCGAAGCGGGCAGCTACGGCAAAGATGTGCGTGGGCTTAATCGCGTACACCAGTTTGAGAAAGTTGAAATCGTGCAGATAGCGCACCCTGATAAAAGCTACGATACGTTAGACGAAATGGTAACACACGTAGAGCAACTTTTACAGGCGCTTGAGTTGCCCTACCGTATTGTGCGGCTTTGCGGTGGCGATATGAGTTTCGCTTCGGCACTCACGTACGATTTTGAAGTTTACAGTGCAGCGCAGCAGCGATGGTTAGAGGTAAGCTCCGTATCAAACTTTGAGACCTTCCAGAGCAATCGGATGAAGACCCGTTTTCGGGATGAGAACAAAAAAATACGCCTGGTACATACCCTTAACGGCAGCGCCCTGGCTTTGCCGCGCATTGTAGCTGCGTTGTTAGAAAACCACCAGACGCCAGAGGGGATACGCATCCCTGCAGCTTTGCAACCCTACTCGGGCTTTCAGATTATTACCGGTAATACTCCGTAAGCTGCCATCTGTAAATACTGGCTATATATTTAGAAAATAAAAAATATAATCTTTTATTAATATTTCAAATATCGTTTTCACTCACCCGGCATGTGGTATTTCGTCACAACTGCGCGCATACTGGCGCTGAAACGGTTTGTGGCATGCGGTTTAACGCTGTTGTGTCTTAGCATGATTGAAGAGACAGCTTAATTGGCGATGCAGATAATATTACTGTCTTTAACACTTTGAAAATATCAATACACATTGCTTTAGTTAAACCAATAGTGTCAGTTATTCGGTACAGCAAACATTGTTAACCTCACTTACCATAGGCAATCTGCCTTATTTTCAGGAAATCACCCTGTTTAATGCGCCAAAATTACATTGGCACGCGTATTGGGTTACTTTCACAACCCCAATTTTGTATTTATTTGTGGTTATGAACGATTTGCGGTTTTTTCAAAACTCTGATACAGACGAAGAAGTGGACTTTTTGCCCATTCTGCCCGATGAAGACGGGGCAGACGGGAAAAAGATAGATATTCCGGAGGCCCTTCCGATATTACCGCTGCGAAACACCATACTTTTTCCGGGCGTGGTATTGCCCATCACTATCGGGCGCGATAAGAGTATTCAAGCCATCAAGTATGCCTACAAGGAGCATCGCCTGATTGGAGTTTTGGGGCAGGTGGACGGCTCTATAGAGGAGCCGGAGTTTAACGACTTATTTTCGATTGGCACTGTGGCGCAGATTATGCGCCTCATCAAAATGCCCGATGGTAGCACCACCGCTATTATACAAGGCAGGCATCGCTTTATGGCAAAAGCATTGGTGAGCAACGAACCGTTTATGCTCGCCAGTGTAGAGCCGCTGCAGGATATCATGCCGGTGGACGACAAAGAATTTGAGGCATCGGTACTCACGGTTAAAGACCTCGCTGCCGAAATCATCAAACTCAACCCGCAAATACCCAGCGAAGCCACCATTGTTTTAAAAAACATCGCAAATCCCATCACGCTCATTCATTTTATCTCCAGCAACCTGAATATCCCCAACTCCGAAAAACAGAAACTGCTGGAGGTAGCCGACATGAAAGAGCGCGTGCGCTTGGTGCTGGAGGCGCTCAACCGCGAGCTGCAGATGCTCAAAATGAAAAACGACATTCAAGCCAAGGTAAAGCAGGATATTGACAAGCAGCAGCGCGATTACTTTTTGTCGCAGCAACTCAAAACCATCCAGGACGAACTCGGTATTACGAGTGCCGATAAAGACGTAGAGCGGCTCAAAGAAAAACTATCTAAGCTCACTTTACCTCAAAAAGCTAAAGAACAGGTAGAGAAAGAGTTAGAAAAGCTACAGCGAATGAACCCTGCGGCTGCGGAGTATTCGGTGGTGTTGAATTATGTTGATTTGATACTGGACTTGCCCTGGGGGATATACACACAAGACAATTTTGACATCAACAACGCCCGCAAGGTTTTGGACAAAGACCACTACGGTATTGAGAAAGTAAAAGAGCGTGTGCTGGAATATCTGGCTGTGCTTAAACTCAAGGGTGATATGAAAAGCCCCATCTTATGTTTGGTGGGGCCGCCCGGCGTAGGGAAAACATCGCTCGGGCAGAGCATTGCCAATGCACTGGGGCGCAAATACGTGCGCATTGCCCTGGGCGGATTACACGATGAGGCAGAAATACGCGGGCACCGTAAAACGTACATAGGCGCCATGCCCGGGCGCATCATACAAAGTTTGAAGAAAGCCGGCAGCAGCAACCCTGTGTTCATTTTAGATGAAATAGATAAAGTGGGCGCTGATTACAAAGGAGACCCTTCCAGCGCATTGTTAGAGGTATTGGACCCCGAGCAAAACAACGCCTTTTACGACAACTATCTGGAGTTAGAATATGACTTAAGCAAAGTACTTTTTATTGCTACAGCCAACACACTGCAAACCATACAACCTGCTCTGCGCGACCGCATGGAAATTATCCCCATTGAGGGCTACAGCGTAGAAGAGAAAATTGAGATAGCCAAAAAACATCTCATCCCCAAGCAGATTACCAACCACGGTCTCAAGCCCAGGCAGGTAAGCATTTCTGACAAAGTGCTGGAACAGCTGATTGAAGAATACACCAAAGAAAGCGGAGTGCGCGAGCTAGACAGGCAACTGGCATCGGTGATGCGCCACATCGCCAAAAAAGTAGCAACAGGCGAACGGTACAGCCCGGTTATTAAATCGCACGACTTAGTAAAAATTCTCGGCCCTCAAAAATTCGATAAAAGCATTTACAACGAAGAAAATATCCCGGGAGTGGCAGTAGGCCTCGCCTGGACACCGGTTGGAGGCGACATTCTGTTCATTGAAGCGACCGCAAGCAGAGGCACCGGGCAAATTATCCTCACCGGAAACCTCGGCAATGTAATGAAAGAAAGCGCCACCACAGCCGTCACTTACCTGAAAAGTAACGCTGCCCGTCTCGGTATCCCCGATGGGATATTCGCCAAAGTGGATATTCATCTGCATTTTCCGGAAGGAGCCACCCCTAAAGATGGCCCAAGCGCCGGCATCACCATACTCACTGCCCTCGCCTCGCTCTTTACCCAGCGAAGGGCAAAACCTTATTTAGCTATGACCGGTGAAATTACGCTGCGGGGCAAAGTGATGCCCGTGGGCGGTATTAAAGAAAAAATCCTCGCTGCCAAGCGGGCTGGCATGCGTGAAATCATCATGTGCCACCACAATGCCCGCGATGTGCAGCAAATAAATCCGGCATACATCAAAAACATGAAGTTTCACTTCGTGAAAACGATGGATGAAGTCATTACCCTCGCCTTGCAAAAAAACAGAGTTAAAAATCCGATTGATTGGAACATCTATTTAAAAACCGATACAAACACCGCCCCTAAGCAACCTGTTACAGCTCAGCGGTAGCATACGCCTTATGACTATATCATAACAACTGCGCCGGGCCAATTATATATTGAAAAATTTTAATATAAAATCAAGCGCCATAAAGGGTCAGTGCCGCCAGTTTTAACCCCAACTATTTTGGTCTTGTCCGGCAATCATCTTTTTTCATTGAAACGTACACATTAATAACTCTTCAAAGTACCAAACGCTGCCGGTGTTAGTTTGAAAATTTGCGCGGGCATTATCAATTGTGTTTTGCTTCAAAAACTGTAACCACTACGGGGTCATTAATTTCCCAATTTAATTATAAGGGGGTGCCCCCGATGCTGTGCGCTCGTACCTCACGCACAGCATCGGGGTCGGGCTGGCTTCGGGGTACGCTTCGCTCCCGCCCCGCCCGTGTATTGTTTATTTTCATAGGTACGGGCGGGGCCGCTTCGCTATGCTCGCGCCCTGCGCATCCCTCACCCAAGCAAACGCAATGGCAGCCCTTGTATTACGCTAAGCAGCATAGCTAAGCAAGTGTTGCCGTGATGTCTTGTATAAAGAATAAATTTAACGTGATAAGCGGATGTTTCGGGGCGCGCGCCCCGTGATCCTCATCTAACCTACTTCACAGCAACAATCCTGCGACCCGCAAATAACCACATCCTAACCAAAATACTCACATTCGCTAACTTTTCTCCTTACACTTCAACACCTCCCTTTCCTGCTACACTCCACAAATAATCGGGGTGCATCAGGAATATAAATTTGTACCGGAGTAACTAAACGCCTGTTTCAGTTATCATAAATATTCAATTTGACCTACACATACAGACGCATCATGCAATGCTTGTTTGAAATCACGGGCGGTCTGTATTATTTTGCTCCATGCTCTTACGACCCCCCGCCCTCAAAACGGGCGATACAGTTTATCTGCTCAGCACAGCCCGAAAAATAACGTTTGAAGAAGTGCAGCCGGCCATAAACTTGTTTGAAAGCTGGGGCCTGAACGTAAAAATCGGAAAAACTATTGGTGCAGAATACAGGCAGTTTGCCGGCACCGACACCCTTCGCGCAGAAGATTTTCAGGCGGCGCTCGATGATGCTGAGGTCCGCGCGGTTATTTGCGCACGCGGCGGCTACGGCACTGTGCGCATGATGGACGCCATTCGCTATGACTCGTTTCTGGCAAATCCGAAATGGATAGTGGGTTTTAGCGATGTCACCTTTTTGCATACGCACATTACGAATACACTTGGCATTCAAACCCTGCATGCTCCCATGCCCTTTAACTTTGCCACTGCTACTGCCGAGTCGCTGGAGGCGTTGCGAAGTGAGTTGTTTGGCATTAAAAAAGAATTTGAAGTACCCCCGCATCCGCTTAACAGGTTGGGAAGTGCCGGTGGCGTACTTACCGGAGGTAACCTTTCCATACTTTACAGCATTACCGGTACGCACAGTGTGTTCAACACATGTGGCAAATTGCTGTTTCTCGAAGACCTGGACGAATACCTTTATCATGTTGACAGAATGATGATGAACCTCAAACGAAGCGGCAAACTCCGCGATTTGGCAGGAGTTATAGTAGGCAGTTTCACAGAGATGAAAGATAACAAGGTGCCTTTTGGTTGTACTGCCGAAGAAATCATTGCCGAGCATTTGAGCGAATATGATTATCCGGTGTGTTTTGGCTTCCCTGCCGGTCATATACCCGATAATCGCGCCTTGGTTATGGGCAGGCGTTATCAACTTACCGTAAGTGCCTCGGGAGCTTATCTTATATGAAACTCTTAGAAACATCGGCAGCCGTATGCACTTTGCTTTATGTATGGCTGGCAGCTCGTGGCATCATCTGGTGCTGGCCCTTCGGTATAGCCGGTGCTGTATTGTATATCATCTTTGATGTACACGTTAAATACTATCAGGATGCGCTGGTACAAACTTACTACGTGTTTGCCGGTATATATGGCTTGTATTACTGGAAAACCCACAGCAACACGTTTGCCGATGTATATGTATCGCGCCCGCTGAAAGAAATGTGGCTGCCCGTAGCATTATGCGCAGTGCTGGTGCTGCCTTTCGGGTACTTATTTTCCGCTTTGGGTAATGCTTACAGCTACCTTGACTCTGCCACTACATTATTTAGTTTTTTAGCTACCTGGTACACAGCCCGTAAAGTATTGCAAAGCTGGCTGATTTGGATACTTGTGGATGTTGCCCTTGCAATCCAGTTTTTGCTCAAGTCGGCATATATAACTTCATCGCTATATTTGTTACTGGCCTGTATGGCGCTTTACGGATACGCACAGTGGAAGCAAAAATTATAGCCATAACCGGTCCGGAGAGTACCGGTAAAACTACCCTGGCCACGCAACTGGCACAGCACTTCGGCACTGTGTGTTTACCCGACATTTCACGCGGTTACATTGACAAAATACAACGCCCCTACACCTGCGATGATGTTTATGAAATAGCGCGGGAAATCATTGCAGAAGAGACCAAAGCGCTCTCATTACCACACAGGTTTGTTTTTAGCGACAACTGTTTGCTCAACATCAAAATATGGCTGGAGTTTTACGGATGGCACGTGCCGGACTGGCTGATAGAGCACATTCAACACTCTCCGGTCGCGCTTTATATACTCTGTGATATTGATGTAGAGTGGCAAAAAGACAACCAGCGCAGCAACCCTGACGACCGCGAGGAACTGCTCTTTCGCTTTATGAAAGAACTGACCAGTTTTGATAAAACTTACTATCTGCACTCCGGGCTGGGGGAAGCCCGACTGTTGGGAGCGGTACATATCATCAATAACCACTTTGGCTTGTTGGTATAAACTTTTTTTGCTATTTTTCGTAAATAGTAATGATGCATTGTATGGATGAAGCTGTCACTCAGGATGTAGTGAAGCAGGTTAACCGATTGTTGGCCGAGTTTGAAGAGCAAAAAAAACTTCGGAACAAGTCGTGTGCGCATCTGGGGACAGAAGCCCTCAACCTCGCCAAACTTACGGGAGATAAAGACCTGATTACAAAAGCATGTTCCGAACTGACCCATTACTACTCCGAAATTACCAACGAGTTTGCCAAATCCATAGAGACGATAAAGGAGGTAATGCCATTTTACAACGAGAAAGACGATGCTGTTACAATTTCGGAATACTACCGCCGTATAGGCCTCAACTATGATTATTTGGGGGCTTTTATTGAATCAAAAGATGCCTACGATGAGTCCGTGCGCCTGCTCGAAGGCAAGCCCGATTTGGACGAAAGAGGTACGTTAACCTTGGCGCGTTCTTATCTAAATCAGTCAATAATCTATCAGGACCTGGGGCTGACTACTTTAACCAAAGATTACCTGCAAAAAGCTTTTGAATGCTTTCAGAAAGTTAATGATAAGGGCGGGCTGGCTCGCTGCTATATCTCTTTTGGTGTATTTGCTCATAAGAACGGGGACACAGAAAAAGCCCTGGAAAATTACCAGAAAGCAATTGAACTGGTTAATGGCACAAATGATGTACCCCCTTTTTGCATTGCCACGGCCAATTCAGGGTTGGTAAACGCTGAGTGCGGGAGAAAATCAGAGGCGATTGAGTGTATCGAAAAAGCAATTGCCCGCGTTCGTAATCAGGTGAACAAGCATTTTGAGTTGAGTATTTACTTTCTGGCGGGCCGTACATATCAAATCGTGGGAGAGTACGAACTCGCCAATAAATGGTTTAGTGAGGCGGAAAATTGCTATCGGGAAATGGGGAAAGTAGTGGAAAATTTTGACATTTATCGCTATTGGGCTGAATCGCTTGCAGAACTGGGGAAACACCGCGAAGCCAACGAAAAATTATTGCACTATATCAAGCAGCGGGAAGAGATGCACAAGCTGAATAAACTTGCAGAAATAAACGATACCAAATTGCGGCTGCAACTCGAAGAAGGTAAAAAAGAACAGGAATTACTCAAGAAAAAAAATGCCGAAATAGAAAGTTATGCACGCAAACTGGAAGCCATGAACTACGATCTTACTCAATTTGTACACGTGGCTTCGCACGATATGAAGGAACCATTACGCATGGTAACCAACTACTCTCAATTACTCACCCGCAGCTTAGGGGACAACATCACCCCCGAGCAAACTGACTACCTGAAATTTTTGAACGATGGCGCCAAGCACATGCTTAACGTCATCAACAGTTTATTGAGTTTATCTAAGATTAATGCAGTGGAGCACAGAGAAGAAGTGTGTATGAACGATGTGTTGAATGAAGTGAAACAACTCTTACATGACGAGATAGTGAAAAACAATGCCGTAATTCACGCAGATAAATTGCCTTCCGTAAATGCAGAACGCACTTACATGGTACGTTTGCTCCAAAACCTTATCGGCAACGCATTAAAATATAATGAAAGTAAGGTGCCGAAGGTGCACATCTACTACAAACCATCGGAGCGCGAACACCTTTTTTCTATTGCTGATAATGGTATCGGAATACCCGCCCCTTATCGCCAGAAAGTGTTTATCATGTTTCAGCGATTACATCGCAATCATGAGTATCAGGGAAGCGGAATCGGCCTAGCTATTTGTAAAAAAATCATTGACTCCCTGAACGGCAAAATCTGGATTGAAGATAGCCCGCTGGGTGGCACCTGCATTTGTTTTACCATACCATGCTAATGAAATTACACAGTAGATTAAAAATATTTTAAGAGTAAACACTATTGTTAAAGTCAAGATTTAATTTGACTGTTTAGGTCTTTGGAGCAATTAAAATTCTTTTTAATGTTCCACTTTTGCCTATAACAGGTAAACTTTAAAGGATTACCTATCAGGGTTTAGCCGTAATAGCACCTTGCAACATCTCACCCTTCTTAGTTACAAAAGGTTTTGCGTTCATCTGAATTTCCTTAAATTCCTTTATAGCTGCATACATCACCCAAGCTGAATACAAACACAAATAATTTATGCTGAATAGTCCGGTAAAAGCGAAGGTAAATATTATTGCCAGGAGCGCTGCTGATTTTTGTACTGGAATATTTTATGTTTAAATACATGTCGTATTGGCGGTATTCAGGTTTTTTACAGTGTAGTTTTTATTTCAGATCTGGCTACATTCGGCTTGCTACACTCAGTGTTGCTTCGCGTCCCGCATCATACATCTTTTTATATTACGAAAATCCTTGCGGCCGCATCACATCACTCAATAGGAGACAGGATATGTTGCCTTACTATTCTGATACTTTTAGCGGATTGACTTTTATTTGGATGAGCTTAGTTTCGGTATTATTTTAGCAATTAAAGTGTTACTGAAATATTTTTATTCAAATTTACACTTAAACAATAGGATTAAGTTTAAACTACCTATCCATGCGCAGCACACTCTACTCAGATTATTTAATAAGGTTCTAAGACCCTATCGGGTTTGGAAATATTAAAATATGTTTACAATTTGTGAAACAATAAATCACTAATCGGTTTATACCCCAAAACAAAATGAGAATGATTAATTTTCTTAAAAGAATTTTCAGACCAGAAAACCACACTCTATACATCGTATGGTTGTTGTTTACCGGATACTTTCAATTTCTCATATTTTACGGTGAAATGGGTATAGACCCGGGATACTGGACATCGATCCGTGGAGATGCTGTAACTTATCTCAGGTTGAGTGAGAACTTATATGAGCATGGTACTTATTCCAACGATGAAAAACCTCCTTACACCCCGAGTATTTATCGGCTCCCAGGCATGGCGATTATTTATTTACCTCTGCGTATCTTTTTTTCCAAAGAAGGTGCGGTTAATGCTTTTTTGATTTTGCAGGTTTTTGCCCTGGCGGTTTCAAAATTTGCTGCTGGTCGAATCTTATATCATAAAACCAATAGTGCCGTTGCATATGTTTTTTTCATATTACTGGTAAGTTTTAACTACCCGCTATCACGCTTCCAAAACCGTTTTCTACCTGAATGTTTCTCAACAGCTTTTTTAACATTAAGCATTTGGTGTTTATTCCATTATGCACGCAACTTAAAAATGAATTTCTTATTTTTTTCAGGGCTTTTTTACGCATTAGCCCTGTTTCTTCGTCCGTACTTGGGTGTGTTTATACCGTTGTATTTCTATTATATTTATAAAGCCGATAGAAAGCCGATTAATTTCTCTACAATATTAAATCGTTTCACATTATTCCTTTCAGTAGCCCTAGTAATAGAAACATGTTGGGTTGTTCGTAATTTTTTGTCATTAAAGAAATTTGAGCCCTTCGATGGAACAATGTTTTGTACTATGAACGTACCTCCTTATTGTGAAATCAGAAAACTAATTGCGGGCTTTGGTGGAGATTACACTTACTGGACTAAAAATTCACATGGAAGGTGGTTCGCTAAATATTTGGTCAATGACAGCACTGAAATACCTGTTACTATATTCCCAAATCATTTATTTACAGAAGGACTTACCGTTGATTCGCTCATATTAGCCCGCGAATTAGGTTTCAAGCCATTTAATCCTCAAACAATGGATAGTGCTGTTTATTTGGCTAATGTCGAGCATTCAAGGCAGATTCTTGTTCGTTTTCGTAAAGCGCTAAAAAAGAACCATCCCCTCAGGTATTATTTGGAAGGTAGATTACGCTATTTATTCAAAGGCATCTTCCCAGTAGGTGGAGGAGTTTACCACCTTAATGTACCTTTACCCCGATTAGACTTAATTAAAACATTTTTTCATGTATTTTTGAACTCTGGTACAATACTAAGTATTGGTGTAGGGTTTCTATCTTCAGTTATAATATTTTTTTACTATTTGAAAAAGCCTGATAAGGACTGGTTAGTACTTTCATTATTTTGCATTTTGTCTTACATGCTTACTTACATTTACTTCGTATCTGTTGAAGTAAGACAAACATGGCAAGTATCACTTCTATTACCAATGTTTACCTCATTTGTTTTTACAACCGACATAATTTTGAGGCATAAAGTTTTGCGACTCTGTATATTAACATTAATTATAATAGTAGCCGTAATTGTTTCATTGTTGCAATCTATGCCCGCTTTGAGCCAGATTGTAATGTCAAAACTTGTCTAAATTTTGCCCATAATAGGCAAGGGGCTTTAAAATCGCGTTCTTTACACGAAGGAGGAGAATAAACAAAATCTAAACAGCTTTTAATTTTTTAATCAAATTATTTTTGGGTCATAATATTTATTATAGTCGCCACCTTTTGGTAACTACCACTTCGCCACCCGTCCCAACCTAAATACCTTACATGAAGTAACATTAGCAATGAGACTAAACAAAAACGCAATTGTGAAATCCAAAAATGTAATTGTTCTACTGTTTTTTATAAAATATTGCCTGATTAAATTCTACAAGCTATACTATGACATAACAAGTTATCTGTCTAAAAGTTTCTACGAACAGGCCTTAAAGATAAAGTGTATCCACAGTCGTTTACCATTCTATGTATGTTTTATGTTCTATGCTACGTGGCGTGTGATAGGAACCGGAAACGTCAACACACTCCGGGCAAAGGTCAAACCTACTAATTTAGCATCAATTTTTTCGCTTGAAATTTACATGATGGAAAATTGAGGACGAATTCTCCGAAATTTACAAATTACTTCTTTATTGCATATATGGCCTTGTAATCTCCCCATTGCCATCCTAAAGTATTCATTATCCATTGGCCGATATGATAAATAGGTTTGGTGATAAACATGGGTATGTTGAAGTAGCTTAAAAGTAATCGGGCAGGAACAAAATGCAAATGCCGTGTTTCCTTCACTTCGAGTCCGTTTTTTTCCAGTATTTTTTTAAACTCTTGCAAATTCATCTTTAGAACCCTATGTAGAAAATTACTATGTATCGGTTCTATAATCAGGCATTTGCCATTATGTTTTAAACTGCCGGCAATGTTTTGGATAGCTTTATCCAGTTCGTCTGCATTTTTACAAGCTACAGTCAAGCATGTTCTGATATGTATTAGGTCATACTTTTCTGGTTCATAAAAATCAAAAATAGATTTTACTACATAATTTATATTGGGATACATCACAGATTTTTTGCGCGCTATTTCAATTGCCTTTTCTGAAAAATCAAGCCCTGAAACATTTGCGTTTCTTTTTGCGAAGTAGCGGGTTACGTTACCTACACCACAACCTAAGTCCATCACAGCTAAGTTCTCAATGTTGCCAACACATGATTCATAAAATGCAAAGTGTTCTTTTTCATATAGTTCGTTTAGATTATTGTTAGGCCAAAGCGATACGGCAGTTCCTTCTAACTCTACAGCTTTGGCGTCCCAATAATCCGGTTGGGTGTACAATTTCTCTCTCGACATACGATTTTTAATCATCGTTAATATGCCCGTTGCTTTCATTTTTTGTTAAATTTTATTTTGGGTTCAATAATATCTTTTTCAATCTTGTAAATTTCCTCCATACTTTCCGCTTCAATCACAACCTCGCCGGCGCGATATTTACCATTGGTGAAGGGCCTCAATTCGGTCCCCGGCGGGTAATCCAAACTGATGTGTTTGATGTTTGGATGTTTACTTAATTCAATAAGGTCACCCTTATCATATTCTAAAATAGATGGATATGTTTTACCGAACAGCATGAGCTTTGTCAACCTGGGCGAACTGTTCAGTGGTGTACTATAATCCATACCTAGCGAGTGAAGTACAGCATATTTAACCATGTCAAAGCCATAAGCGTTTAAAATGATTTTTGTGAGGGAGTTGCCTCCTGGTCTAGGGGTGATTTCTATAATATACACCTTTTCTTCGTTGTCTACAACAACGTCAGCGTCAAAAGGTCCGCTAGCATAGTTTAACACACCCATTATCTTTTCGATTTGATACTTTATTTCCTTTAGAAGCTGTGTATTTTGGCTCAGTACGCTGGGCATGATGTGCCCCCATGTAGCCACAAAAGGACGAGGAGCTGTAATCCGGTCCGACAAAAATAAGTGCTCTACCTTTTCATTTCGTATAGTGCCTTCTGCGGTAAGGTGGTGACCGAGGATCTCTTTTTCAATAATTACTTTTTTATTCAGAGAATTAGCAACACTGTCATCCCATCTATCTTGCAGTTCTGATTCTTTATTGATGATATAAATACCTTTACTGCCCGATGATTTATCGGGCTTAATAACGAATGGATAAGAAATTATTATATTATCAGACAAAGAATTTACATGTTGGAAAGCAGGATGTGGTAAATTGAGCATTAATTGAAATTCTCTGAAATTTAGCTTGCTGGTTAGTGTTTCGGTACACTTTATATTGGGTGCAATTAAATTCATCCGTTCACCTACATACGCAGCTGTGAGCAACGACACATCCGAACAAGGTGAGAGGATGGCGTTGATTTTTTCACTTTCTGCAAATTTCAGCACCTCATTTATGTCTGTAGAGCTGATTATTACGCTTTTATCGGCAATCTGATGCCCCGGGTTATCCG
Source organism: Chitinophagales bacterium (assembly GCA_025057415.1). Classification (GTDB taxonomy): domain Bacteria; phylum Bacteroidota; class Bacteroidia; order Chitinophagales; family LD1; genus Bog-950. The sequence continues at coordinate 26,604 of JANWXI010000026.1, forward strand.
GCACATTATCAAGGGTGTAAACTTTTATGCCAATCTCCCTCGCATATTTAATAAACGGAACCTGATAAACAGATGCCGGAAGTATCAATATTTTTTTACTCATGTATTTCGCTGATAACGTAACTACTTTTGGCTCGCATGGTTAATTGGTAAACACGCGCCAGATACAAACCAAAAATCAGTAAAGTAAATAAATTGAGAGTACTGAAAAATGAAACAACCAACATGGTGCTGACCCAACCCATTTTGTAATCATAGAAAAATAAAGCACTGATAAGCAAATATGAAGCAAAAGCAACTGACGTAAGCAGGGATATAAGTAGTATAAGTGAAACAGCGTAAAGAGGTAGTGATGAGTAATTGAATATCAGGTTCATTGCCAAGTTTAAACTTCGGCCTAAGTTGTAGTTGCTTGTTCCTTGTTGTCTGGCTAAATGAACCACATCTACATTTACGTAATTAGTTGTTTGCGACAGCAACATGGCTGTAACATAGGGATAAGGGACGCTCATTTGGTTTACCACGTCTATTACGCTTCTGCGAATAGCCCTGAAGCTGGTTAATTGAAAATCGTCCGGCAATTTAAATATGTAGCGTTGTATGTTATCTATAAGAGATCCACCCATGTTTCGAAGCTGATTATGTTTCTTTTCACCATACGCGCCTATCACGAGGTCGAATCCCATTTCGATGCCCTGCAGTAACTTTTGAATTTCCTCTGGTGGATTTTGCAAATCATCATCCATGGTGATTACTACATCACCTTTTGCGTGTTTAAAACCACATAAGATGGCATTGTGCTGGCCGTAGTTGCGCATCAAATTAATTACCTTGAGGTTGCTAAACTTTAACTTCAATTCTTTAAGCACATCTTTTGTATTGTCCGGACTGGAGTCATTAACTACTACTATCTCATAGGTGTAATTATGCGATGTAAAAAATTTGTGTAATCGTGTAATTAACTCAGGCAGTGTGTTGGCACCTCTGTATGTGGGAACTACTACCGATATCATCCCTCTAAAATGGTGCTATAATAGAAAAACAAAGCGACACTACAAATTGTACATCAAAAAATTGGACAATATATCCAGATACATATTGTATGCGCTACACAGCAGAAAAATAGATGATAGTATTTCACGAATATATTTTTGCGCATCCTTATTAGGCATGGGAGAAGTATCAATTTCAACGGGCTTATTCGGCAGTTTGTACCATACGAAAGCAAAGCAATTAGATTTAGCATCTGCAAATGTTTATTGAACAACAGACCCTGAAAATCATTAAATCGGTATACGCATTTTGATGTGTATATCAAATATGTAATCGAAAGTGTAGACCTTAGTAGTTGAATTTGCAAAATACTTTATCCTGCAATACATCACCACAAATTACATGTAACCCTAATACAACAACAGTGGTCGGACGGTGCAAGGTCGTCCTACCGCTCTTTTCAAACCGGGTGAGGGATGCGGAGGGCGCGAGCGCAGCGAAGCGGTGCGAAACGCAGTGGAGCACGGAAGCGGCAGCGTACCCCGTAGCCAGCCCGACCCCGCTGCCTTGCATCGCTTGGCAGCGGGGGCACCCCCAGAAAAAAAATATCAGCATCCACTCACATTACTACAACCCTGCTGAGGCAAAAACAGGCGAGAGGGTTTGCAAGGAGATTACGCGATAATGTAGCGGAATGTGAGATTGATGCGCCCTTGTGTGAGGCGTGGTTGTTTGGGCAGGGCGTGTTGCCAGTAGTGTTGGGTTTCGTTTTTCATCACCAGCAGGCTGCCGTTGCCGAGTGTGAGGCGCAGGCGCAGGTGGCGGTGGAGGCGGTGGCGCATGCAAAAGGGGCGCTCAGCGCCTAAACTTACCGAGGCGATAACGGGGTTGATGCCCAGCTCCGGCTCGTCATCGCTGTGCCAGCCCATGCTGTCGTTGCCGTGGCGGTAGTAGTTGAGCAATACGCTGTTGAATTGTGCGCCGCATGCGGTTTCGGCAAGCGACTTTAGCTGCAGCAGTTCGTCTGTCCACGGCTGTGGGCGCATGGTAATGCCCGAGTAGCGGTACTGCCTGCCTTCATCGCCATACCATGCCGTAAGGCGGGGCTGCATGACGCGGCGCCCAAAGAGGGTGATGGGCTCCTGGCGCCACGATATGTTATGAAGCAGTAACCCGTAAAAGCGCTGCGAATCGGCATGGCTCAGAAAATGCTCGCAGTATGCCAGCGAGCCGTCTTGCAGGGCATATTCGCGCCAGGTGGCGTTAGGATGGAACAGCGCGTGGAGCACAGCCGACAGGTTGGGAATGTAGGTCTAATTTATATTTTTGCCGTATAATCCAAAGCAGATAACGCGCAATGCGCTGTTTTGGTTTACGCATCAAGCAAGAGGGTGAGGTGGATGAGTGGCTGAAATCAACAGTTTGCTAAACTGTCGTACTGGCTAAAACCGGTACCGAGGGTTCGAATCCCTCCCTCACCGCCCGGCTCAAGGAACATAGCAATATGTTCCTTTTCTTATTGTGATGCTATATGGTACGGGGTGTAGCGCAGCCCGGTTAGCGCACCTGGTTTGGGACCAGGGGGTCGCAAGTTCGAATCTTGCCACCCCGACATACAGCCCGCTCGCACAGGCGGGCTTTTTGTTTCGGCTCGCGGCCGAAGAGCGTAAAGACGGAAATTGAAAAGGATGGGAGTGGTCCCTGCTGGGATCGAACCAGCGACCCTCTGATTATGAGTCAGATGCTCTAACCGGCTGAGCTAAGGGACCAGAAAGTGTAAATTTATCTGAATTGCGCGCTAAAATAACGATTCACGCCTATTTTTGAAAAAAGTATGCCGGCGTATCAGTATTTGATTTTTGATTTGGGCGATGTGATTATTGATATTGACTATCATGCCACCATAAACGCGTTTCAGCAGTTGTCGCGGGTTGATTTCAGCGAGGTGGTTTCGTATGCGCGTCAGCACCCGGTGTTTGACCGGCTGGAAAGGGGCGAAATCAGCGCGCAAGAGTTTCGCAGCGAGCTGCGCAGGTTTTTGCACCCGCAGGTAACCGATGAGCAGATTGACGCGGCGTGGAACGCCATCCTGGTGGGGTTCCCGCCCGAGAAGCTGCAACTCGTTGAAAATCTCAAACAAAACTACGAGGTTTATGCGCTGAGCAACATCAACGAAATCCACACTGCGCAACTCGACCGCGTAGCCCGCGAGCGGTTTGGCAAAGAGAGGTTCAGCGATTTTTTTCACCACGCATTCTATTCGCACGAAGTGGGGCACCGCAAACCCGAACCCGAAATTTTCAGGTACGTGACTGAAGTAAAAAATATCGCGCCGGAGCGGACGTTTTTTGTGGATGATAAAAAAGAAAACGTAGAAGCAGCGAGCGCGGCGGGCTGGCATGCTTACCAGCTTACCGACCGAAACGCGCTGTTTCACCTGTTGCAAACACATAAAATTATTTCGTAATGCGTATCCTCCTGGCGGTGTGGGGAGTTGCAGGGCTGTGGGTTTCGCTGCGGGCGCAAACCCACGTGATGCTGCGCGACTCTGTGCCGATGTTCTGGATAAAAGGCAACGCGTTTTATACGCCCGACCGCCGGCAGCTGCTTTATATACTCAAAGGCAACATTTTTTTTACCGGTGAAAGCGACTCGCGCGAAAACATTTATCTGTACGGCACCTCGCTAAACCCCTTTGACAAAAAGAAAAACACCCTGTACCTGCGCAATCAGAGCAAGCCCGTGCTCACGTATGCCTCGGGTGTATTTTACGCCATCCCCACCGATGCAGACCCTGACAACCGCAATAACGAAGTGCTCCGGGTGCAGCGCAGCGGCAAATGGCTGGCGTTTTACGCCTCATACAACGACTCGCTGCTGGCTTATTACGCAGCCGACTCGGCACCGCCCGCTGCAGCCATTTTAGTTGCCTTTGCGCTTGCTGAGCGTTACGACCTGTTGAAAAACATTACCAATAATACTAATACCTTGCCCCCTGCCCGGCCCGCTTTCAGCACCCTGCGCCCCCTGTGGGGCAACACCACCGCGCGCGAGTGGATATGGGACGGCCGCCTGCTGCGCCCCCGCTGGAACAACAACCCCTTCCTGGCATGGACCTTTGACGGGCGGTATATTAAACCCTACATGGGCAACAATATTTACGAAGAGTACGAGTGGGATGGCGAGTACCTGCGCCCTGTGTGGCGAAGCAACCGCCAGTTTGAGTGGCAGTGGGACGGGCGCATCTTTAAACCCGTGTGGGATACCGACTGGAAAAACCAGTACACCATCGCCAATGGAACCGTAAAGCCATGGAGCAATGTGCACACCGAACGCGAGTGGGTGATAGAGGGTGATTTTCCCCTGCCTTTAATAATTATGGTAGTAAGCGGCGCGGCGCGCAGCGAGTAGAGCGGCTATGCCTTGGCAATAACAAACAGCGGCTGGTCAAACTCCACGGGGCTGGCATCGTCCACCAGCACTTTGGCAATAGTGCCCGCGGGGCCATCGTATTCTATCTGATTGAACAACTTCATGGCTTCTATGATGCATAGCACGGTGCCCGGTTGCACAGGGTCGCCCACCTTCACAAAGGGCTCCTTATCTACGCCCGGCTTGCGGTAAAACGTACCCACCATGGGCGAGCGGAATATGTACTCGTTATCAGCCGATTTTGCCGGCTTTACCTCCGTGCCCGATACAGCCGCGGATGTATTCACAGGGGGCTGCGGAGCAGCGGGGGCGGTAACCGCAGGCGCCTGTGCCGGGGCGGTGTAAACCACCGTTTCAGCCGCCTTGTTTTTGACTGTTATCGTCAGGTCGCCCTCCTTTACGGTCAGCTCGCTAATGTCTGATTTTTTAACTAACCTGATGAGGTCTTGAATAATCTTTAAATCCATGGGCCGGGGTTCATCACGCGAGAATAGTAAAAATGCCCGACAGGCGAAATTATTTGTCCTTTACCCGCTCTACGTACTCACGGGTGCGGGTGTCTATTTTTATTTTGTCACCGGTTTTTACAAACAACGGCACCTGTATCTCTGAGCCGGTTTCGAGCGTAGCGGCTTTGGTGGCGTTGGTAGAAGTGTTCCCCGCCACGGCATTATCATCGGTGAGAGTCACCTCAAGCACAACATGCGCCGGCAGTTCACACGAGAGTATCTGGCCGGTTTCTTCGTGTATGAGCACCTCACACGTATCGCCCTCGCGCAAAAAATCGCTGTTCTCTATCATCTTCTCCTCAATGCTAATCTGGTCAAAGGTCTCCTGGTCCATAAAGTTATACCCGCTGTCGTCTTTGTACAGATACTGGTAGGGTTTGCGTATCACACGGGCGGTCACAATCTCGTGCCCCGAAGGGAACGTATGCTCCAGCACTCTGCCCGTGCGCAGCGCCTTCATGCGGCACCGTACAAAGGCGTTCCCCTTTCCGGGCTTCACGTGCTGAAACTCGATAATCGTATAGATTTCGTTGTCCAAAAGGATAGACAGACCGTTTCGGAAATCGCTGGTGTCGATCAAAGCGTCAATCTCCTTCGGAATGCAGAACGGCACCCCATATAGAAATCGTCTTATGATAGCACAACAGCGGGGTCGGCGCAAGGCAGGGGTGTTGTCATCGATTGAAACCATTTCCAAAAGAAGAACTCGCTTAGGCTTTGGAAGTGGTCA
>JANWXI010000027.1 GCA_025057415.1 Chitinophagales bacterium
GAGTACGGGAGCGAAGCGTACCCCGTAGCAAGCCCGACCCCGCTGCGGTGCGTAGCCCTGCGGAGCGCGGCAGCGGGGGCACCCCATAATAATTGAATTAGGAAATTAATTGCCCCGTATTGATTTCTATTTTTGAAAAAAAACAACTGATTATACCCACACGGATCTGAAAACTAACTCGTCAGTATTTGGTGTTTTACGAGGTTTTTGTGTGCCTGCCTCTTCTTAAACAGCATATTAAGCAGGCGCACATCTCTACGATGCTAAAGGACTGCTACCGGTAAACTTTATGAGGTTAAGGAAGTTTTTCCGGCTTTATAATATGCCTTCCAGTATTTTGTCAATGGAAAGCCCTTCGGCTTCTGCCTTGTAATTTTTAAAGACGCGGTGGCGAAGCACGGGCAGGGCGATGGCTTGTACGTCCTCAATGTCGGGGCTGTATTTACCGCGCGTAGCGGCATGACACTTGGCGCCCAACACTAAATACTGCGAGGCACGCGGTCCGGCTCCCCAACTGATGTATTTATTGACTATCTCAGGTGAGCCGTTTCGCCCCGGGCGCGTGCTGGCGGCTAAACGCACGGCATATTCCAATACATTGTCGGCAATGGGTATGCGCCGTATGAGTTGCTGAAAGTACAGAATTTCAGATGCCGTCATCTTTTTTTGTAAGGTGACCTTGCTGCCCGAAGTGGTGTTTTTGACCACGTTGATTTCCTCATCGTAACTCGGGTAATCGAGGTGAATGGAAAACATAAAGCGGTCTAACTGAGCCTCCGGAAGCGGGTAGGTTCCTTCCTGCTCAATAGGGTTTTGCGTGGCAAGTACAAAAAAGGGTAAGTCCAGAGCGTGTTTTTTGCCGCTCACGGTTACACTGCGCTCCTGCATGGCCTCGAGCAATGCCGACTGGGTCTTTGGGGGGGTACGGTTAATTTCATCTGCCAGGATGATATTGGCGAACACCGGGCCGCGGTTAAACCGGAACTGACGGTTTTCATCCAGTATTTCAGAGCCGATAATGTCGCTCGGCATCAGGTCGGGTGTAAATTGTATACGGTTAAAACTTAAATCCAGTACATCGGCTATGGTGTGCACCATGAGGGTTTTGGCAAGGCCGGGTACGCCAATGAGTAAGCTGTGCCCGTCGCAAAAAACAGAAACGAGAATATTGTGTACTACTTTCTGCTGCCCTACTATTACGCGCCCTACTTCGGCAGTAAGCTCGCGGTATTTCGCAGCGAATGCATTCAGTCCGTCAACATCAGAGTTATACATGGCGGTTTGTTTTGAGTGCTTCTAAAAGCGGGCAATGGGGCAAAGAAAGAAAACACCGGCAACACCGCAACTCTGCTGCATAATATTTTGTGTTTTCTTATGGATGTTTTATATAAATTTTTCATGCGTTATTTGAACCATCCGGCAATTACACGGTAAGTATTCGGTTCAATTTGCTAAGCACAGGCGCTGTATGTAGAGTAAATGGTGGCTGGTCGTGCAGACGCTTTCTGCTCCGCGCCTGCCGCAGGCAGGCGCGGAGCCGGCTTGTGTAAAAATTACAATCCGACCTCACGTTAAACACCAAACCCCATCGGGCGCTCCACACCATTCACCGCTTTCATACGTCTAAACTTAACGGGATTATGTTTAATTTGTAAACGAAAACGTGTTTGTGATGCGCCTGTATGGCTTTTGGATTGCCGGGTTGTGTTGCCTGTCTTATCAACTAAGCTTTGCGCAGCCGTGTAATGTTCAGGATACTACCGTGCTGCCTGCCGGTGTGTGTACCGGAGAGTATTTTGTGTATGAAGGTGACACGCTCACCGCGCCCGGGGAGTATTTCTACACCTTTACCGGCTCCGACGGATGCGACTCGGTCGTAATGGTGTTTATTGTGGGGTACCATTTCAGCATTACACAACAAAGTTTATGCGAGGGCGATAGTATTTACTGGGGCGGCGCCTGGCGGTATGCATCCGACTTTTATGCCGATACCATCGTGAGCGGCGGCAGTTGCGACAGTGTGGCTTTTCTCGACCTCGGCATCATACCTACCGTGTATGCAACCGATACTTCGCGTGTATGCTATGGCGACTCGCTGCTCGTAAACGGCCAGTGGTATAAACACGGTGACAGTTACCAGTTAACGTTTACCGCCAGCTCGGGATGCGACAGCGTAGTGACTTACCTGGTTGTACAATACAACGCCGCTCCGTTGGTTAGCTTTACGGCTTATGTGTGTATTGGTGATAGTTTCTTTTTCAATGGCAACTGGTATCAGGCCCCCGGCACGTATCAGGTTCTGATGACCGATGTGAACGGGTGCGACAGCGCCATCACCCTCAAGATTTTTGTAAACCCGTACCTGTACGATAGCACATTTGCACAAATTTGTGCGGGCGACAGTTTTTTCTGGCGCGGTACGTATTTTACATCAGCCGGCATTTACTCTGATACCGTAAACAACACAGGTACGTGTGACTCGGTGTTGCTGCTCTTTTTGCAGGTAAACCCCAAATACCTGATACAAGATACGTTTCGTATTTGCCAGGGCAACTACGTATTATTTAACGGTCAACCCATTTATGCGCCCGGTTTTTACTCACACACATACCTGAGTTCGGGCGGATGCGACAGCACGCGCACGCTCTGGCTTGAAGTGTACCCCATATACTATAACACATGGAACGTCTCCATCTGCGAAGGCAACGGCTTCAGTTATGCCGGCAATACATATTACGACCCCGGCACATACTTCTTTACCTTCACCTCCTCTCTCGGGTGCGACTCAACCATAGCGCTCGTACTCACCGTATTGGACACAGTACCCCCCACACATCTGTACGCCACGATATGCAGCGGGCAGCAGGTGCAGTTTCACGGTCAATCGGCCGATACCACCGGCGTTTACACGGCTGTGCTGACTGCTGCAAACGGTTGCGACTCTCTTGTAATACTTCACCTCACCGTGTTGCCTCCTCCGGTGCACCAACTCAGCGCCTCAATTTGCCAAGGCGACACTTTCCTTTTTTATGGTATGCCCCTAACTGTATCAGGAACCTATGACCACCTGCTCACAACTGCGGCAGGTTGCGACTCTATCGTGCGTCTTACCCTCACGGTACATAATGTGATAATCGTAAACCTGCAACAACCATTATGTGCCGGCAGCTCTTACCTCTTCTATGGCACACTGCTCACACAGCCGGGTATTTACACACACACCATCCAGACCCCCGGCGCCTGCGATACTTTTGTAATGCTCCACCTCATCGGTATCCCATCTTATCAGGTAACGCAAAACCTCAGTATCTGCCGGGGGCAAAGCATTAACTTTTTCGGTAATATTTTAACGCAACCAGGCACTTATACCCACACCGCTACCGTTGCAGGGGGCTGCGACTCGGTGGTAACCCTGCACCTGACAGTAAAAGACACATTCCTCACAACCGTCAGCGCTAACATTTGCCAGGGTAGCTCCTATAACTTTTATGGCAATAACCTCAGCACACCGGGCATTTATCACCACAAGCTTTCGGCCGCCAACGGCTGTGACTCCACCATCCGGCTCGTACTCAACGTACTGCCACCCACTTATACAGATATTTACGACACGATATGCAGCAACAGCTCATACAACTTTTTCGGCACCACGCTTAACGTGTCCGGCACTTACGGTTACGCCCTCGTAAACACGTACGGCTGCGATTCAATCATCCGCCTGCACCTGACCGTCAGGCCCGCCTCTGCGCCCGTTCAGGTCAGCGCACAAATCTGCAGCGGCAGTACCTACATCTTTGCGGGCAATACGCTCACACTTCCGGGCACTTACACACACACTTTCCAAAACACTTCTGGTTGCGACTCCACAGTAACCTTGCATCTCACCGTTGCGGACTCCATCGTAATCAACCAACAGGCATTCATTTGCCTGGGCGATACATTTGATTTTTACGGAACTCCCGTGTGGTACTCCGGTATTTTCACCCGATATTTCACTTCTTCTGCCGGCTGCGACTCCATCATTCGTTTAAACCTCGGTGTACTCAGCGGACCGGTCAACGCCATCAGCCAAACCATTTGTAAAGGTAGTACCTACAATTTTTACGGTCAATCGCTGACCATGCCGGGCGTTTACGAAAAATACTTTCCGCTCCCCGGCCAGTGCGACTCCATCGTGCGGCTCACGCTCACCGTGCGCGACACGTCTGCCACATTCATCACGGCAAACACTTGCGCCAATCAGCCCTACAACTTTTACGGCAATCTGCTCCTCACATCCGGCATCTATACACACGTACTGCAAAACTCCTACGGCTGCGACTCCACCATCCGCCTGCAGCTAATTGTCAAGCCGGTTTACGAAAACACCGTATCCGTCACCATCACCCAATCACAGACCTACACTCTGCCGGGTGGAACTACCGTAAATACTCCCGGTACCTATCGCGACACCCTCACAGCCACCAATGGTTGCGATAGTGTCATCATCACGCATCTCACCGTATTATCCGCAACAGATGAAATTTCTCTCACTCCAGCAGCCATCATTTACCCACAGCCCGCAGCCGATGAATTGTTCTTAAAATTGCCACACGCAAACAACTCACAGGTACAGCCGTACATCACCGACCTCAGCGGGCGCACCGTGCTCAATACCCCCACGGAGTATCCCTCCAACCACCACACGATATACCGCTTCAACACCTCGCACCTGCCATCCGGTACATACCTGCTCGTAACCCCGTATCGCGCTCACCGCATCGCCATTATACATTAATAATTTATTTTATATGTAACAGGGGTGCCCCCGCTGCCAAGCGCTGCAAGGCAGCGGGGTCGGGCTTGCTACGGGGTACGCTTCCGCTCCCGCCGCGCCCGCGTGATGTAAATTTTCAAAGGTGCGGGCGCGGCCGCTTCGCTGCGCTCGCGCCCTACGCATCCCTCACCCGGCTTGCGCTAATCTTCTGCAATAACGCTACATACTGTAATGCAACACACGATACGCAAAGCTTACTTGAAGCCACACACACCATTGCTGCTTACACAGTAACTCTGCCACACACAATTTTTTGCGAGCCGCCGCAGGCGGCTCGCAAAAAACACCGCACTAACTCACCAAATCATAAACGCGCTAAACCGGTTTGCGCCCGCCTTTGGCGGGCGCAAACCGCACCACCTCTTACACCCATGCGCGCATCCTCATAACATCTCACATCATCTCATCCGCAAAACTTCTTTTGCATCACCACGAATCGAAACAGCATCTCATTCTGTGCCATTATACAATCTCAACATTCTCAATGATAATACCTGTATTACCCGTAATCTGTTTGCTTAAAAGCAAGTATTGACTATGCACTTCTCATGCTAACCACACCACACAAGCGAGCATTCATTAACAACGCATCGCACTACGCATCATTTACACTGCAGGACAGTTTCCGCAATACAATGCCCAACCCATCTTACTCCTCACATACAACCACCGCCCAAGCCAAACCATTCCTTATATTTGCAGCATGGTAAAAATCGGTAACGTACAACTGCCCGATATGCCGCTCTTGCTGGCGCCCATGGAAGATGTGAGCGACCCGCCATTCCGGCATTTATGCAAAAAGTACGGAGCCGATATGCTCTACACCGAATTCATCAGTGCCGACGGGCTTATCCGCGATGCCGAAAAGAGTGTAAAAAAACTGGACATATTTGATGATGAGCGCCCCATTGGCATACAAATTTTCGGGGGCGAAGAAGAAGCCATGATGCGCAGCGCTGCTATCGTAGAGCGCGCCAACCCCGAGCTGCTCGATATTAACTACGGCTGCCCTGTGAAAAATGTAGTGTGCCGCAACGCCGGCGCCGGTATCTTACGCGATATTGACAAAATGGTAAAACTCACCGCGGCAGTGGTCAAAAGCACAAAACTACCCGTTACCGTCAAAACACGCCTCGGGTGGGACGATACTACCATCCGCATCGTAGAAGTGGCCGAGCGCTTACAGGACGTAGGCATACAAGCCATATCCATTCACTGCCGTACACGTCACCAGATGTACACCGGCAGTGCCAGGTGGGAATGGATTGCGCGCGTAAAAGAAAATCCGAGAATTCGCATTCCCGTTTTCGGCAATGGTGACGTGGACAGCCCCGAAAAGGCCCTTGAGATGGTAAAAAAATACGGCGCAGATGGTGTTATGATAGGGCGTGCAGCTATCGGTTATCCGTTCATTTTCAGAGAAATAAAACATTTCGTTGCCACGGGCGAGCGATTGCCTCCTCCTACGCTGGAGGAACGCTTAGATGCCTGCCGCACTCACCTGATGCGCAGCATTGCCTGGAAAGGCACTAAGCTCGGCATATTAGAGATGCGCCGCCATTACGGACCCTACTTTGCCGGTTTGCCGGGCATTAAAAATTACCGCGCCCGCCTGGTAACCAGCGATAGCGCAGACCAAATCCTGGAAATACTTGACGAAATACAAACGGCATACACAGGGTATGATTACTGTGCCACCTCCACTGCCCGGAACATACCGGAGCCGACCTACGGTGATGCCTGATTATACCCCTTTTGAACCGTATAAGGTAATTAACCCCTGGTTCATATTGCCTTCAAAATTTGTTTACAAGTTGTATTCCTGCCCGAGTGTGAACGAAAACTTCCTCTAAAATTTGGAATTAAATAAAATTCATATATACATTTGCGCATAACCATTTGTTAACCAAAAAACATACCCACATGAAAAACATTATCTACGTAGCGCTGGCCGGTATTGTACTGGCAAGCTGCTCCACCGGCAACAACTGGATGAGCGTAGCTAACACCCAGCTCAACCTTACCCGCGAAAATTTAGAAATTTCCAAACCCATCTCAGCCGAAGTAAAGCAAACACTGGTATTTGGTATTGATTTCAAGCGTCTGTTCAAAGCTGATTGGGGCACCTTTTACTACGAGCCAGGGCCTTTTGCTGCAGGCGCAGGCGGTTTTGCATTGAGCAGTATTCCCGTCATCGGTACCGTTCTTGGTGGCGGACCAGCTGCTAAAGTACAAGGTTACGCCATTGCTAAATTAATGGCTGATAACCCTGGCTATGATTGTGTGATTTATCCCAAATACACACAGAAAACAAAAAATATCATCGGTATTATTGTGAAAACTACCGGTAAAATCGAAGCCCGCCTGGGTAAAATCAAGTAATTCAGCTTTTGTTTTTCACAACAAAACGCCCCGCTCATCTGCGGGGCGTTTTTGTTTGTCAGTAATCTACTCAACCGCAAAATGACTTTGTTCGTAATCGGAACAAACTTCAGAAAGTGCTCGATGGGTACAGTAAGATTAGGATAATCATTTACTAATCAACAGCCGGTGCGGTTACTTTACAGGTAGTTTAAAAAATGTAGCAAACATTTAGTACCGCCTTGCAAGAGCAGGGCACAATCAATCCATACATTCAAAGCGATTTAGACAAACTAATCCTGTACAAAAAATCAGCGTCTAATTGCTTCTGCGTCAGCAAAACACACATTAGCGTACAGCGGCAAATTTTCGCACGAACGTTCTGCCATCTTCCGTAGTGAAATATACCAGATATAACCCTTGCGGCAAATGGTTGATGTTCATTGCATTTACGGGCTCTTGTTCGCTTGATGAAAGAACCCGCCCGTTCAGGTCGGTAGCTATGGCAGACATTACGTGCAAAGAGGAGTGGAAGTAGAGGTGCCCGTTCGCAGCATATATGCTCACTAATTCATCATCAAAACCATTTTGCATGGGCTGAGAAGTAGTATTTTGAAACTCTATAGCGCCAATGTTGGTGTTAGACATGCGTGAAAGATGAAAGAAATCGTCCGTTACATACGGTGGCAATGAACCAAACTGTACTAAATGGGCATTTTGGCTATTTGGGGTGATGTTAGATAAATCATTAAATGGAGTATAAGGCGGGAGTTGGCTGTTTGCGTTATCTGCGCTGATATTAACCCCTGCCGTGTTGGGCATTACTCTCCATCGGTTTTGATTAAGTTTAATTTCGGATTGCCAGTTACCATTGCAGGTATTGTTTGGTACATGCACAATAAAAGGTTTATTGTTGATGAGTGAAGTGTCGAAAGATATGATATTGGAGAATATGTTCAGGTTACTAAACCATACAAAGAAATTATTAAGCCCGAGCATTATTGGCGCCTTGTTGAGGCCGCTCGCGCCGGCAATGCCAATGATAGTATTGTGGTGAATAAAGAAATTGGAGATGTTGGCATAATGAATAAAGTTGGAGAATGCATCCCAAATATCAATTTCGGCATCCAGTATCACATTATTGAAAATGTATATACTGTCTAATTGTTTAAATTGAACGGGCTGATAATTTTGTCCATCGTTGGCCAAAGCGCAGCACGTCACTTTGCTGCCACAACTGTTCGTCCATAACAAACACCCTTGTTCGCACGAGAACTCGTTGGCGCAACTGATACCGGAGGCCGCTCTGCCATTGCCTCCTACACAATACCGCCAGTAAGTGCTGTCAGTATTATAAATTAAATTATGAGAGTATATCCCTTTCGATATGGAGTGACAGTATATATTGGCTGAATAATTATCATATACGACATTGTCTTTCACCACTACAAACTCACCGTTGCTGGTAACTAACCCTTCTCCCCAATTATTGTATATAGTACAATTTTGAATCGTTACGTGATTGGCATACATCGCCCGAAGTCCCGATGCCCAACTGCAGTTGTTGGCAGGGGGCTCGTTTTGATGTGCCAGGCAGGTATTGCGTACAACTGCATTTTTTACCAAAACATAATCAAATGCCTCTATGTTAATGCCGAACTGTTTTGCCCCGTCCACTTCTACACTATCCACCAGGGCGTTTTTGTGGTAGTTATGATAGTCACCCTTGATAAAAATAGCGTGCCCCGGCGCATTTTTTATTTTGATATTACGCACACGTACACCGTTTCCCACCAAGTATATGGTTTGCATTGTATTTAAACTATCGCCATGAATTACAACGTCTCCTATACCTCTTATGCTGATGTTTTTGTAAACGGGCACTCCGCCAACATAAGTTCTCCATTGGCTGTTGCTTTGTTCAAAATTTTGATTTCCCTTCGGATAGTAATGACCGCTGAGGAGTACCACCTCGCCATAAGCATTACCTCCATTTACGCCCGGTTGACCGAATGGTATTGCATTGATGGCATTGTGAAATGTTTTTTTCGGTTGTGAAATGGTGCCCGGGTTTGCATCATTACCGTTAGGAGCCAGATATATGGTATAAGTAGGTGTAGGTATAGTTGGCTGCGTTACCGAAAACTGCGCTGAAGCAGCACCATGTAACATTGATGCAAAATGTAGTATTAATACATTGTGCCTTTTCATAGTTATATTTTATTCATTATCAAAGATATATCGGATTTTCCTAAAAATCAAATTCTGTTGTTTAAAAAACGACTTTCTTTCAAATAAACAACTCTGCCATCATACAACGCACACTGCCACCTCCTGTTTGTTCTATGGTAGATATAGGTGCATGCAAAATTTTACACGTTTGCATAATAATTTTCTTCTGTTCCTTTGTAAAGGAGTGAAATGCCGCGTCACTCATTACCAGTAATTTCTCGTTGTATCGGTTTTTGAGCATTAATGCGTTTGCGGCAAATTTCCTCATCTGGTCAAGCGTGATATAAACGATGTGCTTTCGGCCATCCCGTAAGCGTTTTAGTACTTCCTCCCTGTTTTCGGTAATGGCATCAAGGCATACAATCGCCAAATGTTCATCAATGCTTAATACTACGTTGGTATGATACACGGGTTTACCGTCTTCATCCGTTGCTGAAAATAACACACACTCGTATCCCAATCTGGCGCATAACTCGCGCGCCAAAGATGCATCCGTGCGCACCGAACGCGAAACGTATGCTACATGGTTAGAATGGTCAAATACCATACTTCCGGTGCCTTCGAGGTAACGCCCCTCAACTTCATAGCAGGTGAGGTCTATTGTATTACGTGCCTCATATACTTGTAAAATTTTTTTTATGGCCTCAGGTGTGCGTTCTGCTCTCCTGTTGGGTGCAAACATCGGATACAATACAAACGTACCATCGGGATGTGTGCTGAACCAGTTGTTCGGAAAAACGGCATCGGGTCGCTCGGGAGGAACTGTATCCTGATAAACGACAACCCCTACACCGTTCGCAACCAAGATGTTCACAAGATTATCAAACTCCCGTATGGCTGTTTGTTGTATATCTTTTTTGGATGTACTCGCCTTTTGCTGAAACGCATTACTGAATTCGGTTTGCTCGTTGTAACCAAACGCTGCAGGACGCACCATGAAGACATGTGAAGCTAGCATCTCTTAATTCAGTTACTCTTGTATAAGTCAAATCTGTTTCCGCTGTATATACGCTTCATACCGTTTACCGGAGAAACCGCGCGTTTGTGTATGTAATACAGTGTGTTGCAAGAATTGGCAGGCATACAAACAGCTACTTTATGGTAACGGTATAAATAAGCCCTGAAATGCCACTCTTCGTCCAAGTCCCATCCTGCGTTTGCATATTTACCATTGACGTTACGCGCAATTTCTGCCGCATCGTTGATTAAATCATGATCGCGTTTAACGCGGTCTTTGTTTAGTACACACAAAGAAAGCGCTACCATAATCAAAACAGCAGATAAAAATACAATCACATGTTGTTGCGTTGCAGACAAACGTTGCATGAACTTTTCAATGCCGTCTGCACTCAACAGCGAAAAACCCATTGCCATAAACGGCATGGCGGGCAACAGATAAAAAGCGCTCTGTTTATGACCAATCGCCAACGGTACAGAACCTGCCAAACCGAGCGCTATAAATCGAAATGCAACATCTTTTGGACCCATGCCGCGGTTGCCTTGCCAATAAAAAATTCCCCACACCAGCAACATCGGCAATAAGTTTATCAATAAATACGCCCATATTCGAAAGCGGATCCACCATTTTTCTCCGGCTAAATGAAACACCCGGCTCAGTTGCTCACGGTAGTAACGCTCAAGCATCCAACCAAAATCTTTGTCTATGAGATACAGTATCAATCCTACCAGAAGAGCTGTAATGAGCATCAGGGCAGTATAGTAAACACCGGTAGTGCGTTCACGCCAAAACAACAGAGGTGCAGCGAGCACAAACAACGCCACAGGTCCTTTGCACAACAACGCGGCGGTAAGCATAAAACCCGACATCAGCGCACAAAATTGCCGCCTACTTCTGCCGGTAATACTGAGGCACACCCACCAAACTGATGCGGTGGTGAAAATGCTCATGGTGTTCTCTAACAGATTATTGGAATAACTAAATATCGCAACCGGACATAAAACGAAAAACACAACGGGGAGCGCATCGCAATAAGCATAATTTTTAATATTTATATTTTTCCAAATAGATGTTAGCAGCCCTACTTGAACCAAGAGGCATAGAAGAGAGTAAATCCGCTCCATGTAATGAGCTGAGCCCGTTAGTTTGAAGAAAAACGCCTGCAGCAAAAAGGCCAGAGGCGGATGCCCGTTGTAGTCGTTTTCGGGGTAGTTGTAATCTTTCAGGTGATAAAAACTTCCTAAACCATTAGCAAGATTTTCAGCCACCAGGGCATTGATTACCCCATCCATAAACATGCCTTTGGTGAGCAGGTTAGGCAGCCAGATGATACTTAACAGAGCCGCACACAAAAGCCACGTTGTAGTATTTGGAGTAAATGTGAGTTGCATATAGATTAAAAAGCTACTCCGGCGCTCATCTCTAAATTTTGTGCTACGAATACATGCGATTTGACGTTAGCGCCAATGAACATGCGCGATGTTTTCTTTTTGCCTATAGTGGCAAAATAATAATTGGAACCGACTTTTGTATACACCGGCCAATTTTTGCGTGGATCAAACACATAAGCCCCAATGATGAAAAATATACTCACTCGTCCTATCATAATTTCGCTACCGGTAAATAGCCCTGCCTGAAGTGAATACACCTCAGGCCGCAAACCGGTTGCATTTCCGTAATACATCAAAAAGTCATAAGCCGCCTGACTGTAGTCCAACGTAAATCCGGCAAGTATCTTATGAATGATGCTTGTGTAGTATGCGTAATTTGTTGTAAATCCATATATGGGGTATTTGGGCCCTCCGCGCGGACGCATTTCGTGCATACTCAAACTTAACTTCATCATCAATTCATGGCGCTTTTGCGGTTTCGGATAGGGATTTCGATTATAGCTCCAGGGTCTGGCAGCGTTCGGAAAGTACCGCACCCCTACCAGCAATCCGGCTACATTGATGCCCAGATTAGGCAGTTGTACAGCCGAGTTGGAGTAATGCGAAAATGAAATAGCGGCACCCATACGCACTGAAGGATGCAGCTTGCCTTCTAAACCGAGTTTGAGTTGAAACGAGTAGTTTAGGGCAGAGCCGATTACAGCATTCTCAGGATTATGTATCACATGAAAATATCGCGTAGTAATTGCCAGTCCGGAGCCGAGTTGTAAATACCCCTCTATGGGTTGTGTGCGAAACATCCAGAACTTAACTGCCCCCATCATCAAAAAAACATCGCCAAAGTATTTTTGATCACCATGACGCATGTAAGCAATTATGCCGCCCAACTCAGGAAAGTGCATTTTGCGTTGCCAGGCATGTTTCCCGTCGGTTTGATGCAATACTGTTATATATGCTCCATGCGTAAATTTCGTGGGATCGGGTTCAAAATAACGGTTGTGTTTTACAATGCGCCCAAAAAGGTACTCGCCCTGCAAACTAATCTTGCTTGTTGCCATGAGCCCTTTTTCAGAGGCAGCCATTGCAAACCTGCCCATAAACAGGAAAATCAACAATAATCTCACCTCGGGTTGTTGTGCCTGCTAACTTCTTATTTTTAACCACAAAATACAACTATGCGCCTCTCAAGCACCTGGTTCAAAACCGGAGCCGGCAAACTTTTCTCTTACTTCCTGCAGGGCATGCTCCTTGTTGCCCCCCTGTTTGCCACCATTTATGCCATTTATTACATTTTCAACGCTATTGACTCCACGGTTGAAAAAATTTTTCGCTCGCTTTTTCACTTCTACTATCCGGGTGTAGGCATCGTGGTCATGTTTTTTGTAATTGCAATTATCGGGTTCATCGGTTCGCTGGTTGTAGTGCAACCCCTCCTGCACCTGCTCGATAGTGTCATGGAGAAAACGCCGCTTGTTAAAGAGATTTACTCCATGCTCAAAGATTTTTTTGGCGCGTTTATGAGCAATAAGAAAAAGTTTGATAAACCCGTAATTTTTGAGGAGGGCAAAAACACCGGAATTTTTCGCCTGGGCTTCATTACGCAAGAAGACCTGAGCGAACTTCACATCCGCGATAAAGTGGCGGTTTATGTGCCGTGGTCCTATAACCTTTCGGGCACGCTTTACCTCGTTAACCGCGACCAGATTCAGTATCTGCAAAACGTTTCTGCCGGTGATGTGATGAAATTTGCCGTAAGCGGGGGCGTAGCTGAAATTGAGGAGTAAAATTTGCACTTCTAGTATATGCGTGACCCTCTGTATTCTATCTGTAAATATCTCCGATAAGTTAAAGTACCCTTCCTTATAACCGCAATAAACCCCGATCCGTTCAGGAAATATTTCAAGGTATTTATGGTTTTCAGGTATTAATTGTAAGTGTTGTTCAAATCTCTGGAATTACCAAACCATGTTACCCATCGTTTATTAAAACAAAGCAATTTTATATCAAAGTTGCGCTGAGAGGGGTTATCGCTATGAACGGACCAAGTAACCCGTATGTGCCAGGTTTGAGGCGCGCCGGCCGCAAAAGACCATACAATCCTGTTTCTTCTTCCACTTTCGTTAATGTCAAACGAAGTATTCATTTCGGAGCAAATGCAATCCCAGTCGCTTACCGATACCCCCGTATTGTGTGTATAATCCACATTCCCGGTTCCGCTGTTAGCCATTGGTAAGGTTATGCTGTGTATCTGAATAGGGCTTACCATACCTGTACTGGGGCGCTGGTAATCTAAGGTGCCATCTGCATTGATGCGCATGCGATTGGTACTGTTGGTGCGTAGGAGTATGGGCGCATTATCCTGTGTTGTGATGAATAAATTTCCCGTGCCTCTCGAAATTATCTCGTTAGGGGCATTACCGCCACCTGCGTAATGTATCATCCTGAAAGTATAGTCGGGGTATGTGGCATCATCGCCATGTAAGTCAATATAGGCGTAGTGATTGGTTACAGTACCCGTACCAACGCCTATCTCCAAATGTTCCCCCCACGATTGATTCTGTAAAAAGCCGCTGTTACCTGGAATACCGTTGTAATCCGTAAAGTAAGTTTGTTGATACGTTGTGCCTTCTGCCCGGCTCATGAAGAAACCCCAACTGTTGATACTGGAAGACCAGAAACCTACATGGTTTACCCCGCCGTCTGTACTGCCGATAAAAGCTCTGTCGGTGTTGGTGTTATCGGCTAACCATACGCCGGCGCTAAAAGCGCCGTTGCGGAGCCGCATGCGCTCATTCACATCCAGTATGTATTGCGGGGTGGTGGTGCCAATGCCCACAAATCCGTTGTTGAGGATAGTGACCCTGCGCTGATTGTTTGTGCGAAAGGTCAACGCCCGGTTATCTATGGTACCCACAAAATGGTTTATTGTATCGGTACCGGTGTTTCCGAGCGTGCGCCAGAATATCCCCGAGCCGGTGTTGGGGTTAAGTACTTCATTTTGTGCCTTTGTATATTGTGCGATTGTTAAGCATAACAATGTCCAAGCAGATAAGATTTTACGCATGACTGTTTTTTTCAAATATAATGAAAGTTTTCATAACTAAACTCCCTTCGGAACTTTTGAAAAGTTGCTCATCTGCGCATGTCAGAGTTTGAATTTCACAATCTATCAAGAGTAATAGCATAAGATATTAATCTTTACACAAGTTCATTTAACCTTCGGGGGTTTATTTTTAGCGTAAAATTGTGCTTGTGCTGCACCTGACTTCATACAATTTAGACATTCTCTAATACCTAAGTATTTGAAATTCTACTACTTGCTTTTTTAGTTTTTTGTAGTGCCTAATCCAACTCTCCCAAAACCACCATCCAAGTGGTGGATAACGTACGATATGGCAACAAAGTCAAACAAAAAGTGGATGGGCATTTAGGCTACACCCTTAACAATGAAGAGATTGAGGTGCTGAAAAATTAGCCCTCAAGTACAAGTTGGAGTAAATAAAACAACAGAAATGTCTTTTTCTTATTCCAAGAGAAATGCTCTTAGAGCAAATTCGAAGCGCTGCTCATCAAAAGACGGGAGGGATTTACCGGTGAGTTTGCGCCATATGCTTCAGCAGGAATACGTGTGTGTGTGGGCGCATATGGTGTATGGAGAGCTGTTCAAACAATTGGGATTACATCGGGTGTTAAAGAATTGGAGTCGTAGCAAGGCATCAGTGCGGATGTTGCTGTACATGGTGATGGAGCGAAACACCCTATGAGTTTAGATAACATGTAGTGCTCATACTAAAAAGCAAAACAGTGAAATTCATTGATAACTAAAAAATGTATGAAGTCAGCATGGGTTTCAGGAAGAAGTCGTCACTCAGGTAATCATCTGTTGAATTGTATTTTGAGATGCCCCCACTGCGGAGCGCAGCAAGCGGGGGTACCCCAAAAAATTTATATTAATAAAGTTAAAGTGGTTTAACCTACCTAAGACAAATTCCGGTGGGTTTGATTATAACTTAATCTGTTACATTCCCTGAACTCGCTGAAAATACCCTTAACCCCCAAAGTACTTTCCCCAAAACTACTTCGATATCGTATTAAACCCGCTCATTGTTTTCCGGCCACTATCACCTTTTACATCTTTTATAAAATAATTAACGGTTATATGGAGTGGTATAGATAAGATAGGTGTACGTGGTCTTTTGACACGTGTCCCTTAATTAACTCAACATCATACGCCTCACATGATATTTGACGGACCAACTCCTGTACTCGAATTTCTATTCCTCCACGTAAAAAACCGGTTTCCTGTATTTCTTTATCCATACAACTTGATACTTTAAGTCATAAATTTTATGTGAGGTTTTATGTTAATGTTGTATATCGCAATAATATTCAAATTAAAAAAACGCATGAAGTCAGAAAAACATTGTACTACTGTACAACTACCCGCATTGTTGCGACTGTTCGGTTTTGGTCTAGGACCTTCACCAGATATACTCCTGCCGGAAGATGGGATGAGGATATAGTCACAACCGGAGCCGCTGCATAGCGCATCCACTCGCGGTCTTGTAAATCACTCAATACAACTAAGGTATTAGGCGAGTATTCACTGAGCGAAACATGGATAACATCGCTGGCGGGGTTGGGGTGTATGTTGATAGAATACAAAGAGGATGGTTCATGCAGCGCTGCCGATGTTTTACAGATTACCTCCTGATACAGAAACTCCATGGTGATACTGTCGGCTTCGTCAAAAACCGCTCCGGAGCCGCTGAGACCCCAAGGTTGATGGTCGCCATTGGGGTAGCGCTTGTGCCAGTATTTCAGCCCCACGTTATTGGCGCGCTTAGTGTAGCTGCCGGGGCCGTGCAGGGTAATTTGCGAAAAACCGCCCAACACCTGTCCGTAGTTGTAAGGCACGGTGCCATCAGGGTCTCCGTGCAAGGCCACCACGGGTTCATCGTTAGGACTAATCCAGGAAGTGTCTTTGATGCCACCAGCCCAATCAATGATGGCAACTACTTTGGAAGTAGGCCCAGGGTTGCCGCTATTACCCTCTATACCGCCGTTGTTGTTTACGGCATTGATGATGATGGGTTCGGTGGCTGCCTCGGTGGAGTCGTCCACCCAGGCGAGGTGAAGCATAAGGATGGCGCCGGCAGAGTTACCGCCTACGATGATGAGGTTGCTGTCAATGCCATAGGTTGTGGCATTGGCTTTGAGGTAGCGAATAGCCGCCTTGGCATCGCTCATTGCTTTTACAACTACGGGGTATCCGGTGCTCGGCTGTGTCATATCAAAAGGGTTTGTGGCGAGGCGATAGCTCATAGAGGCAGTAACATAGCCGCGTTTGGCAAACCGTTTGCACAACTCCACGATAGTGGGTTCGTTGCGATTACCTCCAGTGAAGCTGCCACCATGGGCAAGCAGAATGGCGGGGCGGTTGGTGACATTATCGCCTGTTGGAGTGTAAATATCCATTGCCAGGTTGTAAACGGTGGAGTACGTGACAGTGGTTTTGGTTGTATTGCTGAAAATCTGGTCGCGGTAGCGGTTGCCGGTGCATTGTGCAGTAATGTTTTCTGCAAACAAGGCGAATGCTATGAGCAATACATAAGAATTTTTCACCATTTGAAGTGTTTTTGAGGAATTGTATAACAAATATAGTAATAATTGTTGTAATGATTATGTATTTGAGTAGATGTACGGTTGTAGTAATTTCTGCGTTTGTGCGCGCATGAGTAGGCAGCAGGAGAGTTATGTTTGCTTAGCTTATATATACGTTTATCGGAAACATGATACTGTGATACCACTCCACATCAGGATAGCAAAGGTATGAGTTGTGTCGGGTGAGGGATGCGTAGGGCGCGACTGTAGGGAGCGGTGCGAAACGCAGTGGAGCACGGGAGCGAAAGCGTACCCCGTAGCAAGCCCGACCCCGCTGCCTTGCATGGCTTGGCAACGGGGGCACCCCCAAGAAAATATGATATTTTCGGGAGGTGTATCACTGCTTGGTTACGCTCATTTTCTTTAGGCGCTTAACCCGTCTGGAACGTGCCTCATCGTAACATCAAAACATATAGCACGAAATAAATAATAATTTATATGCGTTTATAATACGTATTCAAGTTGCTTTATACAGTTCAGATGACTAGAATAAACAACAAACATTTCAGCAGAAATTTCCCTGCCTCACGAGCTGTTGCAGGCGACTTGCCAACAATTTAACTCTTGTGTTTGAGCCCTTACGCATGCGGACGAAAGCAACCTAAAACTTCCCTAAATTGGTAAAAGTTAACCGAGCATTACCCTTCTTTTGCTGAGGACCCCGTGGTGTCGTTACACAACTTTCACTAATATTACAGCAATCTTTACAGTTGTTTTTGTGACACACACTTACACTGTTTCACATAGACCGTTACACGTAACACACTCTACAGCAAAACATTATGCGAAGAAAACGCTATGCCTCACCTGCAGATCGTCCGCCCAATTTGCGAGGTTCGTCTGGTGTTACCATTAAATACTCCTTTTTTGAAGATGTATGGGATGTGGTGCGTTTGGTACCTCCCGGGCGTGTGACCACTTACGGCGCCATAGCAGCTTACCTCGGAGCAGCCCGCTCGGCACGTACGGTGGGCTACGCCATGAATGTGAGCCACGGGGTGCAGCCCCCTGTTCCTGCCCACAGGGTGGTAAACCGTAATGGCTTGCTCACCGGTCGCCACCATTTCGGCAGCCCACACGCCATGCAGCATCTGCTGGAGGAGGAGGGAGTGAAAGTGTTAAATAATCAGGTGGTAAATTTTAAGGAATTGTTTTGGGACCCTGCCAAGGAATTGATTTAGCCGCCCGAAATTTTTTTAGAAAAAAATTTTTTTTTATTTAAACCGAAATAGTTTACATTTGTAGCGTATCTAAAAATAAAAATCATGAGGATTGTAGCATTCATGGGGTTGGCTGTGCTTATGTTGGTTAGTACTTCTATGCTATTTGGTCAGGCACCGCCGCCTCCGCCGCCGCCCGGTCCGGGAGTAGTACCTATAGATGGAGGTGTCATAGCCCTTCTGTTAGGTGGCTTGGCTTATGGCATTAAGAAACTATCCGGCAAAACAGAAACAACAAAATAGTACTGCTAACAACTAACTTAAAACCCACTGTGAAGTTCATCATGGTGGGTTTTGTTTTTAGTTGGGTACTTTACATCTGATTTGCTTAAAATATGTTCCGGTTATTCACCTAGGGCTCTTATTAAATCGTCTGTAACATCTTGCGGGTCATCAATACCCACACTCAGGCGCAACAAACCATCATGAATGTGGTATCTAAGGCGCTGGTCTTCCGGCACAAAGTAGTGGCTCATGCTGGCCGGATGTTGAATGAGTGTATCTGTTACTCCGAGCGATGCTGTAACCCGGCAATGACGAACGCGTTTTAATACCCGCATTGCTCTTTGGTATCCGCCCACCACCTCAAACGCTAACACCCCACCGTATTTATACATTTGTTTTTTGGCTATATTGTAGCTGATGTCTTCGGGCAGTCCGGGATAGTAAACCTTTTTTACGGCAGGTAACTTTAGCAGCGTGCGTGCAACGAACAGTGCATTATCGCTGTGTCGTTCCATGCGCAGGTGAAGGGTTTTAAGCCCGTTGTTCAGCAACCAGCAGTCAAAAGGTGAGGCAATGCAACCCGTTAATTTTCTGATTTTTGCAATATCTGCCATCCATTTATCGCTTTGCCCTACGAGTGCACCGCTTAGTCCTGTGCCATGTCCGTTGAGGTATTTTGTACCGCTGTAAACCACAACATCTGCACCCAGGCGCAAGGGTTGTTGTAAATACGAAGTGGCAAAGGTGTTGTCCACAATACTCACCGCACCATATTTTCGCGTCAGGGCACATAACTGGCGTATATCACAGCACCGCACGGTAGGGTTGGAAGGTGTTTCGAGATACACAATACTTATTCTATGCCGATGCTTGTGCAGTGCACTTTCTATCTTACTGGGGTCGGTAAAATCTTCGTAAATAACACGAACGCCATACCTGGCGCTCAGGTATTGAAAATAATCTACCGTTGTACCGTAAATGTTTCCCTGCGCCAAAATCGTATCGCCCGGGGCAGCAAGAGCTTGTATAGCGCTGCTGATGGCCGCCATGCCCGAAGCAAATACCAGCGCGCGGGCTTTCAGGTCGGTTCCGTATGTTTCCAAAGCTTCTAATTTGCGCTCTACCTCCTCAGCGTTCGGATGACTCCAGCGACTA
The DNA here is from genome assembly GCA_025057415.1 of Chitinophagales bacterium. Classification (GTDB taxonomy): domain Bacteria; phylum Bacteroidota; class Bacteroidia; order Chitinophagales; family LD1; genus Bog-950. The sequence continues at coordinate 20,023 of JANWXI010000027.1, forward strand.
TATACATAACTTACTTCTTCGCCCCGAAATGTGCGTTGTGTTTTCTCCACGTCTTCATACAAATAAGTGGACGTAAGAAATGCCGGTGTTACATGTGCGCTTGGCATAGCAGGCGGAGTTTCATCGCGGGTGAGCAGCGAGGCGATACGTGTAATATTAACTTTGCGCCTGGGCATATTTCGTATTTTCAGGCAAAATTCATTTTTATTGTCAAACCAACCCGCGTATGTACTCTCTTTTGACACACCTGCATTACAACCTCTGGGCAAACCGTACAATCTGCGGGTATATTGAAAATGCTGGGGAAGAACTTTTCACCCGTGAAACATCGGGGAGTTTTCCCACGCTCCGGCATACGTTGCTGCATATATGGGATGCCGAATACATCTGGATGAAGCGGATCAGGGGCGAAACTGCAACGAACATACCAGGTGAAATTTTCAAGGGCAACATGTTCGATGCCATAAACGGATTATTGCAATCGTCTGCCGCGTTGTGTGATTTAGTAGAAAAACATCCGCCCGATTTTATTTTTCAATCTATTACATACCAAAATCTGAAGGGCGATACCTTCCAAAACACAGTCGAGCAAATTCTTTACCACGTGGTAAATCATGGCACGTATCATCGCGGACAAATTATTGTTATGTTGCGTGCGCTGGGTTACACCCGGGTGGGCAGCACCGATTTAATCACCTATTTGCGTAAGTTGTAAATACTAACACATACATGCATCATCTGTCGCTCAGGCACATCAGCAAAAAATATCATAATCATCTTGCAGCCGATAACATAAGTTTTGAAGTGCCGCAGGGGCAAATATTCGGTTTGCTGGGGCCAAACGGGGCCGGCAAAACCACCCTTATTCGCATGATTACCCGTATTCTGTTTCCCGACTCAGGCGAGATATTACTGTCGGGTGAGCCACTGTGTGATAATCACACCAGACGCATCGGGTATATGCCCGAGGAGCGTGGTTTGTACAAAAAAATGCGTGTTTATGATCATCTGATTTATCTGGCGCGCCTCAAAGGGTTGAGCCGCCGCGATGCCGCTGTACAAACTGAGCATTGGCTGCAAAAGTTTGACATTACTACGTGGCAACACAAAAGAATTGAGGAGCTTTCGAAAGGAATGAGTCAGAAAGTGCAGTTTATTGCCACGGTACTGCACAAACCTGATTTATTGATACTGGATGAACCTTTCAGCGGATTAGACCCGATTAACTCTCAACTCATCGAAGCCGAAATCCGCGCATTGAGTAAACAGGGCTGTACGATTATATTTTCTACACACCGCCTTGAGCAGGTGGAGGAAATATGCAGCGACATCGTGCTGATTAACCGCGGTAAAGTTATTCTGCAGGGAAATGTGAAAACGTTAAAACAACAATTTAAAGAAAACATTTTTGAAATTTACTTTACGGGTACTTTGGTCCCGCAGGCGACAGAAGGACTTCATATCGTGACACATGATCCGGGACGTATAGTAGTAAAGTGGGAGGCAAATACCGGCAGCAATCAACTGTTGCGCCGTTTTTTAGATGCTGATGTTCAGGTATATCAGTTCAGGGAGCTACTCCCCACTATCCAGGAACTGTTTATAAAACAAGTGAAGCAACACGAAGTATGAGAAAAACAGGTATCATCATTGCCCGCGAGTACATTACGCGCGTTACTCGCCCGGTGTTTTGGATTGCCACACTGCTGGCTCCGCTCGGTTTTCTGCTGCTCATAGTGGCATCGGTCATCATATCCAGCTATGATAACGAGAGCACACACGTGGCTCTGGCAGATGAAAGCGGACTGTTTGATGATTATTTCAAACAATACGGTTTAGCCGATGCTGCGGATGGTTCTGTACATTTTCATGTACTGGAGCGGGAGCGCATACCGGAGGTAGAAACGCTACTTAAAAGCAACGGTGATAACAAAAAGTATCAGGCCATCATCCGCATACCCCCCAACTACCGCCTGGAGAACCCTGAAAATCCGGTTATATCCTGCCAGTATGCCGAGCGCATCGGCTTAGATAAGAAACAATTTATCACAGACCGTATAAGTGAAATGGTAAAGCGCCGGCGCATGCTGGCGAGTAACATTAGCGAGGAGCAACAAGCTATGCTGAACCGGGAAGTGGAAGTGGTGTTTGAGTCGCTGATGGATAAAAACGAACGCAAAGGATATGATGCAGCGGCAGCCATCGTGGGCTTGCTGATGGCTATGGCAATTTACATTTCGATATTTTTTTACGGTACTATGATTATGAAAGGTGTACAGGAAGAAAAAACTAACCGCATTATAGAAGTACTCATATCATCGGTGAAACCCTTTCAGTTGATGATAGGCAAAATTATCGGGGTAGGGGCTGTGGGGCTTACGCAATTTGTGCTTTGGATTGTACTGATTTTTCTTATCAACCTGATGGTAGCTCCCCTGTTGGGGGTAACAATTGCCAATAATTCCTCAATGGCAAGCGGAGCGGGAGGCGATGTGGACACCGACGCAGCCGAAATTTTACTTCGCAACCTGGCGTTGTTACCTTACGGGCAAATCATTGTCCTTTTCCCGCTTTATTTTTTGGGAGGATTTTTTCTGTATGGCTCGCTTTTTGCCGCACTGGGGGCAGCGATGGGTGAAGACGGAGACCAGCAATCGCTCATGATACCCATTTCGCTGCCTATTATCATATCCGTGTTTATCGCCATGAACGTGATGAAAAACCCTGATAGTTCTCTCGGTTTCTGGGGTTCTCTCATCCCGTTTACTTCACCGGTGGTTATGGGCGCTTTGCTGCCGTTCCGCTTGCCGTGGTGGCATATTGCGTTATCGCTGGCATTGCTCATAGGAGGTTTTTTACTTACTACATACATCGCTGCCCGGGTTTACCGGACGGCTATATTGATGTATGGCAAAAAAATTTCATTTAAAGAATTGATGCGCTGGGCAGTAGCGGGCAGATGAGTACGGCTGCTTTCATATAAAAAAGACAAACTATGCGTTATGTGTTGCCAATAATTTTCTTCCTGTTCCTGGGCAAGGGTATATCAGCACAGGCAGACCTGCAAATTACGACCGAGGTGCGCTCTTTCAGCAAGGGGAATTATTCTTCCTATCAGGTGACTATACCGCAAGCATCGCTGCGCGATACAGAGCGTGAATGGATGCGGTATCTGCGCCGCGGTTCAAAAGCCAGGCCCGAAATGATAAACGGTGAGATTATTCAGCGCGGAGCTGTGGACAAAAACGTATCGCCCGCACCGTTTATCGTTTATAGCAAACTGCTTGAAACTGGTAAAGAGGTAATACTAACCGCGTGGTTTACTGACAACGACACGTTGTTTTATTCTGCTGCGCAAAGCAGCGATCGCGATATTGCGGTGCGCAAATACCTGCGCGACTTTGCCGTGTTGGCTTACCGTAATGCCTTAAGCGCTGAATTGAGTCGCGAAAAGCAAAAACTGAACGCGCTCGAAGAAGCGCTGGAAGCGCTTATCAGAAGCGAAGAGCGCGCCCGCCGCAAGATAAACGAACATCAGCGCAGTATTGAACGCAATGAATCGGCCGTGCGCCTGAACGAAACGGAACAGAAAAATAAAATCAATCAGATTGCCCAGCAAAAAAGAACGGCAGAGAGTTTACGCAGTATGCCCGAGGCGTATAAGGCAGCATTGAAAACGGCTGAACAGTACGAAAGCGATTTGAAAAAACTGCAGCGCGAACATGAGAAGTTGCATCGCGGTGCAGACAGCCGCCGGCGCGACATTCGCACTTTAGAACGAGAAATTGAAAAAAGCAAGTCAGAGCAAGAAGTGAAGAAAGCGCAAATTGCCTCGCAAACAGCAACAGTACGATCTGTAGAGGAAAAATTGAATAACATCCGGTAATAGCTGAAGAGGTAACATACGGCTTTAGTGATGGAATAATCTGAGGAGTATCAATTTTATATAACAAAACACCCCGCCACATGCGGGGTGTTTGCAAAATGAGAGTTACAGTGTATCAATAAACATTGATGAGTTTTGTTGCAGTAAGGTTATCCTGCAGAGTTACTTTAACGATGTAAGTACCGTTACTTATATCAGCTACAGGTACCACTTCGTGGTGTCCGCCAAAAGCGGGGTGTTCTTTTACAACTTTTCCGTGCAGGTCGTACACAGTAATGCGCTCGATGGGCTGTTGCAGCGAATTGACAAACACGTTTAAAACATCAGCAGCGGGATTTGGATACACGTTACACTCCACGAAGTCAGATTTGTAAAGCCCTTGTGTGGGGTTACCGTAGTTGGGGTCAATAAGCAGGCGGTAAAGCCGCGGAATACTGTATGCCATAATGGTGTCGATATACCGCTTGGCTTTAGCTTCACTGGCAGTGGGGTTAATGGCTGGATTGCCGCCGTTATACCAGTTCCAGGGTTCAAAACCCTCACCTTTGAAGGGGTACAACCCGTCAACGGGTTGAGTATAGACGCCACCTTGCTTGTTGGGTGGGCCGGGAGGGAATGAATTGGGAGTAAAGCCGTTGTTATTGCCGATTTTTACCACCACAGGCATAAAGTCGCCACTGCCGCTTACTTCAATGACGGGCTGTAAAGTGGTGGTAATTACGGTTGCAGTATTGTAGGGAGTGAGCTGTTCTTCCTGACCCTGAAATGCTATAATGGCTGTTTCGCCCGGTTCTATCAAAGTTGTGTCGGCCACGGCACCCCCCAGCGAGAGCACACAGTTAAATGCCGAGGAATACCCGGGGAAGTTGTCTAAGTTTTGGGTGCCGCCAAATCCCTCAAAGTTTCCGGTGAGTGTAGTATCCACAAACGGGATTCCGTTGCCATCCAAAAATTTAGGCAGGTACAATTCTATGGGGCGATTGAAATAGCTGGCCGCTAAAGCCACATAGGCACCCGAGTTTGAGCCACCCAGAATAAACTTGTTGGGGTCAATGCCCCATTTGTTGCTGCTATCGGCATACGTGCTGCGGAAGTATCGTACACAACCGCGCACATCCTGCATAGCGCGATATACAGCATTAATGATTGTTTTAGAGCGTTCCTCCTGTGTAGGGGCCGTGGGGTTCCATCCCAGGCGGTAAGCCATAGAAACCGCCACAAAGCCGCGCTTGGCAAAACGCTTGCACAGTTCTACGATGCAGTTTTCATTTTTATCGGCAAAGGTGAAGCCGGTAACTGAAGGCGGCAAAAACGACCCGGCGTGCATCAGGATGATTACCGGACGGTTAGTGGCTGTATCGCCCACGGGTTGATAAACATCCATTACTAAGTTTTGTACGGCGTTGAAACCCGATAGATAACTTTTGTTTTTACCGTAAACAACGTTGCTGTCAACTTTCACGTTTTGGAAAATTTCATCCAGATAACGTACCGGCTGCGCAAGCAACGAAATGCCAAGTAATGAGAGGAGCGAAAACAGTAAATGTTTTTTCATGGGGAGTAAGTTTATGTCACGTAAAACTAAAAAATAATTCAATTACAACGCTTGAATTGCGCTGTTTGCTTCAAAAAAAATTACATGAGGTTGTTCGCCTGCAAAGGGATTTTAATGTTTGTACCGTGCTTATGAGGTATGCCGGTTTGTTTGCCCAAACACTCATCATATAACTTCTTGAAAAAGTGACAGATTTAGCAAAAACAGTAAAAAAAATTTTTATAAAACGAAATAAATTCCCGGGCTGAGGTGCATGAGCTGGTGGGCGCTTTTCAGGGTGAGGGGTGCGGAGGGCGCCCGCCCGTGGCGGGCGGCACTGCCTTGCGGCATGAAATGACGCAAGGATTGCCGGAGCGAAGCGAAGCCCGAAAGCAACCCGACCCCGCTGCGCCCCTGAGGTACGAGCGGGGCGCAGCGGGGGCACCCCCAAATAAGAAAATACATAATGTTATGTTTTGTGTGTAAGATGTTGCTACCGGCTTTGCCATAGGAATGTGGAGTAGGGCGGAGGCAGATAGCGGGTGCGCATTATGATTGCGAAGCCGCGCCGGTGGAGGGGTGGATGCTTGTGTGCGCCCGAAATTCGGTGAAGTAAAACCACAGCGACAGGGCGCCTGCGATAAAGTAGTAGGCACATACGAGGATGTGACCGCGGGGGATGAGTATGCCGATTCCGTACCAGTCGGCAGCGGAGATGCAACTGCCCGCCGCATAAGCACAGGAGAGCAGCATTACTGCAAGCCCGTACCAGGTCTTATCTAAGAGCGAGGTGAAACCGAATATGTTTACGAGCAGAAATATGCCGTAGGTGAGCGCTTCGCGCTGTGTAATTTCGCCAAAGCGCCAGAAAAGAAAACTCAAGAGCAGAAAGGTAACGATGAGGTGCAGGAGCGCAAAAGTTTGAAACGCTGCACTGTAAGCCGGGCGGTATTTCACTAACTCGCTCATGTGCCTGATGGTGAATACGGGGTGTTTTTGCGCTACATCGGCAGGGCGCCAGCCGGTGGGCATAAACCAGATGCGCAGTTTATCTTTCCAACTGCGTGTACGCCAGGCATCGGTGAGCATGAGCCAGAAATGTTTGAAGTTGATAAGGAAGGGATTCCAGGTGCGTGCGGGTCTGCGCATGCCATATACGCAGGGTTCGTGGGGAACTTCTTTCTGAAATGTGCCGAACAGCTTATCCCAGATGATGAAGATCTGGCTGTAGTTTTTATCCATGTACAGGTCGTTCATGGCGTGATGAACGCGGTGGTGAGAAGGGGTGACGAGTATGTGCTCTAAAAACCCTAAGCGCCCGATGTGGCGGGTATGATACCAAAACTGCGCAAAGAGGTGGATGGGGCCAACGATGATCAGCACTTCGTGCGGAATTCCCAATATAGCGAGGGGTAAAAAGGAAAGCGAGTAAATGTTCGTGAGTATGGAAATTTGCTGGCGAAGTGCACAGGGGAGGTTGAATTCTTCGCTGCTGTGATGTACGAGGTGGTGTGTCCAAAAGAAGTTGACGCGATGCTGCAGGCGGTGAATCCAGTAGCCCGAAAAATCCATGAACACGAAAGTGATGATATATGGCCAGAAGCTTTTCTGGGGCCAGGTGACAAGTGAAAGATGGCTCAGAAACCAGGGGTACGAAACAACAACAATACTCAAACCCAGCGTGGCTTTGAGGATGTTCGTCATGCCTGAGGTTAAGCTGCTGATACCGTCAATGAGGTAGTGTTTTTCTTTTTTAATGAACAACTCGTAAGCAAGCTCCAGCAGTATCAGCGCCAGAAATATCGGCATGGCTATGAGCAGCATGTTTCCGTAGGTGTTCATACAGGTAAATACCAGATACAAAAATACGGAATAAGTCGGAATGAATAACACTGTTTAGATATGAATAGCCGGAATGCGGAGGGAAAAGATGATGGCAATAGTTTCAGGTTGAAGCGCTTGAAAAAAATGTACGCGATTCAGGGTGTATTGCCGGAAGTGATTTGCCTGAGGGGCATCATGGCACGTCTGTTATATTTGCCTTGAGGTATGTTGCTCGATGATACGATAGCTGCACCTGCCACTCCTCCTGGGCGTGGGGCCATCAGCGTAATACGCTTGTCGGGTAAGGATGCAATAGCAATCTGCAGCAGAATTTTCAGGGGGAAGGATCTCAGTCGCCAGGCGTCGCACACGGTACATTACGGCTACATAATTGAACCTGCGGGCAACAAAGATGTGGTACACAACCATGTAGGTGCAAAGGAAGAAGAGGAGAACGTGGTAGATGAAGTGATGGTAACGATTTTTCGGGCGCCGCGGAGTTTCACTGCTGAAGATGTGGTGGAAATAAGTTGCCATGGCTCACCGTACATCGTAGATAAAATCATGCAATTGCTGGTGAACGAGGGAGCGCGAACGGCCGGCCCCGGAGAGTTTACGATGCGCGCTTTCTTAAACGGGCGCATCCGGTTAACACAAGCCGAGGCAGTAGCCGATATTATCGCCAGCGAGTCGGCAGTTTCGCACAAAGCCGCTTTGCGGCAACTGCGTGGCGGCTTTGCCGGCAAACTGGAAACAATGCGGGAACAACTGGTGCGTTTTGCAGCAGATTTGGAACTGGAACTGGATTTCAGTCAGGAGGACGTGGAGTTTGTGAAGCGCGAAGAGATGATCAGTTTTCTGGATCAACTTATCGCATACAACGATGCGTTGATTGAGTCGTTTGGATTGGGCAATGCCATCAAAAAGGGCGTGAGTACGGTCATTGCGGGCAGGCCTAATGCGGGCAAGTCAACCCTGCTCAATCAATTGCTAAACGAAGAGCGCGCCATAGTGAGCGATATACCCGGCACTACGCGCGATACGGTTGAGGAGGTCATCAACATTCGCGGCATTATGTTTCGGCTCATTGATACAGCCGGCATTCGCCAAACCGATGATGCCATTGAAAAAATAGGCGTGGAGAAAACGCTCGAAAAGCTACAGGCAAGCACTTTGTTTATCTATCTGTTTGACGTGAACACCCTGCAGCCCGATGAATTGCTGCACGACATACGCGAGTTGAATTTGCTAAACCACCGGGGATTGTTGTTGGCAAATAAAATTGATAAAGCGCGCTGGTGGCATACCGCCCGTTACTACTACACATACCGGCAGGCAATTGCTACGCAGGCAGCACATTTATCGTTGTTGTTTATCTCGGCACAGACGGGCTACAATCTGGACTTGCTCCGACAAAAACTATATGCTATGGTGGCTGGTGATACGAACCTGACTGTGCCCGATACACTTATCACCAACATACGCCACTACGAGGCCTTGTCAAAAGCCAACGAAGCATTACACCGGGTAAAGCGCGATTTGATAAACAAGGTGAGCGGAGAGTTGGTGGCATCATCGCTGCGCGATGCTTTATATCACATGGGCGAAATTACCGGCCGTGTGTATAACGATGAGATACTCGGGTCCATCTTTAGTCGTTTTTGTATCGGCAAATAGGTGCGCCGCAAAATCAATTTGGGTGTATGTGCCGGCTTATGCGGCAGAGTTCCTTCGGGCGGTGCGTTCAATTTTGCGGCACCTCTCGCTGCAGTATTTTACTTCGTGCCAAACGCGTTCCCATTTTTTGCGCCAGGCGAAAGGGCGAACACAAACAATACAAACTTTTTGGGGTAAGTGTTCCTTGTTGCCTTTCAAGGTTGCTAAAGTTTTATACTGCTCATACCTCCGTCCACCGGGAGCACCTGGCCGGTAATCCAGGAGGCGTTATCGGAAAGTAGAAACACTGCCGCGTCTGCCGCGTCGTGCGGTTTGCCGATGCGTTGCAGCGGATGACGCTTTGCAGAAGCCTGTATTTTTTCATCTGAAGACGTGAGTTTTTCGGCCAGCGGAGTTTGTGTAAGCGAAGGAGCAATAGCATTTACGCGTACAGTGGGCGCCAGCTCGGCTGCCAGAGAGCGCACCAGACCTTCTACGGCGCCTTTGGCTGCGGCTACAGAGGCGTGAAAAGGCATGCCCACCTGCACTGCTACCGTACTAAACATTACTACCGATGCCGATGAAGATTTTTTCAGCAGTGGGAGCGCCGCCTGAATGGCGCGCACCGCTCCCATCACATTGATATCGTAATCCTCTTTAAAATCCTGAAGCGTGAGCCGTGTGATAGGTTTCAGGTTAATTGTACCGGGGCAATACACCATGCCATCTAACACATCGGGCAAACTTACTGCCGGAAATTCGTGGCGCACGTCCCATTCGTAAAACTGCACAGGAGTATCGGGGCGGTTGCGAGCGGTTACGATAACAGTGTGTCCTTGCTGTTCCAAGCGGGCAGCAATAGCAGCCCCGATTCCCTTTGTGCCGCCAACTATCAGGTAGGTCTTCATGGTATTAGTAACACACAAACACACGCAATGTTCTGTTGAAACGAAAAACAAACGCAAACACGGTAATAGTTTGCAATAACGGTACATGAGCTGTAATCTTCACAATAAACTGTACAATACTGCTTGTGTGGTAACTTATTTATTGTTCGAGAAGCAGTCAGTACAAGCCCAACTGAAAAAACTGCCGTTATGTGATTAATCGCAAACAGTCCGGCACAAAAAGTATAGTACGAATTCACAAACGGAACATGCATACGAAATACAGCAGCATGATGAGGTTGTGCGATTGCTAATTTTTTTCTGCGCGCGAATGGCGTAATATTGAGCGGTACAACCGTGGCTATGAAAAAGTTCACTACCGACAGCGGCATAGAAATAGAGCGCCTTTACACCGAAGCCGAACCCGATAAGAGTGAACCTGGCGAGTTTCCGTTTACGCGCGGCATCCATCCCGAAATGTACCGCAGCAAACTGTGGACGATGCGGCAATACGCCGGTTTCAGTACCGCAGAAGAAAGCAACAAACGCTATCACTATTTGCTCAAACAAGGAGTAATGGGTTTGAGCGTGGCGTTTGACCTGCCCACGCAAATCGGGTACGATAGCGACCATCCCCTCGCTGAGGGCGAAGTAGGCAAGGTGGGCGTGGCTATTGACTCCCTGCAGGACATGGAAACTCTTTTTCAGGGAATTAATTTAGAAGAGGTGTCCACCTCAATGACCATCAACAGCACAGCTTTTATTCTGCTCTCACTCTACATAGCGCTCGCCAAAAAGCAGGGCGCTGATTTAAAAAAAATCTCCGGCACCATTCAAAACGACATCCTGAAAGAATACGCTGCGCGCGGTACTTACATATACCCGCCCAAGCCGAGTATGAAAATCATTACCGATATCTTTGAGTATTGCAACGCTGAAGTACCCAAGTGGAACACCATTTCCATATCAGGTTATCACATCCGCGAGGCGGGAGCCACGGCTGTGCAGGAGGTGGCATTTACTCTCAGCAACGGCAAAGCATACTGCCTGGCTGCCATCCAAAAGGGATTAGACATCAATCGCTTCGGGCAGCGCCTGTCGTTTTTCTTCAACGCCCACAACAATATTTTTGAAGAGGTGGCGAAGTTTCGCGCGGCGCGCAGAATGTGGGCAAAAATCACCCGCGAGCTGGGCGCTACTGACCCGCGCGCACAAATGTTGCGTTTTCATACACAAACCGGCGGCAGCACACTTACCGCACAGCAGCCCATGAACAACATCGCACGCGTTACCTTACAGGCGCTCGCTGCCGTGTTGGGTGGCACACAGTCGCTCCACACCAACGGATACGATGAAGCCCTCTCGCTACCCACCGAGCAGGCAGCCAAAATAGCCCTGCGCACCCAGCAAATCATCGGCTACGAAAGCGGAGTAACCGATACCGTTGATCCACTGGGCGGCTCGTACTTTGTCGAAACACTCACCAACCGCATCGAAGAAGCCGCCTGGCAGTACATCCGCCGCATTGACGAAATGGGCGGCAGCGTAGCTGCCATCGAAAGCGGTTATATGCAACAGGAAATTGCCCGCTCCTCCTACGATTACCAGCAGGCCGTAGAGCGAAAAGAAAAAATCATCGTGGGCGTAAACATGTTTACGGAGCAGGAGAGCGAGCCCGTGAGCATTTTTCGCGTGGATGACTCCATCCGTCAGGTGCAAACCGAAAAACTAAAAGCCCTGCGCGCATCGCGCAATCACGAAAAAGTAACCTCATGCCTTGCCGAAATACGCCGTCGCGCCCTCGAAGACCAAAACCTCATGCCTGCAGTCATCGAAGCCGTTGAAAACTACTGCACGCTGGGCGAAATAGCCGACACGCTGCGAAAAGTGTATGGCGAGTATCAGGGATAAAACCTTTCGCTCTCACGTACCGGCACCCATAGTGCACTGAACGTTGAACGTAACCCGCCAACTTATTTACTCACGTGCAAACTCATGTATATAGCTATTGGGGGATGCCCCCGCTGCCAAGCCATGCAAGGCAGCGGGGTCGGGCTTGTTACGGGGTACGCTGTCGCTTCCGCCGCGCCCGCGCGTTGATTGATTTTCAACGGTGCGGGCGCGGCCGCTTCGCAGCGCTCGCGCCCATCACATACCTCACCCGGCGTGCGC
>JANWXI010000028.1 GCA_025057415.1 Chitinophagales bacterium
ACATAGCAGAAAATGCCCGGCTTTACTTAAAAGGGTTAGAAAACGCGGGGTTGCGCAGGAATGCTGTATCGGTTAGTGTTTTGAGAAAGGCAACAAGGTCTGCTTTGTCCTGCGCTGTGAGGTATTGCAAACCGCCTCGGTGCACGGTTTTCATTTGCGGGTCGGTGGTAGGAGAATACTTTAAACCGCTGTTGTAAAACTCAATCACCTCTTCCAGTGTATTAAACTGTCCGTTGTGCATGTAAGGGGCGGTCACCTCAATGTTGCGGATGTGGGGTGTGCGAAACAGTCCGTTATCCAACATGTTGTTGGTTACTGCGCCGCGGCCTTTATCGGCAAAATCGTTCATTGTAGGGGCATACTGCAGGGCGTTGTTATGAAAGTTGTTATCCATCATCGTAAGGTTAGATGCACCCGAGCTGTTGGCATGACAATGGAAGCAGTCAGCACCATACCCGTTGACCGCACCGGTATCTTTCATAAACAATTCGTAGAAACCGCGATACTCAGAGGGGGTAAACACTGCCTGACCGCGCATCACTTTGTCAAACTTTGAGTCGGCAGAAATCAGCGTCATCATAAACTGCGACAGCGCCTTGTGGATTTTTTCTTCGGTAATACCGCAGGGCTTGCCGAATGCCTTGTTGAACAATGCAACATACTCGGGTCGCTTCTCCAGGCGAGGGATAATGACGTTTGCCGAAAAATCCTGCTCGGCTCTGAGCGCATCACTTACCTGAAGCGGCAGGGTATGTGCACGTCCGTCCCAGAAAAAATTCTTCATCCACAACACGTTAAAAATGGGAGGAGTGTTGCGCTTGGTAGCGCCAAACACACTTTGACTGAATGCTTTGCCGCCATCTGAAAAAGCATACTCCTGCTTGTGGCAACCGGCGCATGAAAGTGTGCTATCAACCGATAAAACGGGGTCGTAAAAAAGCATGCGCCCGAGCAGGACACCTTCTTGGGTTAGCGGGTTATCTTCCGGAATTTTAATGGGCGGAAACTTGAAGGGCTGCGCAAGCGTGAGCGGAGTGGCAGTATATAAACTGTCGGGGCCGCCGCATGAAACGTCCCCGTCATCATCGGGCTTACATTCGGTCAGGCAAAAGAGCCACAATGCGGTAATACCCGCTAACCATGCGTATCTCATAACGGCGTGTAATCAAAAGATTGAGCAAAACGGTCTGCAAAGCGTATGGCAATATGCAGGTCGTAATCTTCGGACTGTGTGCCCGGGTACTGAAAGGCGTTGATGGCATCAGTTCCGGTGAAAATCTTCATCAGGTCTAAGTTGAGACGTATGGCTTTTTTACCGCTGTTTTGCACGGTAAATTCGGCCCCGCTCAGCGTCACTTCGCGGTAGCAGGTGTCGCGCCCTACGTGATACACCAGTCCTACGCTGCCACCGGTAAAGTTTTGCCCCGCAGTATCTGCTCTGCCCTCAAAATTGATAAAGCGGTACCCGAGCCACTCCCAAAACATTTCATCCTTAGGCCCCAGGGGATGGTCGGCATCGTAGTCATCGGGTTTAAGGCTGTTTTGCTGCTTATCTAAGCCCACAAAAAAACGCAGCCCTTTGTAAGTGCCCGCATCTGCTTTGCCGATGAATTTTTTCCATGCCTCATCACTCCAGTCAATGTAAGCGGCATCGGTAAGTGGTACGGGGGTGTTGTCTGTGCGGATAAGTTGTACATGAGATAGATAAAACTTTAGCTTAGAGAAAAAGTATTCTTTGCCGGCCCCGTCGTTGTAAAAGGTGTTTACAAAACTCAGGGGCTGATTGCCAAACGTGGCATGCACGTGAATGATTACATTCCCGTCAGTTTTGTCTTTACACGACTTGCAGCCGGTTAACAGCAATGAAATAAGCAAGAGAATAACACTTTGCCGCATATTTATTCCATAACGTATTACAAAGAAATAAAGTTTATGGCAGGTATCCAATTGCCAATTTTGCGCTATCAGGCCGGTAATACCGGCCGGATTCGGTGACGGGCATAGGGGGCATCGGGTTATACAATACTGATTTTCAATAAAATTTAGGGTATATATTGTAACTTTTTTTAAAAAGTGGCGTACAAGGCATAAAAACCAAAACATGAAAAACTTTTTTAAACTGTTGGCATGCGGTGGAGTGTCTTTGTTATTAGTGGCTTTTAAGCCCCCAGATGAAGGGGTGCCGATTGACCTGTGGAAGGGCCTCGGACCCAACACATTTTTAGCCCGGATAGACGGTTTACGGTTTGATGCGCGTGTGGCAAATTATGTAATTGCCGCCTCAGAAAATCGCACCAAAATCATTCTGCACGGCAACCCCATAAGGGAGAACAGCGGCAGGGTTTATAAGCAAAAGATTACTTTTGAGTATCCGGATATTTACCGCATCAACGAAGCTGAGGTTACCTTCGATTTTAAAGGTAGGCAATACCGGATGGTGCCGGGCAGCTTACAGTTAGAGGTAGCCAAATTGGACTGGGCTGAAGACAAACGCAGCTACCAGCTTACGGCTAACTTTGAATGCAAAGTGAGCGGCAAAAATCCGGGCGACAAATCAGAGTTGGTGATGACAATTAAAGGGAAAATTTGTGAAGTTCCGGTAGAAATGCCGGTCGTAGCAGGGGGCCCAGTGGCTAAAAGTAATTGATTAACTTCAAAAAATATCCATGCCGCCTCGGGCGGCATTTTTTTTATGAGAAGTTAATAAGCAGTTATATTTTTGGATTGCGTCATATTTAACCCCAATAATATGACCGAGCGTGAGATCATTACCTTGATAGAAAATAACCGCCACGATATACACGCGGGGAAAGCGTTTGCAGAGTCGGGGTTTCAATCGCTGGAAGAGAAATATGCAAGCCACGTTTCGGCAGAAGTCAGGTTATCGCTGGCTATCAACAAAGCCCTTTTACTGGCATGTATAAGAACCGATAATAACGCTGCCATAGCATACGCACAGGAGACCCTCCGGCAATATGAGGCGCAAGGCGCAGCGGCTAAAATTTCGCGGTTAATGTGGATAATAGGTCATTGCTGTATTCTTACCGGCGCGTATCCGGAGGCGCATCAATGGCTTTCGAAATCCATAGATGTGGCATATAAAGATGACAAGGACTTACGCACCTCCAAGCAAGTGCATGCAGATGCTTTACATGACCTGGCAATGCTTACTTACCTGACCGGTGGAAATAATGCAAAAGTAAGAGACCTCCTGCGGCAAGCCATTGATTTATTCCAGGAAATTTCTATGCCTGAAGGGGTGGGCATTTGTGTAATGGGTTTGGGCAATGTTAGTTACAGCGAAGAAAAATGGGAAGAGGCGCTAACAGCTTACCATGCGGCAGCAAAAATATTTGAGCAGCATGATGTGCAAAGTAACCTTGCAGCGGCATACAGCAATATAGGAATGTGTAGCCTGGCGATTAACGACCTTGCCACAGCCAAAGATTTCCTGGATAAATCACTGGAGCTGCGCGAGCAGATGAACAACAAGCCGGATATCGCCATTTCGTGTTTTAACCTGAGTAATTACTACAGAGCCATCGGTAATTCAGAAAGAGCCATCGGGTGGTTAGAGCGATGTGTCAGTATTTACGAAGAGGTGGACAATCAGATACACCTGCCATCGGCTCTGCAAAATTTAGCGCTGCTCTATGAAGAAAATGGCAATTATGAAAAAGCGTGTGCCACACTTAAAAAGCTTTTACAGTTAATTAATTCTACACATACCCGCGAGAAAGATGAAGCCATTGCACAGGCGCAGGCGCGATTTGAAGTAGTGCAAAAAGAGAAGGAGTCGGCTTTACTGCGCGAAAAGAACAAACAAATTGAGCAATATGCTCATTTGCTGGAAATCAGCAATAATGAGTTGCGGCAATTTGCCCACGTGGCATCGCACGACCTGAAAGAGCCCCTGCGGATGGTGAGCAGCTTTATGGGGCTGCTGGAGAAAAAAGCTGCTTCAAAATTAACGGAAGAGGAGTTGCAGTTTTTGCATTTTGCGCTGGAGGGCGCCCACCGCATGGAAAACCTCATCAACGACCTGCTGGCGCTTTCAAAAGTGAATGCAGTAAGCCATAAAGAGCGTTTAAATCTTGAAAAGGTAATTCAGGAAGTGCAACTCAATCTTCAGGATTATATCCGTGAGCGCAGGGCAGTAATTACGGTGGGTAATTTGCCGGATATTATTGCAGACCGTGCTCATATCGTGCAGTTATTTCAAAATTTGATTTCTAACGCTATTAAGTACAACCAAAGCGAAATACCAAGTGTGGAGATTGAAGCATCGCGCAACGGAGCGAGTTTTACAATTTCAGTGGCTGATAACGGCATTGGTATTCCCGAGAAATTCCGTCAACAAGTGTTTGAGTTGTTTAAGCGACTTCACTCGCGGTCTGAATACCCCGGTACCGGCATAGGATTGACGATTTGTAAAAAAATAGTGGAGCAGCTAAATGGTCGCATCAATGTGGAAAGCGAAGAGGGCAAGGGGTCAAGGTTTGTGATTGAATTGCCGGTTGAATTATTGGCAGAATAAAGTTTGGCTATCACGTATATACAAACATTGCAGAATGGGGTTATGGGCAAAGCTGTGATGCACGCAGTTGAACCGTTGCTACGGTGAGCGTAAGCGGGTGAGGGATGCGAGCGGAAAGCCCGCAGTCCGCGCACGCGCTTTTGGTGCGTGCGCGACGAGGACTTGGAGCGGGTCAGCCCGACCCCGCTGACTTGCAGCGCTTGGCAGCGGGGGCACCCCCTAAAAAGAAAAAAAATTGATATGTGAGCACGGGGAATGAAGGGGAGTTGGATGAATTATCTGCTGCGGGTAGTAAAGTAAACTCCGATGAGGATGAGTGCCATGCCAGCGAGTTGTAGGGGGCTGAGGGTTTCGCCCAAATACACGCCCCACGCGATGGCTACCATGGGGATGAGGTAGGTGACGCTTGCGGCAAAGAGTGCATCGGTGCGCTGTACTAATTTGTAAAAAAGCACCCAGGCGAGGAGGGTGCCAGCCAGCGAAAGGATGATGATGCTGAGGAGTGCTTTGGTGGCGTAGCCGGAGAGGATTTTTGCGGGGCCTTGACCGGCGAGGAAGATTGCCAGCGCAGGTATGCCAATCATACACATGGCGAGGGCAGTACTCTGGAGGGGGTTTACGTTCTGGAGTTTTTGTTTGGTGATGTTGGTGCTCATGCCATAGCAGAAAGTAGCAATGACGGGCAGCAGGTTATAGGCGGTGTTGATGTTTAAGCGGGCGCCAGGTTTGCCGGCCACCAGTACTGCTGCACCTGCAAAGCCCAGCAACACCCCTGCCACCTTTAAGCGCGATACGGACACTTCGTAAAAAATATATCCGACCACGATGGTCCACAGCGGGGAGAGGGAGTTGAGGATGCCGTTAACGGAACTTTCAGAACGGGTCAAAGAGAGGGCAAACAAAAAGGCGGGTGCACCGCTGCCGAAAATACCAATCTGCAATATAGTGGGGTAGAGCCGGCGCGGTATAGTTTGAAATGCGGTAATAAGAAAAGGCAACGAAGCGAGAAAAGATATGCTGATGCGCAAGGAGGCAACTTCTACGGCTGTAAACGCCTCAAGCCCGAGTTTGATGAGAATGTAGGAGCTTCCCCAAATTAGAGTAAGAAGGAACAGAAGAATCCAGTTGAGCGGGTGATGATAGGTGTCTCGGGCGCTCATATACGGGGCGAATATCCGCATAATTTTCACCATTGATATACGGATGCACATATGCACGGCATGTACACAGTAAATTTTTTCATACAGTATTGCAGCGAATGTTCATTATTTCCGTTTATGGTTAATCTGTTTGGCGGTTTATCCGTATAAAAATAGGTAGCCATGCGTTAAGTTGGCGGCGCAAAATGAAAAGGGGTTCAGTAAGAAAGTATATGCATTTACCCTGGCGTTGTGTAGTTTTGCTTTTTTCGGTTATTGCCGGGTGTTTAGTTGCACGGGCAAACAGTGGGTCTATACATGCGGATATCATTCAGAAAATTGATAAAGAAAAGGAGCGCATAGCGCGTGCATATAAAAGTGCGGATGAGCGGCTGTTTGGTTTGGTGGATAGTGTGCAGGCGTATATTGAGCGGCTGGATGTTTCGGATGATTACCGGCGGTACTTGCTGCAGCGGCTGTATGTTTTTTTGGCGGGTATGAACCGTTACAATACGGAGGTTTATCTGAAAAACGGCACTTACCTGGCCGTGTTGAGCTATTATCCGGTGATGATAGAGTGGAATCTGCAAGAGGAATTGTTACGCAACTTGAAACGCTATGCTAATTTTTCTATAAAAGCAGCACGACTAATTCCGAACGATACAGTTGCAGAGGAGTTTTTAACCGAGTACATGATAGACCATCCGGATGATATTTTCCGATATACAGAGGAGTTTGAAGACAGGGCATTTGCCCTGCAGATACTGGAGAAAGCGCTGCGTTTAGCGCCGGAGTCGGCTAAGCGGTATTACAGCACCACCAATGCCGTGAGTGAACTACTGAGTAAAAGCCGCGACCTGTATGTGCGGAAAAGTTTAGAGATTTTTGACCGTTACGGGGTTAGGTCGAGGGCGTACCTGCTTTTGGATGACATTATCCAGAAAGGCATGAGCTTAGAAGCGGCCGACTCGCTCGGCAATCAACCTGACAAGCTGTTTGCACGCCTGGTAAAACTTGCCATGAGTTATGAGTCGAATGTCACATTCTCAATATACCGCTACATGGATATTTACAGCATAGATGCTATGCGCAAAATCAATAGCAATGCAGTACAGGGAAGAAGTATAGACAGTTTGATAGGGTACAGAACTCCGGAGGAGTTGTTTGTGATACTCAGCTATGGTTTCCGCGAAACGACTCCTAAAACACTGAACCTCCTGTTTGGTGAGTTGAAGAAGAAGTCATCGGGGATGTTTATCAGCAGCCCCTTGCTGGCATCGCTCAACAAAACCAAGTTGAAAGAGTTTGTGATACACGCAGACAAAAATCAAATGCTTGACGACCTGTTGTTATTGGTAGAAGACGAGAAAAAAGATTATTTGTTAGCGCTTACCACGCTCGAAGAACGCGAAGATTTATTTCCGCCGTTCAAATCCTTCACTACAGAAAATGCAGCCATTAGCACAGAGCAGGTTGATAAAGCACTGAATGAGATTACCAAATCCAAGCCGCCCGCTGCTGTGCTGCCCGATACGGTGCAAGAGGCAGGCATTTCGGAAAAGATAGAAAAACCTGTATTGGAAACTGCCAAGGTAGAGGAGCCCGCTCCCCCATCTGTTATGCCCAAACCAACACCTGCACCTCCGGCACCGGAGCCGGAACCCGCTCCCGAGCCGATAGAAATCCGGTTGGATGAACGCACCAAAAAGATTCTCTCTTTCAAAAAGAATATTTTATTAACCCTTCAAAACATACCCTCATTTATCAATACCGAATATGCCGATGAGGTGCTCTTTTATGCAGCTCAACGAGAGCCGGATGAGTTATTGAAAAAGGTAGAGCACTTTAAAAACAAACGCACCGCGCTGAAAATACTGGAGGTATGTGCCCTGCAGGCGCCCGTATCGGTAAAACGGTATCTGTACAATCCGCGCCACCCGGTAAACTATATACTTGGCTACAGTCAAAATGAAAACATTATCAAACTACTGAACATGAACAGTCAGATGGGTTATCACAGCAAACCATTTTTGTTGATAGATGACCTGCTGAGCGGAAAAATGACAGTGCCGCAGGCGGTGGAGATATCCAAAGACCCCCGCCATTTGTTCAGCGCTTTAGTGCAGATAGTTTCGCGCCCGTCATACAAAGGGGCGTACAGCGTACATCGGGAAATGCGCGATTACAGCTTACGGTTTATCCGCGAGATAAACGACAAAATTGCTTCGGGCGCCACGCAACCGTTTTATTCTACAGAAGGGCTCAACGCTGCAGAATTGTACTTTTTAATGCTATACGGCCGCGATGAAGTGTTTCATTCAACTTTTAACGGGCTTTTCAGACGCTTTATCGCAAAATTACCGGAAGATAACTTTGAACGATTTTTACAATCGGTCAGCTATAATCAGTTCAGGGATTTTCTGTCGCTGTGCGCTGCGTATGATGTGTTAGATGTGCTGCTTGCCAAAGTCAGTGCTTCATCACAAAATGATTTGCTTAAGCGCTACGTAAACGGATTGGAAAATGAAGCCGATAACCTGACTTCTGTAGTATTGTTGGCAGAGGGTATCTCCAATATACGCCATGAGGCAACTGCCGTCCGGTTGCAACAATACATCAAAGCAGAATACGAGAGGGTGAGCGCGGCAGGCGACTATCTGGGTATTTCCATTTACGGAATCCTAGGCAGTATCATATCCCCTAACGTAAAAACAGAGCGGGCGTGGTACCGGAAAATTTCTAAACAATTTACTGTGGCACCGATGAACAATATGACCAATCAGTCGCTGTTTATAAATGGTGTATGTGTAGAGCAGATGTATTTCTACAATGACGATGACGGGCGCAGTTCATATACCAATTTCATAAACACGTACCGGTCTCACAGCGCATGGGCAATAGAAGATAAGTACAGTTATGTACGTGTATACTCTACCAGCGGGCTGCCGGTAGAGATACTGGCCAACAAACCCGAGTATGAAGAAAACGGCGTAAACGCAATATACAACTATTTGCAAGAAAAGAACTACAGTCCCACGGTAATTGTGCATCGCGGGCATAGTTTTCATACCGAAAACACGCTGGAGCGGGTACCCTCCACTGCCAAGTTAGTTTTTGTGGGCTCGTGTGGCGGCTTTTACAAAATTTCCATAGCGCTGAGCAATTCGCCTGATGCACAGGTTATCTCAACCCGGCAAATAGGCACAAAAAGTGTTAACGACCCCATGCTGCTGGCACTGAATGAAAATATCCGCAACGGAAAAGACATTGTATGGAATGAATTTTGGGAAAAAATGAAGGAAAAATTAGCAAACAATCAGTATTTCAGTGATTATATTCCACCCAACAAAAACATGGAGGCCATATTTATGCGGGCATATTATGCTCTACTGGGGGTATAACTTGTTATGATTAAATTTTGCAATATACTGCACCACGCTGTTTGCACTGTTTGGATTATAGGTTTACAATTTTGCTATGCATTGCCGCTGGCTGCTCAGCGCGACTCTACCTATAAACGCCCCGATTACTACATTGACGATGAGCAAGTTCGTATTGATAAGCTAGACGGGGTGATTGATAAAAAAGTACAGACGGGAGACAGTGTTAATGATATCATTTCTAATTATACATACTTTGGTTTGATTGATTCGCTGCAGGAGCACATTACGCTGGGTAAATTTACCGATCAGCAACGCAAAACCTTTCGGGATAATCTGTACCTTATACTCAGGCGTATTAATCAAAATAATTTTTACAATGCCAAACGTTACGAAGCTTTGCTGAAATTTATTCGCGAAGAACTCATCGCCATTGAGCACGGCACTTTGTTACTGCTGATAAGCCGAAATATCGTATGGTCTTTTCAAACATTCAGTTTTTTTAAAAATGAACCTGAGGCAGAGCAGTTTCTGTTGATGGCATGCCGACAACGACCAGACCTGGTATTTAAGTATTACGATCAATTTTATCACAAAACTTACGCCAGACGTATCTTGGAGGAGGGGTGCCGCGTGGCTCCTGTCACCATGAAAAAGTACTTTAACGCAGGACAGGGGATTTACGAAACGCTCAAAACAAGCAGCGATACCGTGGTGAAAATGTTGCTGCAAATACGCAGTGAATACACTTTGAAATCAAATGCGTACACGTTAATTCACGATATAGCAAATGGTAAATTAACCATACATGAAGCCGATGCCATCGGTCAAGACCCTCGCAAGTATCTCGAGCGCATGCTACGCATACGCGCGGAGCCAAACCCGTTGGGGGCGTACTCTCTGGATGCGGAGCTAGAAGTTTATGCCTTGCGCTTTGTGCGTGTGCTTAATGATTTACATAACGAGCCGGACGAAAAGCGGTTTGCCTCCATAGAGGAGTTTACCGCGCCGGAACTATATACACTCATGGTGTACAGTACCGAGGAAATCTTCACCTCATCGTTTAACGGACTTTTCAACCGACTCATGGTGAAGCTTGGACCTGTGTCGGGATACGAGTTTTTACACAGCGTGGGATTTAACCGGTTTCGTACTTTCATCAAAATGGCTGCTGGTTATGGTAAACTAGGAGCGTTTTTGCAAAGTATGACTCCGCACCACCAGCAACGACTGATGCTGGACTTTGCCGGCGGGCTTGAGCAATACAACGATCTATCTCAAGCCGTTGAGGTAGCCGATGCATTTGGCAGTATTACCGATACACTGGTTTTGAAAATACTGCGCAGCGCCATTAAAATCGAGTACCTGAAAATGAAGAAGACCGGCAACGATAGAGGTGCTGCTATCTATGGTTTACTGAGCAGCTTATTTGTTGATAAAACCGTACAGGATGCCGATTGGTTCTCCTCTGTTTCTTCGCGTTATACTTTGCCTGACTTTACAAAAATCGCACATCACAAACTCGTTAACCGCGACAGCATAAGCCGATGGATGATTTATTTTTATGATGATGAAGATGGTGAAGCATCCTTTTCATCATTCATCAAGACATTTACAGATACGGGCTGGAGTATAGTGGACTCCGGTACGTATGTAGTGATTCGCTCCAGGACCGGACACCCCGTACAGATTTATGCTAACAAGAACAAAAATGAATATGACGGGCAGGAAGCATTAGAGAAATTGTTTAACGACAACGGTTGGATGCCCAACGTGATGGTACATCGCGGTCATAGTTATTATGCTTATAAAACCATAGAACGTGTGCGTGAAAACACGCAGGTGTTTATCCTGGGTTCATGCGGTGGCTATCACAGCATTTCATCGGTCATAGAACAATCGCCTGAGGTAAGTATAATATCCAGCAAGCAAATCGGCACGATGTTCGTCAACAATCCTATGCTAAAGCTGATCGCCAACACGTTGCGCAAAGGCGAGCCCCTGGAGTGGCAGTTATTATGGAATGAATTAGGCAACGAGGTGCGTCCCAATGCCAAGGCATACGAAAGATTCTTAGATTATATACCACCGCACAAAAATTTAGGAGCTATTTTCATCAAAGCATATCAGCGTATATTTGAAAATCGTTAGAGGTACAGAGATTAAACCGTTGAAAAGTGTCAGTAGTACAAATTCCCACCAATTTTAATATCACGCTTGAGTTTGAATTAGCAGGTATGGGGAGGCGGTTAGTGGCCTATCTGGCAGATTTGGTTATATGTATCGTTTACATCATCCTGGTGATAAAATTGATAGAACGATACGGACCGGAGGAATTTGATATAAATATGTGGGGTATGTGGATGACGATCTACTTTCCTGTGGTGATATATGACCTTGCCTTTGAAACCTTGTGGAACGGGCAAAGTCCCGGAAAAAAACTAATGAGTATTCGCGTAGTACGCTTAGATGGCGGTCGCCCCTCTTTCACGCAATACGCTACCCGTTGGTTGTTGCGTGTTGTCGATTTCTCTGGAACGTTGTGGACAGCAGGTTTTCTTACCATGATCATCTCGCGCTACAATCAACGCATAGGCGATTTGGCTGCCGGCACGCTGGTAATTTCTACCCGCTACCAGCCCGACCTCAGTGAAACTCTTTTTGTGGATGTTGCACAAAATTACATCCCGAAATTTCCAATGGTAATGCAACTAAGCGATAAAGACATTAATACTATTAAACGGGTACTTGAAGAAACCAAACGAAGCGGTAATCCGGATATGCTGTTTGAAGCCAGCGAAAAGCTATCTGCGCATTTAAAAGTTCAGCCGAACATGCTCCCCCGCGACTTTCTGGAAACACTCATTAAAGACTACAATTACTTGTCCACCCGATAATATTTTTTGCATGGTGTCACCACTAAGTACTGAAAATAGTTTCACTTTGAGTAGTTGTAAGATTTGGATACCGCTTACATTCCAACGTAGTAAAACAGAAAGCGAAGATGCACAATATGGCAAAAATTGTTCTTGCCGTTGATATCAACAGATATAGGGTTAATTTTTAAGGATTTTAAATTCTGTTCTGCGGTTGATAGCTCGACCCGCAGGATCGTCTTTACCGTCTTCGGTGGTATTTGGCACTTTAGGGCGGCTTTCGCCATATCCTTTTGCTACCATGCGCTCTTTGGGTATGCCTTTCTCCATCAGATATTTCACACAGCTTTCAGCACGCGCCTGCGATAATTTCATGTTAGCAGCGTCTGAACCAATGTTATCGGTATGGGCACTGAGTTCAATCACAAATGTGGGATTCTCTATTAAGATCTGGTAAAGGTTGTCAAGCACCTGTTTAGAGCTTTCGGTAAGGGTAGCTTTCCCGAATTCATACAATACGTTTTGCAGGGTGTACTCTTTACCGACAACTAGTTTAGCCATTTCAATATCTTTTCGAATGGTGTCAATATTCCCAAGTCCGGAAGTATTCAGTTCTTCAGTTTTGGCGAAAAAACCTTCTTTACGTACAACTATTTTGTACTTTTTGTTCATTTCAACTTCAAAAGTGTAATAAGGGTTACTTTTCATGTAATAGACGGTTTTTTCCATCCCGTTAGGGAACATTTCAATGAGCGTTACTAAGGCATCATTTACTGATTCAGGTTTACCCTCCTCAAGTATTCTGCCTTTCACCACATATTGTGCCTTGCGGATATTGATGTTATTTTGTATGGTGTCTTCATCGGGCAAACCTTTCGTGGTAATGTTTTCAAATTTTGACTGAAAACCGGGGCGCGCCACCTCAATTACGTAGTCGCTCTCTGGTAGTAGTTTGAAGAAGTAAGAGCCGTCATTTTTTCTGCCGGTAGGTATTCCGGCTGCATTCACACGCACACCTGCGGGTGTAACCGAGTCAACTGCTACCAGCATTTTGCTGCCATCAGGCATTATTTTGTACAAACGGTAGGTGGCATCAGGCAAAGCGCCACCGCCTTCTGCTCCTTCTTTGAACACCAAACCTTGCACAGCATAATTGAAATTGCGCCAGCCGAAAATATCATCTGAGGCAGTTTTGATTCCGTTCAGAGGTACGCTTCCCTCGCGGTTTGAAACCACAAAGCCGAACGTTTGGTCGGTGCTGCGGGAGTAATAGCGGTCATCAGCACCGGTGTTGATGGGTTGGCCGAGGTTTTCAACCGGCCCCCAACTAAGGTCGGCTTGTTCGGTGCTGCGAAAAACATCGTAACCGCCAAAGCCCGGGTGTCCGTTTGATGAAAAGTAGAGCGTCTTGGTACTGTCGTCAAAAAACGGGGTTTCTTCATCGCCGGGTGTATTGATTGGACCTTTCAATATTTTGGGGCCCTTGAAATCGCCATTGGGTGAGCGAAGAAAATACCATATATCCATACCTCCGGGGCCACCCGGACGATCACTTACAAAATATATGATTTCAATCCCATCATCGGATGTGCGTACGGCTGGTTGTGTAGAAGTGTATTTTTCTTTTTCGTTAATCGGTTCGGGAATGCGCTTTACATTACTGAACTTGCCGTTATTGTAATCTGCAACGTAAATGTTGCAGAGCGGACGGTCATCGTCAACCGATAGGCATTTCGTAAAATAAAAACGGGTAAGGTCTTTGTTGAAAGCCCCGTTGCCAACCGTATAACCATCGGTGTTTATATCTTTGTTTTCAACCATACGCCCTTTCATCCACTCGCCCCCTGCATAAATACTGCGATACAAGGCATAGGTGAGTTTTGATTTGGGAGTAGAAAAGAAATTGAGCGTATCGGCCGAGTATTTGCCATCTGTTCGTAGTGATGAGTAGTATAATATTGAATCTGCAATAGCCGTGGGGGACGATTCTGTGTATGCCCGATTCACACCCCGTCCCAACGATTTTATTTTCACTTTAGCTTTTGGGGCGTTTTTAGCATACTCACATCCGGCTATTTCCAAATCGGCAAGTTTTAGCATATTGTCTGTTTCGTCTTTTGGCTTGTAGGTACTTTTAAACTTCTGCAATTGTTCTATGGCTTCGTCATATTTCCCGTTGCGGTGTAGTACCTCGCCAAAATAATAGCGTCCTTTGTTATATATACGTTCATTTTCAAGCTCCCACCGTTTTGTGTTTTCTTTAGCGCCGGGGCGCATAGCGTAAAACTTTCTGAAAAAGATTTCTGCATTTTCATAATCGCGCGATTTGAGTAGCGCCATTGCTAACCAAAATGTGCCGTAACGATTAGTAGAGTCCTGCCGCACTACATCTTTGTAATACTCCACAGCAGTGTAGAAGTACCCCTCGGCATAAAACCGGTCTGCGATTTTCAGTTCCGTTTTGTAACTGCGCGAGGCAACCCGGTATTTTTGGGCGGTAAGCTGAAATGTAATGATGCCAATAAGTACGATTGTCAGGGTTAAACGTTTATTCATTTACTCTATTTTTGGGGTTTGATATTCAATAAATCCCGTCAGAAATCCAACGGGCTAAAATGCAACATTACCTGCAAAGCCCCTTCAAAGGACCCCGTTAAACATTTAGAATCTTCGGCTGGGCAGTGATTTGTTGGCTTTAAACGATTTAATCGTTTCGCCAATATATGCCAGCGACAGCTCAAATGCCCCGCGGTTGTTGGTGGCGGCACTGAGTGATGAAACATTCACATCATAGGCAAAACCCAAGCGGATATTTCTGAACTCAACATTAGTAAGTACTATCACAGCATCAGATGTGCCAAACGTGAGCCCGGAGTACCGATAGCGGAGCCCTGCACTTATGCTGTTGTTGTTACGGAAACCGGTGTTGAAATAGTACGTGGCGCTGAGGCCCGGCAATAACTCCATAAAGGGCTGTTGGTACATAAAGAGAAACTCCGGTGATAGTGATACTTTTTTGTTTTTGGTGAGGAACGCTTCTAAGTTAAAGTCAACATTGTATTTGCGTGGCAGCACGCTTTTCTTGTCTTTTTCACCGGTACCCTGATTGAATACGATAGATTGCCTTGGCTCAATGAGGTGATACGCCCCGGCGCCAAAACCAATACGTACTTTGTCTTTAATGTTTGAACGCCAGTATAAACCGGCGTTAAAGTCGCCTTGTGCAAAGCCCCGCGTAAAGTTTTCAGCCGAAGCGTTGGCCGGCGTAGCGTTGTGACCCAAAAACTGATCGCCAAACAGCGGATCTTCTACGCGCTTTTGAATAAACGCCCCCTGAAGTCCCAAACTGAGACGGTGTTCGTTGTTTTTGCCAATTCCTTTGTGATAGGCGACCGTGAGGTTAGCGTTCAGGATAGATAGGCCGGCCTGCCCCGAACGGTCGTTAAAAAAGCCCACACCCACAGCCAGCTTATCGGAGCGCAGGTACCCTTCCAGCATACAAAAGTCCACATCTGCGCCCACAGTTTGAAAACCGTACCTGCTCAACGCGCTGGTCCATTGGTTGCGGTAAATGGCGGCAAGCCGAAAACTGCCATCGTAGTTGCCCACCAGCGAAGGGTTGAGCCAGGAAGCATGAGTGTAGTATTGCGAAAAGTGCAAGTCCTGTGCCCTGCCATGTTGCAGCGACATGAAAAAAGCAACCGATAGAATGAGCCGGTAAGGGGTAAATGTTATACGCATAACTTCAGGGTTTTTACGTGGAGTGAACAAATTTAGGAAAGGTTTCAATTTGACAAATATTTTTAGATAAAAAAAGCGCTCAAAAAAATTTTATACCAGGTAGCCGGTTGTCTTCCGCTCGCCCCAGGGAAGCGTAGAGGGCTTATTAATTTCAACAGAGTAACTTTTGAGGATGTTGCAAGCGCTTTTGGGGCACTCCCGACAGGTATTTTCGCGCCGGCAAATCGCAGACCATGGGCATTGTGCGCCCGGTCAGCCAAAAATCCATATTGCCGGGTAACTAAGTTTTTGTATATTAAGTGGGCCATTCCTTCGTATTGAAAACAAATTAAAAAAAATGTATATACAAAATGTTTTATATCTTTATCGCATGAGGGTTATGGTTCCGCTCAACTCCTCCACGGAGTCGTCATAATATTTCACTTTGAGCATGTAAACGTAGGTATCGGGGGGCAGCTTTTTACCATCGAGGGTGCCGTCCCAGGCGTTGCCGTTGGTGTTGCCGTTGGGTTGTGCCGGATTAAAATATACGCGCTCGCCCCACCGGTTAAACACGCTGGTTTCAGCGCTTTGCGCTCCGAGGATGTCAAATTCAAAATAATCGTTCAGACCATCGGCATTAGGCGTGAAGGCCGTAGGGATAAAGTAACTTACGGCATATTTTACATACACTACTACACTGTCAGAAGCGAGGCAACTATCACCATCCAGAGCGGTTAGTACAAAAATATGCGTACTGTCGGGTTTGGCTCCGGTAACCGCGCAGGTGTCGCAGGTGACGAGCGCCGGCGGGTTCCAGAAATAACCGATAATGCCGTTGGTAGAAGATGCCGAGCCGTTGAGCGATACGGTTTGCCCGCGCACCGATACTACATCGGGTCCTGCATTAACGCTAAATGCCTGTGGCTGAGTAAGGGTTACATTGGCAGACCCCACACAATTATTGTTGTCTTCCGCCACCACCGTATAGGTACCTGCGGTAAGGCCCGTAAATACGGGGCTTGCCTGGTAAACGCCGTTCAGGTAATATTCATATATACCGCTTCCTCCGCTTGCCTGCACCGTAATAGTACCGTTGTTTCCTCCAAAACATTTGATGTTTCCGGGAATGGTGGTCACCACAACCGGACTGGGTTCATTGAGCGTGATGGAATTGGTAGCAGAGCATCCGTTAGCATCGGTAATGGTTACAGTGTAAGGAATGCCACCCGAGAGTTTTATAGCCATTAAACCCGTTTGTGGCGGGGTGGTGCTCCATACGTAGGTATATACCGGAGTGCCGCCCGCGGCATCAACTACAGCAAAGCCGGTGGCATTGCCGTGGCAGTCGGGGTCGCTGCCCGCTACGCTGCTCAAAATGGGTGGTGGGGCAGGCACAAAGTAACTTTTTACTACTGAGCACTGTTTGCTGTCCTGTACCGTTACCGTATAGTTGCCTGTAGCCACTCCGTTGAGTGAGGATCCGCTTTGCAGGTTCGACCAGTTGTAAGTATAGCCGGGGGTGCCGCCCGATACACTGAGCGTAATGCCTCCGTCTGCGCTGGTATTGCACTTGGCGGGCAAAATGGTTTCGTTTATTGTGATAGGTGTGGGTTGGTTTACGGTAGCAGGGGCGGAGTACTCGCAGAGGTTGCTATCGCGCACCAGTACTACGTAAAGACCTGCAGGCAGTCCGCTTATAGTATGCCCGCTCAGACCATTACTCCACAGATATTGGTATGGCGGTGTGCCTCCGGTACCCGAAGCAGTGAGCGCGCCATCAGCGCCTCCGTGGCAACTAACATCGGTTGCAGTGATGTTTACGCCAACCTGCTGACCAGGTTGTGTGATTTGATATTGCGCGCTTACTGTACAATTGGCCGCATCAGTTACGGTAACAAAGTAATTTCCTGCATAAAGTCCTCCTACATCTTCGGTAGTAGCGGAGGTGGACCACTGATAGGTGTAACCCGGCAGTCCCCCAAGTGTAGTGATGTCAATAGCGCCGGAGTTGCCTCCGTGGCAAAGCACCGGATGTATTTTTTCGACCTGAACAATTAATTGAGGATTAGAAGTGATTGTAGCCGAAGCCGAAGCGGTACATCCTGCTCCGTCGGTAACGGTTACAGAGTAGTTTCCGGCAGGCACGCCGTTGAGATTGGGCGTTTGCGCACCTTGGCTCCACAGGTATGTGTAGTTTCCGTCACCGCCAACGGTGGTGGTGGTAATTGCTCCCGTGTTACCACCATAGCATGCCACGTTTGTAACGGTCATCACCGTGATAACCAGCGGTGGTTTTTCAATTATGGTAAAGGTCACGGTGGCTATACATCCGTTGAAATCTTTTACCGTACCGGTGTAAATGCCGCCCGATAGGCCATTGAAAGTGGGCGAGGTTTGCCAGGTGGCGCCACCGTTGAGGGAATATTCAAACGGCGCCACACCTCCGGTTTGTGTGAGGGTAACACTGCCATCTGCGCCGCCGGCACAACTCACATCGGTTTGGCTTTGCACTTGAGCCGTAAGCGTGTAGCTATTAGTGAGGGTGGCATTTGTGGTAAATTGACACCCGTTATTGTCTTTAACCAATATGGTGTATGAGCCGGCAGCCAACCCTGTAAATGTCGAGCTTGGGAAAAAAGGTCCGTTATTGAGCGAGTATTGATAAGGCGATACACCGCCGGTTGCGTTTACCGTTATGCTTCCGTTGGCGTTGCCGGCACAACTTGCGTTCGTTACGTTGGTGGTAGCGCTCACAGGAGTGGGTTGCGAGATGACAACCGGATTGCCCGCAAAGTTATATGTGCAGTTGTTGCCGTCTTTCACAACAATGTTGTAATTACCCGCAGGGAGGTTCGGAAAGATATTAGACGGCAGGAAGGTTGAGCCGCCATCAATGGAGTACTGCAAAGAGCCACTGCCGCCGCCGGCAAGAATTTCAATACGACCTGTGTTGCTACCATGGCAGATGGCATCCAGTTTACTGACAAAGATGCTGACCGCCTGGGGTTGGGTTAGTACAACGGAATTGCCGGAGTATGTCACGGCACAGTTGTTTGCATCTTTCACGATTACATTATAGAAGCCCGCCGGTAAGTTGTTGAACACATTAGAAGATTGATACGAACCGCCCCCGTTGATTGAATACTGGATGGGCGGAGTACCTCCGCTGGCATTAATGGTGATAGACCCGTTGGTTCCACCAAAACAGGTGGGGTTCACCGAAGTAACACTGTTTATAGTCGGTTGCCCCACGGTGATGGTGATGAGGCGATAACTTAAACTTTCGCATGCGCCGTTAAAGGTGTGTACGCGAAACGTTGTGGTGGTGCCTACAAAAGGGGTGATTTGCGAACCTGTGCCTACCACCACATTGGTGTTATGATTATACCACCGATAATCACCCCCAAATACAGCTCCGCTGGTTTGTAAAGTTACAAGGCCTGGTTGGCACAATACATTACTGGTTGTTGCAATAGGAGCCGGTATGGGCGGGGTCCAACGCACGATAACCTCTGCTCCTATGTCGTCATTACCGCATACATTGCTGAAGAAATCACCTACAAAACCACTGCCGGGCGAGGAAGGTGAAAACAATCCCAGGCAAGGCGCAATGGCGCGGTAATTAATCGTGTTGCTGATGACCGTAGGACCGCAGTGTTGGTCTTCAGCGCTGCATCCGCAGAGGATGTTGGTACTGCAGGTACAGTTGCCGTCATAAATGAAGCTGCTGCACTGGTCACATGCCCAGGTAAATGTGCCGGTGCTGCGAAAGCAATCAAAACAATCGTCTTCCCATCCCTCGCCTTGCAAAGCCACATACTGAGGAACGGGCTGAGGGGTAGAACCCGGCGTACCCCAGGTGTTGTTGAACAGTAGCACGTCTTGCCCGGTAACCCAACCGGCGCTGCCGGAGTTGGCGCCAATGGTAGTTCCCCCTTGCCAGCCAATGGGCAGGCCGTTGCCATCGCCCCACCAGCGAAAACGAAATTCATTGGCATTCAATTCGCCAAAAATCGGGTCGTCCACACTTTCTACCCAACTGTAGCCCACCATCATCTGTATGTTCATGGCTCCATCATTATAGGTTTGCGCTTTTATCGCAGTAGCAACCACAAGTACAAGCAAGCCATTCAGCGCTTGGCGCAGGCAGTATGTGTACATTCCTTTCATATTTGTGTAAGTGGATTTTAGTTGCGTGATGAATATGTATAAGTTTTGGGGCCATTAATGTTGTCCTGTAGTAACGCCGTTTTTCTGGTCGTTCAGCATTTTGATTACGCTTTCGCGGTAAGCGTTGGCGTCAAAACTCTCCGGAAATTTATAGTCCTTACCGTAAAGGCGGTTAAACTTTTCAGGATCAAATACAAAGAGCCAGTTGCGCAGCTTTAATTGATAATTATACTCATCCATCACTTCGTTGCCGGTGTTTTGCTTACGGGGTTTTTCAAAACCTATCTCAGCTCCGATAAAGCGGGGAACGTAAGGTAGCTTGTAGTAGCCCTTATAGTAAGGGTTAAGTGCGGTGAGTTCAGGGGTATTCAGAAAACGCTCATACTCTTCGGGGTAGAGTCGTTGCCAGGCAGCCACTTTACTCTCGTAAATTACTTCTTCTTTGTCGGGGTCATTTTGCAGGTCGGGGAGGGGAAAATGCGGAAAGAGCTGTTTGCGTTTCTCCTCGCTGATGCCCGATGCTGCGTACCATTGATAAAAAGAGTGTCGGAATGTTTTAGCCGGCGCGGGGACCTGTATGCCCAGTGTGGCCCATGCTACATTTAATTTTTTGATTTCAGGTTTTTGAGAGAATGCCTGCCACTCTGCGGGGTTTGTGCTAATCCAGCGATTGATGTCGTCAATCGTGTAATCACTGCGGCTGATGATTTTACCTAGCGCCGGGAACTCAGCAGCAAGTTGTGCAGGTTGCAGGTTGGCATAAAGTAAGAGCTGTTGAAACGGGTTAACGGGGGCTTGCGCCATCACCAAAATGGGGACAATCAACAGGCCGATAATACATTTCTTGACGGCGGGGTAAAGTAAGGTCATCTGTCGCATGGTTTTTTCGGACTGTAAAACTAAAAGTTGCTTTGAGCTAAGCAATATTTCGTGTATTGAAATTTTGGCAAGTTACAGAGAACTAACATTCATTAGTTCACTTAGCGATAGAGGTGAAAAATGACTTACAACAGGTAATAAGAAGTAAAACAGGCAGTTAACTCAATAACGTTGTATGGTGGTATGGTATGAAATGATATCTTATTGGTTATTTAACCAAAGTGGCTTTTAAGGGATTAACTCAGTTGTTACATTCTTTTAATAGTTCAATTAGCTCCTGTGTACTCCGCCTTTGCTCCTGCTGCGTGCTCACATCTTTTACTCTGAAAATGCCTGTTGCCTTTTCATCTTGCCCTACTTCCACTATAAATGATATACCCTTGGCAGTGGCATATTCATAGTGTTTTTGTTTTTTTACGTAATTGAAAAACATTTCGGCACTCACGCCTGCATTGCGCAGGGTTTGCACTTGTTTGAAGGTAAACTCCTCCACTGCCGGCTCGCGGGGTACAAACAGTACCTTTACCCCCTGTACGATGGTTTCGGGAAATAATTTCAGTTCTTCCATCACATCATAAATTCTTTCTATACCAAAACTGATACCTACCCCGCTCATATTTTGCCCGCCAAAGACTTCAGTGAGGTTATCGTAGCGGCCGCCCGAGGCGATGGACCCCAGCGATAAGTTCACACATCGTTCGTCAGATTTATCTATCACCACTTCCCAAATTATTCCGGTGTAATAATCTAATCCGCGGGCCAGGTACGGATTAAACACCAACAATGGATTGCCCTCAAAATTTCTGGTAACATGGTAAAGCTCGTCAATGTGTTTATGTTCTTCCTGCCAATCTTTAAATATATCCTTTAAACGCAAAGTAAGATCTTTCCAACTTTTATGACTGCTCATCAATCCCTCTCTGAAATGCGATAAGTCGTTGCCATCGGTGCTTTCTTTAACATTCACAGCAGAAATACCCGACCGTTTCAGCTCATTCACTACCCCCTCGTAACCGATTTTATCCAACTTGTCTATAATAGTAGAAAATTCTTTAAAGTGATTTTCGTATCCGTAATGTTTTGCAATCAGATAGAGAATTCTGCGATGATTGATTTGCACCTTTACGGGAATTTTAAGGGCGGCAAATACATCCAGAAAAATATGGGTCAACTCCACCTCACTCCAAAGCCAGCGGCTTCCTATTACATCGGCATCGCACTGGTAAAATTCCTGATAGCGGCCTTTTTGCGGGCGGTCGGCACGCCACACAGGACCGATATGAAACCGCTTAAACGGAAACGCAATTTTACCTTGATGTTGCACCACATAGCGGGCCAGCGGCACTGTAAGGTCGTAGCGCAAACCTTTTTCGGCTATATACTTTGTTACTTGCGCTGAATTGCGGGAAGTCAGTATCTCATCAGGCACTTCTTTGAGGTAGTCGCCACTGTTGAGTATTTTAAAAAGAAGTTTATCGCCCTCATCGCCATATTTACCGGCGAGGGTTTCCAGGCGTTCTATGGCGGGTGTTTCTATTTGCTCATAGCCGTAATTGCGAAAAACGGTTTTAATCGTATCTGAAATATAGTTGCGCTTTGCCACCTCGCGGGGTAAAAAATCGCGCGTTCCTTTTGACAATGATGGTTTAATTTTTTGTTTCATATATGTGGCGAAAATAATGAACAACCCGATAGCCGTACTATTACCCGCGCTACGATAGATTGTATTTCTTTCAACACAACAAGCAATACAAAAACTAAATATTGAAAATTATCCCTTTACCCGTCTGCAGTCCTCTACTTTTTCAACCAATCCTATCAGGTTTTTGTGTTTTGAAAAATTGCTCTCTACTGCAAAACCAAAACCAGACAAAGGCAATTGGTAAGCCCCATAGTGTTACGCAATAAAATTAAAAAGCGCTGCATGGTCAGGGACGCAGCGCTTTGGAAAAGTAGCCATACGGCTACGCTTGTATATTATGAAAGTGCGTTATTGTACGATGAACTTTTTGGTTTTGCGGTCGCCCGGATTTTTTACATCGCTCACAGTGGCAAAGTAAATACCACTTCCAAAACTTTCGGCATTCACAATCACGTTATCATCAAAACGGGCGGTGTATAGTTGCTTGCCGGTAATGTCGGTAATTTCCAGTAAGTGATCACCGGGTTTATTGACAAAAACGTGCAGCACATCCGAAGTGGGATTGGGGAAAAGGGTCATATCTAAACTGGTGACGTGCACCTGCGGAGCGCCGGTGTAGAAGTAGTCGGTACGGAACATCGGGAAGTTGATGTTGGTAGGATGATCGGGACTGAAGTGAATGCGCTGTACACTTACACGGGGCGCATACTCTTTGCCCTGAAAATTGTAAGTTTGACCATCACCTGGTTTTCTGCGGAAAAACTCTCCGTCTTCAAGTGGTACATTCGGGTTAACCTGATAGCGTGTATAGTTAGATGAGCTTATCAGAATACGCAGGCGGTGGCCTGGGGCAAAAGTGTAACCAATAGGTTGAAACTTAAACACGTACTCGTAAATCTGCCCGATGTTGATGTTACTATACGGAATATCCCAGTCACCTGGGTCTTCTCCGCCATTACCGTATTTTGGCGAGCCGGGCACCTCCATATCATCTACAAGAGCTCGGGCAAAATCGCGGGCACGTGCGTTCACACAACCTTCCTGAACAAAGTACACTCGTCCATCGGGCCACACATCACACAGGCGTACGAACCAGTCCGTATCGGTGGGGCCGCTCTCAACACCACCAGGGTTTGTTTTGGCATAGAGTGTGCAAACCGGAAAACCCAATATAGAGAAAGAATCAGTGAGTGGCTCGGTGTTGAATTGTATCACACCTTCGCGGTTCATGGTGTAAGGAGCATTTTCGGGGGCGCTCATTTCCATCTGGCTCTGCGAATTGCGGGTGCCGTCGGGCGAACGCACGATCATGTTGTTGCCACCTACGGTAAGGATGGGGTCATCGGGGTCATGTATGTACATACGGTAGCCCTCATCGGTAGTAGGCGGGTTTTCGTTCATGCTACCATCCTGGTGCAGGTATAGACGTTTCCAGAGCAGGTGCTCGGTTACTGGGAATTTATCTGCGTGCAGCCAATAATTACCGTACTTGTGGTTATCAGGATATCCCGCGGCGGCATCGGCGGCCGAGTCAGGCCCGGGTATGTACATGCGGTAATTGGCTACATCGTTTATGAAATCAGTGTAACTGTTACCGGTGAGTTTGGTGCCACCCACAGGTAAACCTGTACTTACTTTGGGAATGTCTTGTGTAGTAATAAATTGCTGATTCAGATTCGGTATCTTAACTTCTATTTTAAGTGCCTTAAGCCCGTCAAAGCCGGTGAGAAAATTCACCATGTCTACAAAAGGCACTTTGTAATCTTCGGCAGGTACGCGCACATATATATCGCCCAGAAAACCCGCATTGCCGAACTTTTGCCACCTGTTGCTTTCGCGAATGATAAACTTGGGTTCACCTAGATAATGCGAAGAGTCGTAGTTGAGGCAGTAGCGAAACCAAGTGATAAGGTCTGACTTGAGCAGGTCGCTGAGAGGTACTTCATTTATGTCTAAGTCCGTGAGGTCAATTTTGGTAAGTTCGGTAACATTTTTAGGGTATGTGCGGTCGCCCGATATACGCCGCCCCATGGTTTGATGCGCCCAGGGGCCTATAACAATCTTCTGTAGTTGTTTGGCTTTGTTGTTGATGTGTTTGTAGGTAAAATCGCGCGTGTAAATCTGCCCCTCGGTAAAAATATCCCACCAGCCCGTGAGGTGCATAACCGGGATGTTGAGGTTGGTGTAGCGGCTGTAAGTTAAGTTCGGAAGAGGTCTTTGTGTAACGGGGTTCACGGCTTCGCCAAACTCATTTACAGGAGCACGGCTGGCATCCATATCGGGTCTGCCATAAGAGTTAGGGTAAAAGCCGCAATTGCGCAACACCCCGTTCTCATCAGGGTAGCGCATGGCTGTAAAGTGGTCAATGTTAATGTTGGCTGCCTCGAATTTGTTTGCCTGATAAACACGGGTTTTACGGTTAATAGTGATGGTTTTGGGCAGATCATAATCTGCAGAAGTATGAATGGAATTTTGACGGTCGTAGTCAATCGGTATCAGGTCATCATCAGTGCCGCTGAAAATTTGCCCTTTGAGCCAACCGGTCACCAGGCGGTCGCGAAACACACCGTTGTTGTACCCTGTAGAAAGATAGTGCTCTGAGGTAGCAACAATAGGCATCAGACACTTAAGGTTTGGCATGCTGTCGGTTACCCGGTGCGAGAGCGCAAGTTGAAGTTGCGTATTTCCGAGTGCTGAGGCACCAAACATCCCCACCCATCCGTTGCTAATACGTTCATTGGTATGAGGAAGCCCATCGTAAAATCCCGGATAGGTTAGTTTCTCAATAATCTTCAGAGAGTGATAGCCATCCTCATGTCTGTTTGAATGTTTGGGGTCGGTGTTGGGCAGGTAGTCAAGTATATGTCCTACATTCGGGTGATAAGCGTTCTTATTCCAGCTATCTGAGTACATCGGGAAGTAAACCCCCTCCGAAGTGTAACGTCCGCGCATGTCCTGAAACATCCGGTTGTAACCAAGTATCGCCAGTACAGCGCCAACTTCGTCAAACTCGCCTTTGTTGTAAGGAGTACGGGTAAAAATGGTAGGCAGTTGATACGGGTTAGGGTTGGGCTGCCAGTTGAGCGAGTCGTACATGATAATTTGCGCGCCAACCGGTATTAGTGTTATTGTATCAGTCACCAGAGTGGTGAAACCCAAATCAATCGTGCCGAGCGAAATACGCAACGAATCGCGCAGGCGTGGTACATACACGTCTGTCATCAGTTTAACCCCGTCAGGCATTACGAAAGGTACTGTTACCTTGGTACAAAACTCCCTAAAATCATCTAACTGTCCGTTGATATTTTGGCTACTGACATTAAAATAAATCAATACAGAAGCGAGGGCGGCAAAGAATTTTTTCATACGCCTTTAGGGTTTAGTTTTCATTAACAGCGTGTGAAGCTATTATGTTTTTAGCAAATAAAACAGAAAATTCTGAAAATAATTCGTCATAACACGAACATATCCCACCCGGGGGCAAATCATTTGTAATAATTTTTTAATTTTTTGGGGGTGCCCCCGCTGCCAAGCCATGCAAGGCAGCGGGGTCGGGCTTGCTACGGGGTACGCTGCCGCTTCCGCCGCGCCCGCGCGTGGGTTATTTTTCAACTGTGCGGGCGCGGCCGCTTCGCTTAGCTCGCGCCCTCCGCATCCCTCACCCGAAATAACAGCAAACGCAACAGCACCCGAAACCTTGTTTCGTGTGATTATCTCTACCTACAGACAGTAAAAACATCAGCGCAAAATGCAGCGTTTTAAAATTGCATACATTTTTGTTTATTTTGTACGCTATATACAGCCGTTATGATGACTTTCCGCTTTCTCAAATACGCTTCGGTTTACATCAGCATTGCCGTAATTCTGCTCGCGCTCCTTTACGGCGGCTACTGGGTATTTATCGGTGTATTGTATGTTTTTGGTATCATACCTCTCATTGAATTGTTTTTTACAGGAAGTCCTGAAAATCTCAGTAAAGCCGAAGAAGAAATAGCGAAAAGCGATTGGAAGTACGATGCGCTGGTTTACAGCGTAGTCCCCCTGCAGTACGCCATCATGTTTTTCTTTCTCAACCGCGTAAGCGATGAAAGTTTACGCTGGTGGGAAATCCTCGGCATGATATCGGCATTTGGTATTTCCTGCGGAGTACTCGGCATCAATGCCGCGCACGAACTCGGGCACCGCAGTACCTGGTACGAACAACTGATGAGCAAAATGCTGCTGCTCACCACGCTCTACATGCACTTTTTTATTGAGCACAACCGCGGGCATCACAAAAACGTATCTACCGATGAAGACCCCGCCTCTGCCCGCTATGGCGAAACTGTTTACGCCTTTTTCATCCGCTCCGTTCGCGATAGTTGGCTAAGCGCCTGGCGGCTGCAGATGGAACAACTCCGCAAAGAGAGCAAAGGTTTCTGGTCGCTCAGCAACGAAATGCTCATTTATCAGTTCTTGCAAATTGGTCTGGTGCTGGCAATCGGCTTGGTTTGGGGTTGGAAAGTGATGCTCTATTTCATTGCCGCTGCCACCATGGGCTTTTTGCTGCTTGAGATAGTAAACTACATAGAGCACTACGGCCTGCGCCGCAAAAAAGTGGACGGAGCATACTATGAAAAAGTACAGCCCATCCACTCCTGGAACTCCAACCACCCCATCGGGCGCATTATGCTCTTTGAACTAACCCGCCACAGCGACCACCACTACATGGCTTCGCGCAAATACCAGATACTTCGCCACTTTGACCAAAGCCCCCAAATGCCCACCGGCTATCCGGGCATGATGCTGCTCTCGCTCATACCGCCCCTGTGGTTCAAAGTGATGCACCGGCAAATTGAAAAATACAAAGCCACTCCTGCGGGCCAAGCGCTTGCCTGATGTGTTTCCCATATTTACTTCTGCCGCTTTTCCGCGCCTTAGAAATACTCCTGCAAAACACTATGTCGTGTTAGGTTATTTTATCAGTAATTTTTGAAAATCTTTCCGAGTACCGTTAAATACATTGGCATCTACCGGGCCGTTTATCCCCAGTATGTCTGCCTTATCGCTGTGTTGCCAAAAAAGCCAGCGGATGCTGTCAGGTGGGGCTATTTCGCGCTGGTAGTAATGTGCAATCCAAAACGGATAATCCTTGAAATCATCAGCTAAGTAATCTTCTATAAAATTTATGTTGGAGTAAATGATGGGTTTGGTTTTGTACTCTTTCTCTAATGCCTTGGCAAAATCGCGCAACGCTTTTACAATCTCTTTTTTCGATTTACCGCGCGTTTCCTCAATGTCTATCACAGGAGGCAGGTCGCCTTTTTTTAGCTTGACGGTGGTGGTAAAGTTATTGGCTTGTAACATCACACTGCGGTCGGGCAAAAAATAATGATAGGCGCCCCGCACAAGACCGTTTGCAGTAGCTTCGTCCCAGTAATCGGCAAAGGCGTCATCTTCTTTAAACATACCTTCGGTGGCTTTCATAATAACAAACTCCATCTTGAGTGTATCGCCCAGCGTATTGATGGCTTGTAACTTTTTCCAGTCGAGCACATCCTGGTAGTGCGAAATGTCAATACCGTGTATTTCATACTCCAGCGGGAAATCAGACGGCTTCCATTGGGTTTTGGTGTACTTGTGCGTAAAGTACCGGTATGCGCGGCGGATGTAGCGTTTGTTTTCATAAATAAGAGCAATGCCCGTGAGGATGAGTATTGTCCATAACGACCACTTTAACCATCGGGGCAATGAGGTACTCTTTTTGTTGACAGGTTTCTTTGCTTTAGCCACTATCGGGAAAAAATTTTTATGACACAGTAGCAATTACTTTCAGTTCTATGGCAATAGCCGAGGGCAACGCCGCTACTTCTACGGTGGTACGGCAGGGTTGGTTATCTTTGAAATACTCGGCATACAGCCGGTTGAATGTGTCAAAATCTCTTCGCATGTTTACGAGAAACACCGTTACGTCCACGATGTTTTCCCAACTGCTCCCTGCCTCTTCGAGCGCCACGCGCACATTGCGGAAAACTGAGCGCACTTGTGCTTCGAAGTCAAAGGACAGGTAGTTGCCGTGCTTATCGGTTACCAGACCGGGAATTTGATCGGTACCCGGCTCGCGCGGCCCCATACCGCTCACAAATAATAAATTACCCGCGCGGCGGGTCATCGGGTATAGTCCCATTGGGGATGGGAGTTTATCGCTTTTCATCGGGCAATAGTACGTTAGGAATTGTTTTGGAAACGTAATGATAACAAAAATAGTTTTTCTTCATAGCAGGAATTGACTACGTTTACGGTATGAAACAGTTAGCCAAATGAATGGTAACGGTTTAATAGCAGTTGCTGTAATTGTGGCATTTACGGGCAATATGATTATTGCTCAAACCGAAACAAAAAACCCCAACTTCCCCTTTTGGCGCACCATCGGAAATGCCAACACAAACCCAACCGTAAATTTTATCGGCACTACCGATGCGGCGGATTGGGTAATACGCACCAACAACACAGAGCGGGCACGCGTGCTCTCTACCGGAAATGTCGGCATCGGTACCGCCACCCCAGCCAACCGGCTCACCGTAAACCATGCGGGCACTTCCGCAGCCACCGCTACTACCTATCCTTTGGCCTTAGCCCTCAACAACAACGTTGATTTCACTGCCGGCTCCGATGCATCTTATGCTTATCTGCAAAGCTGGAACAGCAAACCGCTTCTGCTCAACAGCCAGGGCAATTTTGTAGGTATAGGAATTACCACGGCACCCATACAAACCTTAGATATAAACGGGAGGTTGAACGTAAGGTCGGGTGTAATACAACGGGGCACTACACAAATAAATGTCACCAGTGACTTGGGTTTGTACTCACAACTTTCGGGCAACTGGATACGGATTGCAACAAACGCCGCCCCGATTAAGTTTTTCTTAGACCAGGGCGGTGGCAACAGCGCCGGTACAAACGCCATCGTCAACATTGATAACGCCAGCGGCGGAGGAGTGGCCATAGGCGCTAACCTGACCGGAGCCACCGACCCTACGCCTTACAACAGGGCGCTGCTCGACTTGCAATCGACCGATAAAGGTTTTTTGCTGCCGCGCTTAACCACAGCTCAACGCGATGCCATGGGAATTAACCTCACAGAAGGTTTAATGATATACAACATTACCAACGACTGCATTGAATTTTGGGACACTAAGTACGCACAGCCCGGTGGTAACGGGTTCTGGAACAACTTGTGTAGGCACTGTGAGGAAACGTACGTTTACACTGCAAGCAACAACGGCAATAATTTTCACGTGCAGGCGGGCAGCCCATCTATACCCAGGCGCTGGTGTGTTTATGTCAATACAGGCGTAACCTTAGGGGCATCAGCGCCGGGGGGAGTTGCGCTCAGCTTCAGCGGACTTCCGGCAGGTTCAGAGGTGGTTCTTTACAACAGCGGAACTATCATAGGCGGAGGAGGAAACGGCGGGCACGGGGCACAGGAGAGTGACGCTTTATGTATGAGTGATGGCAACGCAGGTGACGGACAAGCAGGAGGAGCCGCCATTTTAAGCAGCCCTACGGTGAAGGTAACTGTCATTAACATGGGCGTGATAGGCGGAGGAGGCGGCGGCGGTGGCGGTGGCTCGGGAGGTTGTCGGGCACGGGGAGGTGGTGGCGGAGGAGGGCGCGGCATACCCGGCGGTAACGGAGGAGCTGCACCTACCGTGGGCGGGCAAAAAGCCACGGGTGTTACCTGTACCAGTTGTACCAGCGCTGGAGCATCTGCCAATAACGGCAACCCCGGCAACGCACTCGCCCCTGGCACCGGCGGCTGTGGTACAGGTAACTCAGGCGGCGGGTGTTTATACAGCGGTTACAACGGCGGATGCGGTGGCACCGGTGGAGATTTAGGCGCTGCGGGCTCCAACGGGAGCGGCTCCACCTGTGGTTCGCTCATTTCATCCGGAGGGGCGTTTGGTTTGGGCGGCCCGGGCGGACCCGCACTGAACGGCAACGGGGGCGGGTGTACTCTGGTAAATGTGAGCGGAGGTGTTTCGTATGGCGTAGTTATTCCCTGATATGATGAAGTGTTGGTTTACTTTTTTAGTTATTGGTACATTACTGCTATCAGATGTTCGCCTGCTACAAGCGCAGGCAGTTATAAACCCTTTGATAAGCAGCAAACTCTCTACCCTTACTGCCGAACAAATTCTGAAATTGGATAA
Source organism: Chitinophagales bacterium (assembly GCA_025057415.1). GTDB lineage: Bacteria > Bacteroidota > Bacteroidia > Chitinophagales > LD1 > Bog-950. The sequence goes on from JANWXI010000028.1 coordinate 30,539, forward strand.
TCCGCAAAACGGATACACTGTGCTTAACACTACCACCGGTTGCATTAATTATTTTTTTAATGGTTTGTGGTATGAGTACTGCGGGAACTGCCTCCCGAAATTATCGAAGCCGCAGTTTCAATCTGTGCGCGTTGCTACTGATTTTGTACAGGTGCGTATGCGTGATACGGCTCACTACAAAGCTGTGCTCTTGCCCGATTCTTCGGTAACTTACTTTACCGGTAACATGGGTACGATTGCAAAGCCCGCCCGATACTACGATACCCTGCTGTACCGGCTGCTTGTGTTTAACCTCAACGACCCGTGTGAGCATCGCCCGGCAGCCGACACTACCGTACAATTCCGAAAACGCACCAACACCCGTATGCCTCTGCCTTTTGAAACATTGCAAACAGGAGCCCGGCGTTGGACGGTAAAACCTTCCGATGCCACATCCAACGACCGGAAGGTGTGTGTAACGATTAACCGTTTCACGTACTACAACTGGAGCGCACTCAACACAGATCCTTACAATCCAAAACACAAACCATTACACACACAGGAGAAGGTGTGCCCGTCACCTTTTCGCTTACCTACGGTGCAGGATGCGGAGGAATTGCGCGAAAACTGGGACGGAGAGAAGCACTTTGCATATTTCAAAAGCGGGGATGCCGGAACCGTAGCCACAGTATCGCCCTTACGTACCGAGTCAACAGATGAGCGCCATGTGTATATGTTGCAAAACACGGATCATCCGGATGGCTACCAGGTAATGGTGATTACAAAAGAGGAAGTGCGCGTAGCTAGTTTACCACGCCAGGTTTATGCAAAAGTGTTGTGTGTAATGGATGAATAAAAATTACTATGTGTATGTAATCCTAAACGGGGCCACACAATCAGAATGAGAGTGAACGGTAAGTTTTTCAAAAAAAATCAGGTTATGTGGCGATACAGAGGGCCTGCGTGCATAAATCAACCAAGCGGTTGTTGTCAATTTATTTTTTGCGAAGCGTAGTATAGTTGCGCAAGCCGGGTGAGGGATGCGGAGGGCGCGAGCGCAGCGTAGCGGCCCCGCCCGTACCGATGAAATACTGACTCGTCCTGAAAAAAGTTTACAGTTTTATTAGTAATCCTGAAATACATTTACAAAGTTAATTTTAATCCTGAGA
>JANWXI010000029.1 GCA_025057415.1 Chitinophagales bacterium
AATAATATGAGCAAACAAACTTATATTTACCATGAGAGAAGTGGGTTTGGTTTTGTCACCTCTAAGGTAACTTAGATTTAATTAACCACTTCTCTCACTTTTTTATTTAGGACGCTATTGGTTTAATTTCGTAAAAGTGTATCAATTTATCTAAACCTCATCATTATGAAAAGCAAAACAATTTTACTATTTGCCCTGATACTTACATGTATCCATCTCCTAAACGCCCAGGGAGTATGGTTTAAGAAATCAAATTATCCGACAATTTTATTTGCGAACTCCAGTTTCGAAATAAATGGGTTTGGGTATGTATATACCGGTAGCGCTACCAATAATTTTTACCGGTACGATCCGACTAATGACACTTGGACAGCGATGGCTGACTTTCCGGGTGGTTCTAGAAACGGTGTAGCATTTTTTGCTATTGGTAACGAAGGATTTGTAGGTGGAGGGGTTACCAATGGTGTTGCTCATTCTTCATTTTACAAATATGACGTTGCAACTAACACATGGGCGCCTGTGGCTGATTTGCCCGACTCTATTTCTTTCGCATATTGTTTCAGTATTGGCGGTGTTGGATACGTTGCAGGGGGAAATAATAATAATGGAACCACAGCCAAAACTTATGCATACAACCCCGGTACCAACACCTGGTCTGTAAAGTCAAATATGACCAAACCACAAAGAGCCGGATTTTCAGCAGTTGTGGGGGGTATGGCCTATTGTGGCTTTGGCCATATTTCAGGTACTATGTACACAGACAGCGTTTATAGCTACAATCCCGTTTCCGACCAGTGGACACATGTTTCCAATCATTCGCATGGTGGAGGCATTGCTAACTTGTCGCGCTTTGGGGTATTTGTATTGAATAATCAAATCTATATCGGGAGTTTGAGCATTAACTCAAATATTTTTAGCCAAATGCTTGTATATACTCCCTCCACTAACTCATGGGCCACCATATACAAGTTTCCTCATCCTATCGGCAACTGCGGTTCATTTAAAGATGCCGTTGTGATGAACATTTCAGGAAGGGCTTTCTTGGGGGGATATAATAACTGTGTAAACGAATTTTGGGAATTTGACCCGCAATATCATTTCAACCTCACTTCATATAGTCCGCAAACGGTGTGTGAGGCCGGCCAAGTATCCGTTTCATTTACATCCAACATTTCTTTTGGCACCGGCAATACATTTGTGCTGAAGTACAACGGAAATAATTATCCGATGTCCAATGGCGTTTCCAATCCAGTGTCGGCCACCCTACCGGGAACTTATACATTTAACGTACCTCACCTGATGAATACCGGGTACTTCACTTTCGCCAATATGGTTGTTTATTCTTCAAACCCTGTTGCGGCCACCACCCTAAAAACCGACACCTTAATAGTGGGGCGCTCACCCGCTCAACCCGACTTGGTCAACGAACTGTACATGTGTGCAGGAAGCGCGCTCACACTATATCGCACCAATGTGCAAGGGCTTTATCACCAATGGACATCAAATCCATGGACATTCAGTTCTGTTGCTCATACGGTAACTCTGCAACCCAACATCAACACGACTGTTTATGTGCAGGATTCTATGGCTGTTTCTGGATGTATAGTAAACGACTCTATCAAGTTGTATGTAAGTAACGGAGTTAGCTTAGGATGGACCGACTCGGTTTACTCTATATGTCCGGGTAGTAGTGTTACTTTGGGTGGGGTACCGGTGGCAAATGCCTCGTATCAGTGGTCGGGCAACGGACTTTCGTCCACTTTAGTGAATCCGGTTGTTACTCCTACTGCCTCTGCAAGCTATCAATTACTCATTGAAGACACCCTATACAAATGCCAGCGTATTGGTAATGCTTATGTTAATTTATACGAAGCTCCCTCTCCGGCAATATGCTATGTTACCGTTGACTCTGCATCTATGCACAACGTGATTATTTGGGAGAAACCAGATATTTCTTACATAGACAGTTTCTACATATTGCGCGAAACCAGTACGCAAAACTATGTTCAAATAGGGGCCCTGCACCACAATGCCTTGAGCGTTTTTAACGATGTGAGCGCTAATCCAAACATTACCGGATACCGATATAAAATTGCAGTACGCGACACATGCGGCAATTCCAGCATACTTTCCCCTTACCACCATACCATCCATTTGCAATACTTGGGAAATGGCAATCTCAACTGGAATGTTTATGAAGTAGAAAATGCCATTACGCCTATTGCCAGCTTTGATGTGTACTATAAGCCACAATCCAACACTAACTGGCTATTAATGGTAAATGTACCAGGTACTCAATCATCGGTTACAGACATCAACTATACCCAGCACCCCAATGTAGAGTATAGAGTGGTGGCTAACCTCAGTTACAGTTGCAACCCTTCGCGCAGCAGCACACAGTCGCTTTCTAATATATTAAAAATCACTACCATTGGCCTTAACGACCTCGACATGAAAGTATGGGATTTATACCCTAATCCCAGCAACGGCAAACTTTACATAAGCGGTGCCACCGCTCTAAAATCATTAACCATAAAAAGTGTAGATGGCCGTTTGTTGATGGCTACCGATGCCGTTTCCAATGAAATTGACATCAGCAGCTTACCCAAGGGCTTACTGCTTATTGAACTTGTTGGAGATGGCTTCAAGGATGTGGAGAGATTGATTCATTACTAAGCAAGTATATCCGTGGTTGCTTAATAATCTGCCAATACTGCGTTCTGCCCAATCGCAACATTTATTTTAACGGTGCGACCCGCAAGGTTTTAAAAAAAACTTGTGGGTCGCCTACATTTACTTCCTCTTTCTCCCCAACAACACATCCGCAGCAGTTCTGTTCTCTTTTATTAAATCAACACCAAATAACCTGAAGCAATAATATATCGGGTAGTTCACGGCTTTACTTACTACATCCCTGACCTGCACCATAATAAACGAAACTACTGCGTAATATATGGCCTTCATCTTTATCCAGATAAAACGGTAATAAAATCCGGGTACAAACAATACGATATGAATAAAAAACACTACTACCCAAAGCGGATCTACCGTTACAGCTAACACCACCGCCCATATCGGGAAAAAAATCATATACGAACGATTGATGTACAATCCCTCTTGTTGAACCCGGCAAGCAGAAATCATCATAAGCTTGTATGTGTAAATGGCAATTATCAAATGAATTACAATATACACAACGGCTATCCATGCTTTTTGGAATAGTAACACCCAAGTGAACAGCCAGAAAAAGTTTTCATATAGAAACAATACCACCACTAATTGAAAAGTGCCCCGTATGCCAAGCAGCAACGGCAAGGTTTTGGTACCGCTTAAAGCATCCCGTATCGCATCCCGGCTTTGATGTTGAAGTATGTTGCGTACTCCCGTAAAAAACAATGTCGTTATGAAAAAGAAATACCATGCGGGGTAGTCATGTTTTCCCGCATACAGCGAGTAGGTGTGAAACGAAAGGGCAAGCGGTATAAGATAAGCATAACCCGCATCCACAATCACTGATAGATAAGGATTTTCTTTCAGTCGGATCCCGGGCAATGAATATACGAGATACAGACCTATCTGAGCTGCAATGAATATATATGACAGTAAGTTTTTAGGCAACCAAATCCAAGGAAGAAATGTGAGGGTAACACAAAGTAACAAGATTGCGCCCTGTAACCTCGCGGGTAAATAAGCAAGACGGTTGACCTTACCCGCCCGGGCATCACTCTCCTTATCAAAAAATTCATTAACAAAGTAACCCAACGCTGCAAAGCCCACGGAAGTTATCAAAGATAACAACACTAAGATAACAGAAGCGCTCTGCATGGGAATATCAAACCACCACAACCACATATACACCGTGCCCATAATAAACGGCACAAAGCTGAGCCGCCAGTCGCGGGTGCGCATTACCTGCGCCATGTTATTCAACCACTTGCGTTGCATCTTGACGGTTCATGAAATACAGATGAATATCCCTTGAAGGATTAAACTCGGGTTTGGTAGCCCGTATCTCAAAAAAGTCAACCGGGAATACGTAATCATCCCAGCTTTCGATTTTGCCAATGTTGAACAGGTTTTGAAAATCATTGGAGATGGTAAGATGCTCAAATTTATCTCGCTCCACCTGAGGCGGGCGAATAAAGTCAATCAAAAACCCTGCACGGCGGATTGCCGAAACTACCTGATGAAGGTCGCAAATCTGATATTGATACGCAAGGTTAATTTGGGTGGCTATGTCGTTAATCCGCTGCTGTTCCCATTCATTGTTGCTCTCGCGCAAAAACAAATCTTTGATGTAAAGCTTGCCGCCGGGTTTCAGCACCCGATATGCCGAGAGTATCGCCTGCTCTTTGTCATTACTGTGTCCGAACGACTCAAGAAAAAACACTCGGTCGGCAAATTCTTCAGGATACAATTTATCTAACTGTTGATAGTCGCCCTGTTTTACTTCCACTCTCTCCGCAAGGCCTTGTTCCCCTATCTTCTGCTGAGCGAGCTGCACCTGATAATCCGATACGGTTACTGCATGTATTTTCAGGTCGTTTATCTGCTTCGCAAAATAACACGCCGGCCCGCACACACCGCATCCGGCATCAATTACCGTCATGCCTTCGCGTACATCCATACTCTGCAGCGTGTACTGCAAATAATCCGCTACATCGCGGGTGCGAAAAGCCTGTATTATTTCACCATATACCTGCAAAAATTTATCGGTCGTTTCATTGTAAAACTTACGCACCGACTCGGGCGTAGTTTCCGAAACACTTTTCATCAATTTAGTATCGGACCGGCTCTGCCATATCAGAAATGCGATAATACCCGCCTGCAGCAGGATGAGAAGAATCAGAATTACATACAGCGTCATGTCACAATATCTCCGTTGTTTCAAATATAGGCATAAAACTTTCCGTTGCGATGATAAGTATAGCTTACTTATAAAACATATACGATTATTTTACTATGTTTTGCAACAGACAATTTTCCCCGGCAATCGAAAACTGTACCGGTAATTTAGCCGCGTGTAACAGAAGCGGGCTTGGTTTTCATCAGGGCACGGATGGGTACAAGCATCCACACCACAATCATTGCAGCCGTCAATTGTGCGGCAAGAGTTTCTGCCGTAGGATACACTCCCAGCCATTCAAATTTCGGCAGTGGTAATGCGTTTATGGAAATTACTCCGGTTTCCTGCAGGGCATGAATACCCTTGCCGGCAAGCACCACCGCCAATAAACCGATAACTACACTTGAAATGCGAAACAGCTTCGGAATAGGCAACCTTCGCGAATGTCGCAACGCTAACCACGCAAACACACCTACCAGTGCTGCCGCCACCAGCAATCCGCTCAGTATGGCATACCCTTGCTTACCCGATGATTCCAGGTGCAGTGCCGTCATGAATATGAGCGACTCAAACACCTCGCGGAATGCGATAAAAAACGATAACAAAGCCAGCCCCGTATGAGAGCCGTTTTGCATGGCGCCGTTGATTCTTTCGCGCACATACTCTTTCCACTTACCGGCTTCTGATTTGCTGTGGAGCCAAAACCCTACGTACAATAACATCGCCACCGCCACCAGCGATATTACTCCCTCTGCCAACTCTGCATACAACATCATATCGGGTGCATATACCGTAATTAACCACCACAGCGCTAACCCTGCTAAAAGCGCCATCACCCATCCGGCATGTACCCAGCGCGTAGCCCCGGCTTTACCTGCTGTATGCAATACCGACAAAATAACCAAAATAACCAGAAATGCCTCTAAGCCCTCGCGGAGCAAAATAGACGCGCTCATGGCAAAGGTCATCCAGAAAGAATATGTTTTAGCGAGTAGCAGTTTCTCGGCAGCGCGTGTGTTTCGCAGTATTTCATACACGGCTCGCTGTACATTTGCGTATTCCGTGCGGCTGTCCAACAAGCGACGCAGTTGGTTGAATTGCTTCTCAATTTCTTCCGCTAAGACCGGGTCACTTGCGCGTATGTGGTTCTCCACAGGTTCAATCCCTTCAATATAAGCTGCATAAAAGCGACGCGAAGCTTCGTGATATTGGTTGTTCTGATAGGCGCTGAGCGCCTGCAGCAACCTCTCCGTAGCGGACCGAAGGTAACGGTGGTGTCCTTCAAAAATCTGCAAGGTTCGCACGGCGGCTAACTGTTGAGCCGTTAACCCTTTTTGGTGCAGAAATTCATCGTCAGATGTAGTGGCGGCATTCTCCAGCGTAATGCCGGCGGTACCGGCAGTATCAGGTGTTGTGCTTTCATGCCGGAGCGACAATACAAAAAACGAAACATCCCACACATCCTCATCACTCAACTCCGGAAAAGCGCGCATGCCCGTTCCTTCAATTCCCAACCTTATCGTGTTGAATACATGAGCCGCGTCCATTCTGCTCATGCGTTCAGGGTCGTAAAAATTACGCGGCGGCGGGCGCATTTCTGCGCCCTCGGGTCCGTCACCCCTGCCCTCTGCACCATGGCATTTGGCGCAATGGGTGGCATACAACTTTCGCCCGTTGGGCAGGCGGGGTGTCACGATGGGGTATATCTCTAATCCCGTGAGGCGTATTACTTCCTTTTTAATGGAGGCAATCTTTTCGCGTATAATATGCGCATCAGATTTCTGCCGTATCGCCTCAGCCAGCTCTTTCAAACTTTTGGCAACAAGCTGCGCCTCTACCGCCGGCAAGTTTCCGGATAGCACCTCAAACTGCTCAACGGCATCCTCACTGAACTCGAGCATTTCTTCATACTCCTCAGCATCGGTCACCTTACCGGCAACCACAGCCGCCGGATAGTCATTGCTCAGATAGTTTAATGTATGGATGAGCGCCCTGGCGTTCTCCGCACCGCCTGCGTATGCAAAACCGAAAAAGAACCACAGCGAAACACACAACAGCAACCTGCAATTTACCCTCATGCTTAATTTAGACAAATTCTAAACAAGCGCGAAAGTAAAAGGTTGTTGCAATTCGCGTAATGATATTTGTCAGCGATGATGAATTGAAATAAAAGCGCCTTTGAATTACTCCTCAAAGCCCTCTGAAAAATCCGCAGGCGGTTGCGGAGCGCCCGCCACGGGTACTTCGTCTTCTTTTTTGCGGCTTAGCTTGGCTTCTAAGCTAAGGGTGGCATGCGGCACCACGCGCAAACGCTCCTTAGGGATAAGTTTGCCGGTAGCGCGGCAAATGCCGTACGTTTTGTTTTCAATGCGTACCAGAGCAAGCTCCAGGTTGCGGATGTACGCATGCTGACGGCTAATCTGGTTCATCAGGTACTCCATCTCTGAAGTATCGGTGCCGTCTTCCATGTTCCATGCCTTATTACCTGCCTGGCTTTCGGTGTGGTTGTCCAGAGCGTCTTTGAGGTTTTTCAACTCTTCGCGGGCAGCAGCGAGTTTTTTCTCAATTAACTCTTTAAACTCTTTGAGCTCTTCATCGCTGTAGCGAAGTTGGGGAGCATTGGGGTCTGCGGGTGTCAAAGGTTCTGGTTTTATATTGGGTTTAGGAATTTGCATTTGCGCAACAGGCTGCTGGGTTTTTGCATTTTCCTGATTTGCCCGAACAGCACTTTGCGGCTTTTCAGATTTTTGAACGGTTTTATTTGCAACAGGTTTCACAGCGCTCTGAGATTTTTTTGCCTTGCTCTTCACCGCTGCTTTATTCACCTGGCTTTTCACCTTCGTTGCGGGCTTCTTGGCTTTAGCTTTGGGCGATGGCTTGCCGGTTTTGGCTGCTGCCTTTTTCACCGTCTTGACAGTCGCTTTCTTCTTCACAGTAGGTTTTGGCTTTTTTGCCACCGGCTTTGCCTTTTTGGTCGCTGCTTTTTTCACCACCTTTTTCTTGGCAGTTGCTTTGCCTTTGGCAGCTTTCACACTTTTTTTCACCGGTTTAGCTTTTGCAGCAGCCTTCTTATTTTTTGCTTTACTCGTAGCCATACCTAAAATTTTGTTTGCGAATTTAATCAGGTTCCTCATAACAGCTATCTGCTGAAAATGAGTCGCGAAATTAAAAATATTACCTAATACTTAAAAATGTTCTTTGTCGCTTCTAAGCCCAACTTCCTGCTGAGCGATTTTTACATTAAGTAATTGTATTTGGGGGTGCCCCTGCAACGGCGCTCCGTAAAGCTACGCGCCGCTGCAGGGTCGGGCTTGCTTCGGGGTACGCTGTCGCTCCCGCCCCGCCCGCCACTGGCTCTTATTCCAGCGGAGCGGGCGGGGCCGCTTCGCTTCGCTCGCGCCCTACACATCCCTCACCCGACCGAATAGGAGCTGTCATACAATTTCAAGTCGTCACACCTCTGTTGCGTCCGGCTGTTATTTTCTCTCCGCGCCCGCGCCTGCAGCGCGGGCGCGGAGATGCGGAGCATCGCAATTCATCACAACCTCGCGGGTCGCCCGCCCTTTGGCGGGCGACCCGCAAATAACACCTTCATACAATCATTATCCCACACAACACTTACTTATACCAATTCACAACGTAAAAGCTGAATAATCTTACGACTATAACCTATAACTTTTTTTTCTGGCACTACGATACTCTTTTCCGGTAATGCTTTCCAATCAAACAATGTAAATTTTAACGTAGCAACTATACACCTGCTTCAAAAAGATATTCCTCACAAATTACCCGCACCACCTCTCGTTATCATTCCCCATCAATTCATTCTTTGCTATTTTTTAACAAACCACATAAAATGTTTTTCTACTCCAATCGTTCTACGCAGTAAGTTTATAGCGAAATTTCGCTAATAACCGAAATTCGCTGTAAACGTTCGGCAGAAGAGCTACCCCGGGTTCCTTCTCCAAAAGTTTTTTGTTCACTGTCGGTACCGGGTCAACCGGGCCGGCATAAATCAACCATCACGCGTCATGAAACGCCTGTCCATCCCCTTGTTCTCATTGCCTGTATTGATGTTATTTGTCGCCTTTCGTGCCGGAGCGCAGAGTGCAGAAACGGTCACTTCACCCCGCAGCGAAACGCCACAGGAAGTCCTCAACCGCGCCGTAACAAACCCCAACGTGCTCATCGTTACAGGTAAAATTATCGATGCAGCCACCGGTAAGCCCGTCAGCAATGCGCGCATCAACCTCGAAAAATTCGGTGATGAACTGATTAACGCATCCGTTGACAATCAGGGCAACTACGCCCTCGCGCTCAATAAAGATGAACTGGGCGAGCCCATCCGCATTGTGTTTAAAATAGACGGATACAAACGTTACGTGGTTAAGAACATTGACAAGACCGTTCGGTACGTTGATGCTGATATTTACCTGCAGCCCGCTGAGAGCGCGGAGCGCAGCACCGCCAAAGTTCGCTTTGAACTCAACCCCGACCCCTTCAATCCCCTCGTGATAAAACTTCAATAGCCACAGTAAATTTTACGCAGCCCGCCGCGCACAGCACGGCGGGCTTTTTATTTCCGGGCGTAATATGTGTAACTATGCGCAATGTTTACGCCATGAAAACAACCGACCTTTGCGACAACTTTCCCGAAAAAATTTCGGTGGCAGAGCCGATAGGGCTGCGCCACTACGGCGGGCTTACTTCGTTTTACGGTACAATCGCCACCGTTAAATGCCATGAGGATAACAGCATGGTGCGCCGGCAGCTCGAAACACCCGGCATGGGCCGCATACTCGTAGTGGACGGTGGCGGCTCTTTGCGCTGCGCCCTGCTGGGCGATATGCTGGCGCAGTTGGCAACAGACAACGGCTGGCGCGGTGTGATTGTCTATGGCCTCATACGCGATACGGCTGCCATTCGCTACCTGCCCCTCGGCGTTATGGCGCTCGGCTCTATTCCGCTCAAAAGCGAAAAACGCAACTCGGGTACCACAGATGTGCCGGTGCGCTTTGCAGGCGTAACCTTTGTACCCGGCCAATGGTTGTATGCCGATGAGGACGGTGTGATTGTTTCAAACGAAATGCTGATTTAATTTTACCTTTGCATCGTAAATGACCTTTCATGGAAATTCCTTTTGCACTTATAGGCCCGCTGGGTACTACCGAAACCATCCTCATCATTGCGGCCATACTCCTGCTCTTTGGCGGTAAAAAAATTCCCGAACTGATGCGAGGTATCGGGCAGGGCATCCGCGAGTTCAATGCCGCCAAGAGCAACCTCAAGCAGGAGTTGGAGCAGGGCATGAAAGAGAACTCCAAATCGCCAGAGGAAAAAAAATAACGCTTACCCAAGTCCGCCTTTACCGGCTGCGCTACTACAGCGTACGATAAACTTTAATCAGCTTATAAATCACACCATACGGTAATTTCAGCGAAAATTGCAGATAATTGGCGCCTGAAATATTTTGCGCTACATGGAAACCCTCAGGGCGTATCAGCAATCGCTGCGCAACGGTGAAACATCCTGCCGCGATACGGTACAAAAATTTCTCACACACATTCAGGAAAACCGCCACCTGAATGCCTACCTGGAAGTATTTGCCGATGAAGCCCTGGCGCGTGCCGCAGCGTTAGATGATAAGTTGGCGCGTGGCGAAAAAACGGGCAAACTTTTCGGTGCGGTCATCTCCATTAAAGACAATATTTGTTACCGCGGTCACCGCGTATCTGCTGCTTCAAAAATTTTAGAAGGTTTTACCTCTGTTTACAGCGCCACAGTGGTAGAGCGCATGTTGGCAGAAGACGCCATTATCATCGGGCGTACCAACTGCGATGAGTTTGCCATGGGCAGCAGCAACGAAAACTCCGCTTATGGTCCGGTACTGAATGCCTGTGACAACTCCCGGGTGCCCGGCGGCTCATCGGGCGGTAGCGCCGTATCAGTACAGGCGGGCCTTTGCCACGCTTCGCTCGGCAGCGACACAGGCGGCTCCATACGCCAGCCCGCTTCATTTTGCGGGGTGGTGGGGTTAAAACCTTCCTACGGGCGCGTATCGCGCTACGGTTTAATTGCCTACGCCTCATCATTCGACCAGATAGGTCCCTTTACCCAACATGTTGAAGATGCAGCGCTGCTCTTAGAAGTAATTGCCGGCAAAGACCGCATGGATGCTACTACATCGCTGCGCCCGGTAATGCCATACACCGAAAAACTGCAGTTCAACCGCAGGGCACGAATAGCAGTGTTTCCCGAAACACTCCGCAGCGAGGGACTACAGGAAGAGGTACGGCAAGCCACGTTGCAAATCATTGAGCAATTAGAGTTAGCAGGGCATATTGTGGAAGAAGTTGATTTTGCCTGGCTCGATTATCTGATACCCGCCTACTACATTCTTACCACTGCCGAGGCAAGCAGTAACCTGGCGCGCTACGATGGCGTGCACTACGGCTATCGTTCGCCTGATGCCACCGATATGGAAACCATCTACAAAAAATCGCGAACGGAAGGTTTCGGCAAAGAAGTGAAAAACCGCATCATGCTCGGTACATTTGTGCTGAGCGCCGGTTACTACGATGCTTACTACTCTCGCGCGCAAAAAGTGCGCCGCCTGCTCAGCGATAACATCAGCGCCATCTTCCAAAAACACGATTTTATTCTCATGCCCACCTCACCCTGCACAGCATTTCGCTTTGGTGAGAAAACCAACAACCCGGTCGAAATGTACCTGGCTGATATTTATACCGTGCTCGCCAATTTAGTGGGCATACCGGCTATTTCGTTGCCGCTCGCCCGCAGCGCAGAGGGCTTGCCCATCGGCATTCAACTCATGGCAGATAGTTTTCAAGAGCAAAAGTTGCTGGCGTTCTCCTCATACCTCATGCAGCGCCGGCAGGTTGTTCAATAATCGGGCTTAGAGTTTTGGTACAGATTGTCGGTGTTTACAAAAAAATAGTTCACAGGTTGTTGCCGCGCGCGTTTGGCGTTTTTCTGAACTACCCTGATGAGCCGGCGGGACTGGCGTCCGGTAAAGCGCGCCCAATGCACTATTACGTTGTATGATGCATGGCGATAAACCGCGGGGTCGGGCGAGTTGCCGTTTAAGGTGCGCACAAAACGCAGATGAGTTTCAAAATTCATTATGGAATCAATAGGCGCTTCGGTAACCGGCGGAAAGTAGTCGAACTGGCGCTTGAAGTTCCAGCGTAAATTGAAAAGCCCTGCATCGGCATATACTCCGCTGTGAAAAGAAACCTGCGCCCCCCGCTTGTCGTAATAGGTAACCTGCAACGGGTGCAGGTGATTTTCAACCGTAAACGAAGTGTACTCCTGACGGAACTTCGCCATGTATCCTGCATAGGCAGTGTCTAATTCATACAGCGCGTCAGATGGTATTTTGTAACGCGCGGCGGCTGATGCAATCTCTTCTTTTGTAAGCACTTTGTACTTCTTCATGCCGTACATGCATTGCAGCATTTTGGCACAACCACCCAGCAGTAGCGATGATGCAATAAGCCATGCGGGTATCAATCTTTGAAACATGTGGTAGGGATGATTAGCGGCGGGCAAATATAACCTTATGCGCATGCCGTGCACAATTCGTTTTCGCGGCGCCGGAAATTATTATTGTGAGATATTTATGGGGTTCGCAAACGCCATTCCGCCTCCCGCTTGTATTCACGCAATAAATGTGTTGTGACCAAGGCCATTATCCTAAACATACGGTCTATACGGCAATCGCAAGTGTCTCAGGCGTCTTGCGGCGCATCGCGGAGTAATCGGTAAACGGGATTTAAAAATTAACGACTAACTTGGCATTGATGCGGCGGTTGGTGAGGTAGTTGGGCACCGCATACCTGTTGTTGTATATATCGTTTATCCAGAGATACGAAACGGTGTTGGTGATACCGAAAATGTTATATACATCTAACCAGAGCCACACGCCCTTTAAACCCTGGTTGAAACGATTGGGGCGCTTGGCCCATTTGGGGTTCCAGAGCTGACCGCTGAAACCGATGTCAACCCGGCGGTACGGCGGGATGCGTAACACATCTTTGTATCGGTCGCTGTCGGGCGGGCCAAAGGGCAAGCCGGTGCCGAATATCAACCCGATGTTGACTTTGATAAACGGAAACTTAGGAATGTAATCCTGAAAATACATTGAAAAGTTGACGCGCTGGTCAGTGGGGCGCGGTATGAAGCCCGGATAAATAATTGCCGAGTCAACGATGCGCGGTGCATTGCGCGGCACATTCGCGATGGCTTTGCCGCTGCTGTCGTAATAAGCCGTGTACCGGTCACCGATGAGGTCTTCGGCAGTGCCCATCACACTCAGCGTTATCCAGCTCTCTAACCCTTCGGCAAGTTCACCGTTCAGGCGAAAGTCCACTCCGGTGGCAAAGCCGCGCGAGCGGTTTTCGCCAAAGTACCTTATCAACACGTTGTCGAACTCGAACGGCACAAGATCCCACAGGTATTTGAAGTATGTTTCGGCAGTGAACTGAAAAGGTCTTTTCCAGGCAAAGAAACCGTAATTGAAGCCCAGTACGCCATGAAAAGATTTTTGCGCGCGCACCCTCGTGTTGACTATACCTTGCAGGTTGCGCATCTCGCGGTAAAACGGTGGTTGGTAGTATGTGCCTGCAGCGACGGTGAGCAGAATATCTTTTTTGCCGCGGGGTTTGAAACTGAACTGCACCCGCGGGGTGATGTAGGGCTCGCGGTTTGCATCCCAGTAGCCAAAGCGAATACCGTAACTCAGCGAAAACTGCCCCGTATCGCCAAACCGCCAACTGTCCTGAACAAACGCACTCAGGCGATTGCTCTGTAACTGAAAAGAAGATTTCAGTACTCCCTGCACACCAATATTATTTTTTTCTGTCATATAATAAAGGTTGGTGTCCACCAGTACAGGTTGGTTGTAATCTATCACATATTCGTATGGCAGCGAATGACCGGCTGAGTCGAGGCGGTTCCACTCGTTGAGTTTATCGCGTATGTGCTCGCGTTTGTAATCAATGCCCCACAGCAACTGGTGACCTTTAATGAACCACGAGCCGCGGTGCCCGGCGTAATATACATCGGTACTCAGCAGGTTGCGCGCCCAGTCGTGCAGCCCGCCTATGCCCAAGCTGTACAGCACATCGCCAAAGTTGCTTTTGCCGATGTCGCTTTCAACCTGCGAGAGGTAATACTCGCCCAGCAGGTCGTATGCTTCGTACTCTCTGTTCAGATAATACGAGGCGAGAAATTTCAAACGTATATCGCGTGTGGGAGTGTAAACGAGCGAAAGTCCGTTCATGAGCGAAAGGTAGCGGTCGGCTTCGCGGCCATCAAAAAATACGGTGAGTTTTTTTACATCGGTGAGGATGCCAAAGGTGGTTTCGCGGCTCACAGGCACAAAGTTGTACCGGTTAGCCGCATAGTTGCTCATCAGCTCTATACCGACCTTGTCAGTTAATGCGAGGGTAAAATATCCCTGTACGTCCAGAAAGTTTGGGTTGTACTGCCCCTGCACATCCAAGCTGCGCAGGATGTACTGGCTCAGCCGCTGGCGCACCCCGAGCAGAAACGTGAAGCGGTCGCTGCGTTTTTTGTCTTTTACTACGCCCTCTACATGTCCGCCAAAGCCGAGTAAGCTCCCGTAAAACGAGCCGGCAAAATGCCGCGGCTTTTTGTAATTTACGTCCAATACAGAACTCATCTTATCGCCATAGCGCGCCTGAAACCCACCCGATGAAAATTTTACGTTACTCACCATCAACGGATTTACAAAACTCAAACCCTCCTGCTGCCCGCTGCGAATCAGAAAAGGACGATACACCTCAAAATCGTTTACATACACGAGGTTTTCATCAAAATTGCCGCCGCGCACCGAGTAGTTAGAGCTGAGGTCGTTGTTTTTCACCACGCCCAGTCCCTGAAACTGAATGTTGTTTTCAAAACTTTCGTTGGGCGATGTGATGTAGAGCTGTGTTTTAATTTCAACCTGAGAGCCGATTTGCTCTTTTCGCTCGCCCAGGATTTCTACTACACCTTTTTCGTTGACTTTTAGGGTTACAGTAATGTTGAGCGTGGTGGTTTCACCGGGTTGCAATGTTATGTTGCGCCGCTCGGTTATAATGGTAAGGTTGCTGGAAAAAACCAGCGTAATTTTTTCACGGGCAGGAACGCGCAACTCATAGTATCCGCTCCTGTCAGTTACGGTGGCAAACCGCGGGTATTCCTGCACAGTAACCGCCACTAATTCTACCGGGTTGCCGAGCGAGTCGGTCACATGGCCGCGCACGGTACCCGTGCCCTGCGCCCAGGCAACAGACCGGCACAACCACCACAACGCCACCACGGCAGCTATCCGAAACAACATGCGCATGAATAAACGGAGCAATGATAGATTATTGTGTGAATTTCACCTGCCATCACTTTAACGCTACGTATAGCAGGCGACATCAGTAATTGAAAGGAATGTTCAATCAACAGCAAGTAACCGCGGAGACATGATGCAGATTAGCTGTACAGCAGGCGATGCGCAGAGGAAGGAGTATGGCAGCCGGTAGCGCTACCGCCGGGTGAGGGATGCGGAGGGCGCGAGCGCAGCGAAGCGGCCGCGCCCGTGCCATTAAAAAATAAGCAAATTACGGGCGCGGCGGGAGCGCAGCGTACCCCGTAGCCAGCCCGACCCCGCTGCGGCGCGTGAGGTACGAGCGCGCCGCAGCGGGGGCACCCCCAAAAAATAAAAATTAATATTAAATATTTTTACTATGTTTTTGTGATGCTGCCGCGCGGGGCTTTTGGTGCATTACGGGGTTGTTTCGTTTTTGATCTTGAGGCAAACGGCTTGTTTGGTTTTGTGGCTGCATTTGAAACGCTCGTCTATGCGATGGCCGGCTACCCACACGATGCGCCGGTTGCTTTCCACTATCCAGATTTTTTCTTTTTGGTGAAGGGGTATTTTTTCATCGGAAAAGAATTTTTTGAGTTTCTTTTTTTTCATGTTCATGCCGAGCGGGTAGAAGTAGTCGCCCGGTTGCCAGTGGCGCACGAGGAGCGGGAATTGCAGCCCGGAGGCGTCAACATACGCGATGTTTTTTTCGTTGGGGTGTTGAGTGGTCCAGGCGGCGGCATCGGTGTAATGCAGCGAGAGGGTGGCGTTTTCGAGTTGCAGTTCGGCAGGGATGCTTTCAACGTAGTGGTGTGAGGCGAGGGTGGGTGTGGTGTGTGGTGTGAGGATGAAGAAGCGGCGGTCTTTGATTAAGCGCGCTTTGGCGGTGAGAAACTGACGGCCGGGGGGCGACCCGATGCTTTGCAACACATCTTCAACCTGTGCGGTTGTAAAATCATATTGCGATAAAAATTCATATAAGTGCATCGCGGCGTTTGGGGTTTTCTGCAGTTTGCGGATGGGGATGAACACTTCGGTGCCGCGGGTCAGAAAGAGTTGGCGTTGTATGCGTTTGTGTTTTTGGTCAAACTGCCGCTCTATTTCGCCCAGCAGGTCCAGTTTGGAAGCGAGGGTGCTCTCAAGACCGGGGTTGATTTCTTTAAGCGCCGGGATGATGTGGTGCCGAATTTTGTTGCGGATGTATTTGTCATCATCATTGGAACTATCGTGGCGGTAAGCCAGGTGATGGTGATGTGCGTATGCCTCTATTTCGTCACGGGTGGCAAAAAGCAAGGGGCGCACAATATGTCCGCTGCGCACCGGAATGCCGCGAAGCCCCTTGAGGGTGGGGCCTTTGATGAAGTAAAGCAGGAGTGTTTCGATGTTATCGTTCAGATGGTGGGCAGTGGCGATAAGTACGGTACGCTTGTGAGCGGCGGCGTGTTCGCTGCGCAAGGTTTCAAACCACTCATACCGCAGCGCACGCGCGGCTGCCTGCACAGAGAGATGATGTTCCCTTGCGTACGATAACGTATCAAATTTTTTTGTAAAGCAGGGAACACCGTATTGTTGGGCGAGTGACTTTACAAATTGCTCGTCACCTGCTGACTCCTCGCCGCGCAGTTGGAAATTGGCATGCATAATACCGAAGGGAAACCCCGCCGCGGCATATAAGTGACACATCACTACCGAGTCGAGCCCGCCGCTTACAGCCAGCAGGGTGAATTTTTTGGGGCTGCTCAGACGATACCTGCGGTTGTGTTCGGTGAATTTTTCGAGGAGGTCTTTCATGCGGTGAGGTTGAGGAGCGCCTGGCGAAGCTCGCGCTCTGTTTTTGCATCGCCTTGTTTGCCGGCGAGGGCGATACCTTTTTCATAGAGCGTTTTAGCGAGAGCAGGGTTGCCGGTTTGCTCTGCCAGCGCACCGAAGTGGTAATAGGTGGGAAGGTAGTCGGGAAAATCGCTGCAGAGGGTATGGAAATATTTTTCGGCTTCGTGCCACTGCCCGCCTGACACATACTCCAAAGCGATGGCATACTTGACGAAGGGGTCGTGGGGTTGCGCGGCTTCCATCTCTTTTAGTTTATGCAGGCGCGTGGTATCCATTCGCGATGAAATTTTTGCCGAACAATGGTAGGGAAATTTTGTTTGGCGAATTGGTGCAGTATGATACTTTCGCCACGCAATTTTAATAAACCTTACGGCAATGAAGATACTCGTACCGATAGCAAAGGTGCCCGACACTACCTCGAAGATTTCGTTTACAGACAATAACACCCGTTTTAATCCCGACGGGGTTACGTTTATCATGAATCCCACGGATGAGTGGTATGCGCTGGTGCGCGCCTGCGAGCTGAAAGAGAAGCAGGGCGGTGAAGTGGTGGTTATCCACGTAGGCACACCCGATGCAGAGCAAATCATCCGCAAGGCATTGGCAATAGGAGCTGACCGCGCTGTGCGGGTTGATGCAGACCCCACAGATGCCTACTTTGTGGCAGCACAGATAGCGGCACATGCCAAAGCTGAAAACTACGACCTCATTATCACCGGGAAAGAAACGATTGACTATAACTCTTTTCAGGTTGGGGGCATGGTATCCGAAATGCTCGATTGGCCGTGTGTGTCGCTGGTACAGAAATTAGAAGTAGAAAACGGAGTGGCAACCCTACGCCGCGAAATAGAGGGCGGCAGCGAAATTGTAGAAGTGAAATTGCCCCTGGTGGTGTGCGCACAGAAAGAACTGGCAGAACCGCGCATTCCCAATATGAAAGGTATTATGAGCGCGCGCACAAAACCACTGGCGGTTGTCCCTCCGGTGGAGGTAGAAAAACTTACGGCTGTAATCTCTTACTCGTTGCCCGAAAAAGCCAAGCAGGTGAAACTGATTGACAAAGACAACGTGGCTGAACTCATACGGCTGTTGCATGAGGAAGCTAAGGTGATCTGACGGGTTGTATCATAAAACGTTAAAAAATTAAATAATATAAAATTTTTTATATGCCTGTATTAACCTTTGTAGAGATCAGCGGAGGAAAAATTAAGAAAGCTTCGGTAGAAGCCGCGTATTACGGCTCTAAAACTGCCGAGGCGCTCGGCACCGAGTCACTGGCGGTAGTGCTGGGTGAAGCAAGCGGTGATGAATTGGCAACACTCGGTCAAGTAGGTATAAAGAAAGTGCTTCACGCAGCCGATGCGCGGCTGAATAATTTTGACTCAGGTGTTTATACAAAAGTGGTAGCAGCAGCGGCAGAAGCCACGCAGGCCGATGTGGTAGCGCTTTCGTTTAACCATAATGGCAAACTGCTTGCCCCCCGGCTGAGTGTGCGGCTCAAGGCCGGTTACGTGCCCGGCGCCGTAGAACTGCCGCAATTTAACGGCAGTACCATGACCGTCAGGAAAAATGTGTTTTCGGGTAAAGCCACCGCTATATATCAGGTAACCACGCCCCGGAAAATAGTTTCCGTAAACCCCAACTCACTCTCTCCCGTTCGCGGCAGCGGCAGCGCCACTGTAGAAGCGTTTACACCTGCCATCAGCGATGCGGATTTCAGGGTAACAGTAAAGGGAGTGGACAAAGTAGTAGGGGAAATACCATTAACAGAAGCCGAAATAGTAATTTCGGGAGGCAGAGGTTTAAAAGGACCGGAAAACTGGTATTTGATTACCGATCTTGCCAAAGAAATGGGTGCAGCCACGGCATGCTCGCGTGCCGTTGCTGATGTAGATTGGAGGCCCCACCACGAACACGTTGGCCAAACGGGCTTAACGATTCGCCCGAACCTGTACGTCGCGGTGGGTATATCAGGCGCCATACAACACCTGGCGGGTGTAAACGGGTCAAAGGTGATTGTGGTTATCAACACCGACCCGGAGGCGCCCTTTTTTAAAGCTGCCGATTACGGCATAGTGGGAGATGCTTTTGAAGTGATGCCGAAACTGCTGGAGGAATACCGGAAGTTTAAAGCAGCTCATTGATTTCAACAGGAGGTAGCGTAATGATTCACCCGGTGCCATCTGAAAAAAATCAGATGGCATTTGGTTTTCTGAAAAATACCGTACCTTTCGCACACATTCATGAAAAAGATAGAGCTTGAAATAATTGCCTTATCGCACAGTGTGTCGCAAACACACTCCTTTGCCGTTGTATTGGGCGAAGTGGGTGGTAACCGCCGGTTGCCTATCGTAATAGGCGGCTTTGAGGCGCAGGCCATTGCCGTGGCGCTCGATAACATGAAACCCACCCGACCGCTAACGCACGATCTGATGAAATCCATTTGCGACACTTTCGGCATTCAGCTCGAATACGTATATATATGCAAGCTGCACGAAGGCGTGTTTTACTCAAACTTAGTGTGCAAAGCCGGCGATGAGTACTATGAGATTGACTCGCGCACCAGCGATGCACTGGCACTTGCCGTGCGCTTTGACTGCCCCATATACGTAGAAGAAAGTATTCTCATAGAAGCCGGCGTAGAGGCCGATGTTGCCGAGGAGAAAATGGTCAGTGGGGAGGAAGAAGAACAAAAACGTACAGCCACCTCAGGCCCCATGAACCTTTCTGAGATGAAGACCTCAGATTTACAGGCAGAGCTGCAAAAGGCATTAGAAAATGAAGATTACGAGCGGGCAGCGCGCATCCGCGATGAGCTAAACCGCCGCAAGTGAACCCTGTTTCTGCAGTTCTTTTGCATACGATGTGCCTTGCCGCATCGCCCTGCTCCAGAGCATAAGGTTAAAATCGTGGAAGTATGTCACTTCACCCCGAAGTTCGCGGGTGAATAGTTCTGCAAATTTCTGCTCGCAGCCCTCCAGCAAAATGCGAAATTGATTTTTGCCCAAAGCAGAAACCAGTTTATTGGCGATTTGCAGGCATCCTCTCAAAAAAGGAGAGGAGATTTTATGTTTCCGCATGAAATAGGTGGCGGCGTGTATGTTACTAACGGCAAGCGAAACTTGTTTTGACTCCATGTAAAGGTATGCCATGAGAATTTTGCAGTACGCCTGCACGTTTATGTAACTAACGTTTTTGTATTGTGTAACCTGCTCTAACCAAAATATACTTTTATCACGCTCGCCAACACAATAATAAAGTATAGCAAGATAGTAAGCGCTCATCAGATTGTTATTACCTGCTGGTTGGGGGTTGGTGTTCAGGTACATGGCCTCGGCATTTCTCACTTCCTGAGCAGTGATACCCGATATGCTCTTCACCATCAGGTACATTAAAGTATTTTTGGCAAGCACATGCCGCCGGTACGCCTCCGCATTTTTTTCGCGGTAAGTATTTTTTTCCAGTATTTGCAAAAACTTACTCGCTTCGTTTACATCGCCAATATTTAAACATGCCATGATGATGTTGCTCACATTGGCTAAATAAGCTGTGAGGGAAAGGCGGTCTGTGCCTAAGTTTTCCATCAGATGGTGACGCAAAATCATGTAGTGTAAAGCACGCCGGTCGTTACCCCGGATGGCTGCGTCAATTTGAAATATACCGTATGCAAGCATTTTCCCCCTGGGTGTCAACGCTTCGGGATTCTGCAATAATTCATCTGCCATCAAAGCATCAACTTTTTGCATCAGCGAAGTGTCCACCACATCCTGCCTGCCGCGCTCATCATCCAGCAATTTCATTTCGTACAAAAGATTACTCAAATGATGTTCCTGTTGTAGTTTTACCAGCGCTTCTCCTATCCTTTTTTTAACGTTTGAGATTTGTTCTGTAGTGAATACCCCCCACTGCCTTTGCATAAGGGCTTCCATTTGCAGCAAAGCGCTGATGGCTATGTCACTGAAGCTTTCATTTATGGAAGTTTCGGTAATGTACTGAAGGGTCTCAAGCGCTTCCTGTGTGAGATTTTTATCTAATAGGTTTTGTGCATCCAGTAGTTTTTCGGTGAGTGTGTAACGCAAATTTTTGCCTGAATAGTAAGCGCGCAGCGATTTCAGTATTTGTTGATGCAAATATTTCTTTTGCGCGCTCAGGTTAATCCTCGCACCGCCTTTTTCTGTGAACTTGCTGATAAATTTTTGCTCATCATATATATCCATTTTATCTAATGTGTCAAAAATGCGCAGGTAAATATTTCCGCTGTGCTTTTCGCCATAGCGGGCGGCAAATTTTTTAAAGTACCCTTTTTCGTTGCGGTCTAATGATTTGACCAGTGTAAAGAGAGGGTCGGCTCTATCGGGTTTCATGGGTTTCAAGATTTAATATTATTTAATCATACATTACAGAAAATCAGCAAATTATTTTGTAACGGGGCGATTTCAAAATATTTGCCAAGGTATTATTTTCTTTTAGAAACTGCATAAAATCTTTACACTTTTGGTACCAAACCAGGGTTATGCGAAAATTAGGGAATTTGCTTGCTGCCGTGCTCTGTGCGGCGCAGGTGGCAGCACAGTATTCCATTATCGTTAATGCCCAAATCATTCCGCCTTACTCGCCTTACATCAGTACGTATGTGGACAATCCAAACAAGCTCGTGCTCACACTCACCAACACATCTGCGCAGCAGCAGCGCGTAAAACTGTGGGTACGGATTGCGGGCGATAACGGTGTAAGCGGCACCACATCACCCGGCTATCAACCGGCGGCGCCCATTATCATCCCTCCGTTTCAAACCAAGGTGATTGACTTCAGCAGCAACGAAACCAAAAATTATTTTGATGCCGACAACATAACACTCACCGGTATTACCAAGGCCCAACTTATACAGAACCAGGCGCTGCCAGAGGGCACCTACACGATATGCGTACGCGCCCACGATTACAACACTGGCGCGCAACTCTCGCCCGATGGCACGGGCTGCACAGCTCCGTTTATCATCAGCTACATTGACCCCTGTATCCTCATACAACCTGCGTGCAACACAGAGGTAAATGCTTCTAACCCGCAAAACATCCTCTTTACGTGGACACCGCCTGCCACCGCTCCCGGCAACCTCAAGTACGAATTCATGCTCAAAGAAGTGCCGGCCAGCATCCCCAACTACTTTGATGTGATTAAAAATCCCGCTTTTCCGGTGGTGTACACCACCACACTCACCGGAGTAAACTCGCTTTTATATACGAACGCCTTGCCGCAACTGACGCCCGGCAAAAAATACGTGTGGCGCGTGCGCTGCATTGACCCCGCCAACAGCGTGCAATTCAAAAACCAGGGATACAGCGAGGCGTGTACGTTTGTGTATAAGGCAGGCAACACTGTAAACCTGAACATATCAGGTGCAGCCAACAATGCTCTTAGCGATATAGCCAATATCTCTACCGGCCATTCAGGCGGCTCATATTTTGCAATCAACACCCCCCATCAAGGAGTAATAAACATACCGCCTCAGGTATTACCCGGGTACTTAAACGGCAAGCTGTTGTATAAATGGCCTACCGGCCCTTCTACCACATATCCTATGGGAAAAGCCACCATACGGCTCAAAGTAGTTTATTATTTGAATACAGATAACGGAAACGAAATTCCGCTGGAGGGGGAAATATTCGATAACGTGCCTTACGGAAAAGAGCTTGCAGTAACAACAACTGATGAAAACGGAAATTTCTCATTTAGCTTTCTGGTTTCTTACAAGTTCGGCAAAATTTCAGACAAAAAACACCAAACCGGTTCGCACGAGTTTATACAGAGCGGTTTTGTTTACCGGTATGCTGTGGTGGAAATTCTCAATCCGCACAACCGGTACTACCTTAATCCCACCGACAGATTCATATTAAACGCGGGCGAAACAAAACTAGCAGGAGATGTAATAGCTCCCGTGAAATACGGAGTGCTGGAAGTTGCCGTGAAACGGGCAGGGCAGGCAGATAACCAAATGTTTGGTTCATCTACTGTAAATCTGCCCGATGCCAATGTGTATCTATGTCGTAAAGCAGTTATCTCGCTAACAGGTTACGCGTATCCCCAAGACGATGGGCTGCCAGACGAGAAGGTCACCGAAAAGCCCGAAGCTTTGGGCAATATGCTCATTGTGGCAAAAGCTAAAACCAACAGCAGCGGCAAAGCGGTTTTTGACCGTGTGGTTATTCATGAAAGCAGCGCATATCAATATTACATATATGTGGACTTTGATAAAAATAAAACCGGATTTTACAGCTACAAGTTTCTGAATGGCCCTGTGTTATTTAATAAAAGTACCGACCCCGGCGGAGGCAAATCATTTGTAGTGATTGACCCGGGCCGGGGTGAAAAATACTACCAAACCTTAACCGTGCACGCCCAGTTACCCCGCATTGCCGGTGTGGTAATTGATAAACATGACGGTAAACCCATTAGTGGTATTACCCGGCTGGAGAGCATTTACGTGGGGAATGACGGAAATGCATTGAACTACGGCTCTCCGGCATACTTAACTCAAGAAGAAAAAGAATACATCAGCGAGCTTTACAAGTGCTCATTCATCTGCAGTAAAAAATCTCAAAGACATTACTACCGTTGGCCGGATGGTACGTTTGAGTTCAACAATTTACCTGTTCTCTATGAAAAGAATTCACTCAAGCCCGTTGGTCCGCTCCATTGTTTAGTAGTTAAAGCTAACGGTTATGATACCAAGCTGGTTTGTGTGCCCAACACATTATCGTTAGGTTCTCAATTTTATACTGAAATTAAACTAGAGCGCGGAGCTACCATCTCGGGCAGGGTAGTTGACTCAGAAAAAGGCACCGGGTTAGCTGCTAATTTTTACTTCCTGGATGAAAACAAGTCCGGTAATTGTAAGGCGAACGGATATTTTGAAGATTACCCTGCCAAAAAGCTCCCGTACAAACAAAAATTAATTATACAACATACAGGGTATATCACCGACACGATTGAAGTACTCGTGGACAAAGAAAAGGTGGACATCGGCACCGTTAAGTTAGGAACCATCAAACGCAGATTGCAGGTAATAGTAAAAGATGAAGACGGCAATTATCTGGGAGATGCACCCGTAGAGATAGTTGGCGTATCTGTTCCCTGCCAGGAATTAAATAACAACAGCCCGCCAGGCAGTACTTGCCCGTTGGTAAAGAAAACTGTAAAGTATTTGGGGACTGCGTATTTTGCGTTTGAAAACGCGGGCGGGCTGGAAAACAACCATCAGATGTACACCATACGAGTAGGGTCGCCTGAAGATGCCAACTACGAGGCAATCGAGTTTACCACCACCATTCCGTACAGTTCAAAAGTGAAGTCGGTAACCGTTACGCTTTCAAAGGCAACGTGCCTTTCGGGGTATGTATATGCCGGCAAAGGAAACAACTCTCCGGTGGCCGGAGCCAAAGTGAAAATGGATATCAATCTCGGTATGAGCAATATCAAACTCGGTGAGTTAGAGACAGTCACTGATGCCAATGGATATTTTATGTTGAAAGGTGTACCCATGCGCAGTTATCCGCAGGTGGTGAGAGCCATGAAAAGTGCATCGAACCTGATAGGAGACAGCGTAGTTATAGTCACCAAGCCCGCATCACAATCGCCTTATTACAACTACAACGGAAGCAGTATCCAGAGCCAATCCTATCCAAATACTGTATTCAGTGCTAATATATCGCCCGGTAAATCTTCGTCCTGTATTACACATGATTTTCACCTGACGGTTTATAACGACATGGACATTACCAACCTGATGGGCTTCCCGATGGAAGTGACAGCGCTCAAGCCCTCATCTGACAATGGCGCTATTATTGACGGATACTTTACTTCCCTTCCCGGCAACAATCAGTTTAAACCTGCTGAGGGCGCTTCTTTGGCTTTTAAACAAATTAAAATCATTCCCAGTCAGACGCTCAAAAACGACAAAGGAGTCCCGGTGGCTATGCCTGCTTCTGTGCCCGTGAATACAGAAAATAATCAACTTCCTCTTTCTCTGTACGGAGCATTAAATGGATTAGTAGAAGATAAAAACCTTGGAATATACATAGATAAGGAAGTTCAGGGTAAACAATACGGGGTCATCAAAGGAAAAGTTAAGTTGTTAGCCACTTCATTCAACCAGTCCGTAGTATCCTTTGACGATGCGCCCTTTCTGGCGTTACCCGGCATCAGCAATGCTTCCAAAATGATAATACCTGTACTCAATGCCGATAAAAGCGTGAGTAATCCTGTCAATGCCCCCAACGGCTTCAAACTTTGCAACAGCAGCGGTAACCCCCTTAAAATTTCATTGCCGGGCTTCCCCGGAAAAGCCATCAGTGATTACGAAGCCACCACATATTTTAAAGATGAAATCACGCTTGGGGTAAAATTGCAAACCGACATCAAAGACATATCGCCCGCTAACCTCAACTTGTCTCTAAACAACATTAAGATAAAAAAGGGAAGCAATACATCGCTCTCCGGTAATACAGCCATCTCTTTCAACCTGGGTAACTGGAAACTCACCTCTAATGATTTTGTGCTAGATCAAAACGGGCTTAAACTCAACAAGGGCGCCATAGATGCCGGCATCACCTTGCCATTTACAAATATACTGATAAAACACGATCAACTCGTCACTAACGCCATGCAAGTACAGGTGAGCAATCTCAAGTTGCTCGGCATACACCCGGTGAATGTAGTTTCTGATAACATTTCGTTTGGGTTAGTACAAATACCTTCCGGCAAAAAAGCATGGCAAGTTTATGTAGCGCCTGCACCTCAAGTTGCAGCTAACATACAGGGACTGCCCGCTTTCGGCACGGCAGATAAAATAGAGCTGAGCAGTATTGCGTTGCAAAGCAACGGAGAACAACGGCTTACCCTGCGCAGTACACCGGTAACCCTTCACAATCTCCTTAAATTTTACCCGATAGACGGTTCGTATATCAGCATTTCGCCAAACCAGTTTCTCATTCCCGGTTCATTTAATCTAAAGTTGCATCAAACCAACAGCTACTCAACTACGCTGGCTTATGAGAAAAACGGCAACGCGCTCCAATTCAACATGGTCAATACACAGATGGTTACTTTTAATCATCCGGCAGCGCTCGCACACAAGTTTAGTGTAAAACCCACCCTTACCGATGGAAAGTTCACCTACAGTGGTTACAGTGAAGAGCCGGGCGTATTTCCATTAACCAAAACGACCTTGTACTACACAAATGACTCGGTGAGTGTATGGATAGACCCCGGGCAAAACATTCCCATTAGCAACGAACGCAAATTCAGCCAGGCAGAAGGCGGTATGCGTTTAGAAAACGGCAACTGGACAACGTTCTGGTTTAGCGGGGCTCCGGAGGGAATGGCGGGCGTTTCGGATGTGCAGGTGAATGGCAAAAAACAACGGATGAAATTTACAATCAACGGTCAGGTCACTGCCGAGGGACAGAGTATCAGTGTGAAAAACGTTGAGACACCCTTCGGCAATATGAGCTGGGTGTACGACTTTCCGGCAAGCCGCCTTACCGGCCACATGAATGTAAATATGGACATCAACTCCATGAAAGTTCAAGGCCAGATCAATTCTATTGTAGATGGCAGCGGATGGTTTTTCGGAGCCGATGGCATAGTAGAAGTTCAAGGATTAGGTGAAATTAATTTTGCAGGCATGTTTGGTAACTATCCTAAGTATCCCGCTAATGTATCGCTCAACTTAGGGGACTTTAAATGCCTTCCTTCAGATTTTACCGGCAAAGTCAACGGATTTTTATTTCAGGCAGGGCTAAAAAAACAAGTAGTGCCTGAAATATCTTTTTCCGTTCCTGCGCTTTTGGATGTGCGCTTTGGTGTTGACGTAGGATTGACCACCCGCCTCTGGAAATCATTTAATGAGTCGGGTAAAACAATGGGAATTTCATTGTTAGCCAAAGGCATTGCGTATGCCAAAGGTGAATGTGAGGCAACATGTTCCAGCGTGAACGCTGCGGCTACTGCCGAAGTAGGCATCAGCGGAATATACAACGGTACTACCGGGCAATACAGCATCACGGGTTGTGGCAGCATTGGCTTCACGTTGGCTGCCGAACAATGTCTTGGCGCTGCAGGTATTTGTGTGGATGCTTGTGTAGGAGTTGATATCGGAGAAAAAAACCTGGGCGTAAACATGATTTACAACAGCAATACCGGCGTGGATATGGGAATTCAGTTCACCAGTTGCAGCTCAGTGTGCAATTAAAACAATCCGGAAATAAGTTATGAAAAATACAGCGTGCTTTTTGTTTATCGTTCTTGCATTGTCCGGCTCAGCTCAGGTGAAATTTGCTCATCCCGGCCCTAAAGGCATTTTCGTTTATTTGGGTAAGCAGATTCCCAACGGCGTGAAAATTGCAGCCATTACCGTTTACCGCAAAGACGACAAGAGCGACTTTAAAGCCGTTGCCGATGTTAAATGCGCTGCCAGCGAGCAGGAGTTTATGGCTAAAGCCAAAGACGCTGCCAAATACTTTCCCGATGTCAGTTTCCCGCCCGATTCACAACTGAAAACCGTATGGACCCGCGCCGCAAAATACGGTCTTTTGGACTCAGCAACCTATTGGGCTATGCACCCTGCCGTGCGCATGGCGCTGGGTTTATTGTACTATGACCTCAGCGCTAAAGAGAACATCAAATACACGTATAAAATCAACGATAACACTTCATCCGAAGTGTACTTTCCGTACTATCCCCGGTTTGATGATGTGAAACTCAGCGAATACCAATATGATAAAAACGGGCTTTTGATAAAATTTAAGTCCGTTGGCAAAAACGCCCCCGCGTCCTTTAAAGTGTTTAAATATAACGATGCGGGGAAAACCGAAGAAGTTACCGGCTATCGCACTATGTACAAGGTACGCGATACGGCTTACTACCTCGTGTTAGACAACAAAGTCACTCCCGGTAAACAATACCAGTATTCCTGGGTAGGTGTTGACCAACACGGCAATACGAGCTACGGCTCTTCGCCTGTTTTTATTTATATCAAAGATTTTCAAAAAGTGTATTTCGCTTACACCAAAGCCACCCGCGAGCCGCAATACCTCGGCATGCGGCTCTCATGGCGCCTGAGTGATGTGAGCGCCATTCAAAGTATATCGGTTTTTCGCAGCGCTACTTTTGATGGCGAATACAAGCTGCTCACCACCGTAAGGGGTCAGGATACCACTTTTATTGATGAGGAAATAGCGCCCGATAAAATTTACTACTACTACTTACAGGCAACTGATAACACAGGCGCCCAAACCCTGCGCTCCGGGCGCTTTTTTGATTACGGCTTAGACCCGGGCAAACCCATCACGCCCATCATCCAACATGCCGTTCCGTTGCCAAACGGTGTAAAACTGGAGTTAGCCATCCCCGATGAATTTATAGCCGGCTACCGCGTTTACAGAAGCGAAAACAACAACCCCCGGTTTGTCGTCATTGCAGACATGGTGCCCATTCACCCCGACTCCAATTCGGCTGTGTATTTTGATACATCCGCTAATATGAGCGGTCGGTTTTTCTACAACTACCGCATCGAAAGCATCAGTACCTCTAACGTTGTAAGCGACATGAGCAACACCGTACAGTGCCGGCCTTTTAAAAGTGCAGAAGTACCTGCCCCTGCATACTTACATGCTTACTTTCAGGACTCTGCCATCCACCTGTTTTGGAGTGATATGCAACGAGAAGATGAACTTGTAGCCGGCTATCGCATTTACAAAAAAGAGTCCGGCGCTCCGGCTTTTGTATCTTTACTTCCCAAGGATTCTCTGTACGAAGGAAATCGTTTTACAGATTTTGCATACCGGCCCGGCAAAACGTATGAATATGAAATAGAAAGCGTTGACCTGCAGGGCTTCCCGGGCAAAGGGCGCGCCATTGCAAAAGTTGAAGTGCCGGCGGAGCCAATACTCCCCCCGTCCAACATCATCGCGCGTAACCTGCCCGATGGCATTCTCATCGAGTGGAGTAAACCGCTTGTCTCCGGCTTGAAACATTTTAAACTCTACCGTTATCAACGCGGCAAGGAACCTGTCGTAATAGCTCAGCCCGATGCCGGCAGTGTCAGTTACCTCGATAAAACTGCCAAAGCCGGTGAACTGTACTTTTACATGCTTTCATCGGTCCACGTTGACGGTACGGAAAGTGTTACCGGTGATGAGGTGGGGGTAAGGCACTAAAAACAGCACCGCTCAGATGAACGTTAATTATTACTTTTTTATATATAAAATACGGCTAATATTTGCGCCCCTGAGGGCGGTGTGCATTTTTGTACCCGCCTTAACCCTTGCCCAGGACCTCGAAACCATCACCCGGCAAAAACCCTTCTCCGTCAACGGTGCGGTGACTGTAGCCGGAGGTTACTACCTCGCATCCGGGCTGCCCAACACCCGCCGGCCCTACAGTTACTCCCTCATCGCTGCGCCCACCGTTTCTCTGTACGGCATTCAGATTCCCTTTAACGTAACGGTTACCGAAGGCAGCCGCTCCATACGCAATCCTTTTGCGCAGTTTGGCATCAATCCGCACTGGAAGTGGATAAAAACCTACTTCGGCTGGACCAACATGCGCTGGACTCCCACCACACTGGGCGGCAAAACCTTCCTCGGTGCGGGCATCGAAATCAACCCCTCGCTCTTTCGGCTGGGCGCTTTTTGGGGGCGGCTCAACCCTGCCGTGCGCGAAAACCTCCTCGGCACCGAACCCATCCAGCCCCAGTACAAGCGCTTCGGCTGGGGGGCACGCCTGGGCGTAGGCAATCAAAAAAACTTCGTGGATTTGATTTGGCTCCGCGGCAAAGACCGCGCTAACTCCATCCCGCCCCCGCAGGATACCCTCAACCAAATGCAATTCACCCCTGCCGAAAACGCCATCGTGGGCATACACAGTTTTCAAACCTTCGCCAAAGGCAAACTCACCTGGCAGCTCGATGGCGCCGTGAGCGCCTTTACGCGCAACACCGCCTCAGAGCTCCTCGACATTGGCAACAGCCGCTGGGCGCGGTTTTTAAAAGTCGCCTTCCCGCCGCGCCTCAGCAGCAGCTATGCCTGGAGCGCCCATACCCACTTCGCCTATAAAACCGAAAAACTCAACCTCAGTTTCGACTACAACCGCATCCAGCCCGAATACCAAAGCATGGGCGTGGACTTCATCCTCAACGACCAGCAAAAAATCACCCTCGCCCAGAGCTTCCCCGCGGGCAAAAAGAAATGGAACCTCTCCTTAAGCCAATTTTACCAGCACGACAACCTCAACAAACGCAAAGCCGTGCGCACCCACCGCGGCGGCATCAGCACAAGCGCCAACTGGCAGCGCGACCAAAAATTCGGCATCACCTTCTCTTACAACAACTTTATCATGTTCCAAACCCGCGGCATGCGCCCTGTTAACGACACCACCAAAATCGCCCAACTGCAAAACACTTTCCTCATCAGCCCGCGCTACACCCTCTTAAACACTAAAACCGTTCACGTACTCTTTGCCGCGCTCAACTACACCCGCTTAGACGACTTCAACCGCTTCACCAGCCAGTTTACGCGCAATAACACCATTAACTGCAATGTGGGCTACACCCTCTCGCTCATCAAATCCGGATTTGGCTTCGCGCCCAACTTCAACGTCCTCTACTCCATCACCCCCGCCTTCAAAGTGCTGCAACTCACCCCAAACGCCACCTTCACCAAAAACTTCTGGAAAGGCAAAATCAACACCTCCCTCATGCTCGGTTTCACCGCCTCGCGGCAAAACACCCTCTGGAACGCCCGCACCCTCAACAACACCCTCGGCATCGGCTACCAAATCACCCGGCGCCACTCCCTCAAACTCAACCACAGCATCATGCACACCTGGCTGCCCGCCGCCACCACGCGCGAGCTGCGGGGAGAACTCGCCTACAGCTATGTGTTCTGAACAAAACTGCCTGCTGTAATCAAATAAACGCATAACCCTGTTGTTATTTTTATCAGGGGGCGCCCCCGCTGCCAGGCTGCGCAAGGCGCGGGGTCGGGCTGCTGCGG
>JANWXI010000002.1 GCA_025057415.1 Chitinophagales bacterium
ATTTACTATTGTTGTGTAAGCAAGCAGCAATTATGCGCAACACCCCATCTCACAAACGCTTTCACCAAATCGCCCTGCGGCAGTGTGTAGTTTTTTTATTAATCGCAAACTGCCTTTTTATATTTTCTTGTAAAACCTACCGGCCTGTCAGGTATCAGACACAACAAAATAAAATTGCACAAACGCAACCCGATGAAAAGTTAGCCGCTATTATTCGCCCTTACAAAGATGAACTTGATAAAGAAATGAATGTAGTTTTGGCAGAGAGCGACACGGTACTCACCAAAGCAACACCCGAGAGCGACCTTGGCAATCTGATGTGCGACCTCATCCTCAAAAAAAGCCGCGACTACTGCAACTGCCCTGTAGATTTTACATTTCTGAACAACGGCGGTATTCGCATACCCAATCTGCCCAAAGGAAAAATCACCTACGGCAAAATCATGGAACTAATGCCCTTCGATAATCAGATAGTCATCATGAAAATCCCCGGCAAAACACTCGATACACTATTCAGTCACATGGCAGCCAAAGGCGGTTGGCAGGTGAGCGGTGCGCGATATGCTTTTAAAGGCGGTAAACTCCTTTGGGTGTATATACAGGGCGACACGCTGCAGGCAAACAAAACATACACCGCAGCCGTAAGCGATTATCTCGCTCAGGGAGGTGACAACTGCACCTTCTTAACTTCATTGCCCAAAACAACCCTTCAGCAAAATTTACGCGATGCGCTGGTGGATGGATTGCGCGAAATGCAGTTGAGAGGTGAAAAGGTAAAAAGTATAATAGACGGACGTGTAAAAAAAATTGAATAAAATTGAGAAGTAATACAGAGATATGTGTGCATATTACTACACCTGTATCGTGTCTCTGATTATATGCGTAACGATATATGGTTGCTGCACAAAAAGAGATTGCATAGGAACAGACGACTTAAATTGGATAGTTTTCCGCGATTTCAGCGCTGAAGAACTCGACAGTATCAAAATATACGAAACAGGTGTGCTGATGTTACCCGGCATTGTGGTTGACTCCATGGAAATTTACAACAACCCTGCTACGTATGGCATAGATCCTGTTAAACGCATCTTACTGCCCAAAGGAATATCGCTTCAGTATCATTACAAGGTTGTACTTCTCAGCACCGGCGCTGTGTACCTTATCAGCGACTTTGAGGCCATACAAGATAATTGCAACACGGGCTTTTTGTGCTTTGATTTTTACGAACGGTTGGCGAGCTATCGGGTAAACGGTGTAAAACAAAACTTTGCCGAAATCGTAATCAAACGCTGACCGTTACCTGGCAGCGCGGACAAATAATCTGCCACCGAAAGCAAAGTTACACCGCAGGTAAAATCTTACCTGCACATTCTCCGAACCCAATGCGCAAACCGTCTTTTTCGCAATAACCCCGCATTATTACTGTATCGCCATCCAGTAAAAATTTGCGTTCGGTACCGTCGGGCATTTTCAAGGGGTTTTTCCCTTGCCAGGTGATTTCAAGCAAACTGCCGTAGCTGCCGGCATCCGGGCCGCTGATGGTACCGCTTGCGTAAAGGTCGCCAACACAGATATTACAGCCATTAACCGTATGGTGCGCCAGTTGTTGAGCCATGTTCCAATACATGTATTTGAAATTTGTGCGCGTTACCACCATGCCCTTTCCACTTTCAGGCATAATTTCCACTTCTAAGTGAATATCGTAACTCTTTTTGCCTTCAAATTGCAGATAGGGGAGCACTGCCGGCTCTTGTGCAGGAGTATCTGTGCGGAATGGCTCAAGCGCTTCGAGGGTGACAATCCAGGGCGACACGGTGGAACCGAAGTTTTTCCCCAAAAAAGGCCCCAACGGTACGTATTCCCATTTTTGTATATCGCGTGCGCTCCAGTCGTTAAACAGTACTAACCCGAATATGTACTCCTCTGCCTTCCGGGTAGAAATGCTCTGCCCCAGGGCGGTATTTGCGTTTGTAACAAAAGCCACCTCTAATTCAAAATCCAGAGAGCGGCTGGGTCCGAAAACCGGCGCAGGCGCATCATCCGGTTTTGTTTGCCCCTTAGGCCGATGTATGGGTGTACCCGATACTACGATGGAAGAAGCCCTGCCGTGATACCCTACCGGCAGGTGTTTCCAGTTGGGCAACAATGGATTTGCGGGGTCGCGAAACATCTTTCCGACATTCGTGGCATGCTCGATGCTGCTGTAGAAATCCGTGTAGTTAGGTACATGTACCGGCATCAGCATTTGCGCTTCAGTTTGTGCTACCAGCGCTTTCTGTTTTATATCGGCATTATCGCGTAGTTCGGGGTTATTTGTATTCAAAATTTCAGCAATGCGTTCACGAACCGGGCGGGTAATCGCTTTGCCCAATCCGATGAATTTGTTCAATGTGCCCTCTGCAAACACGTTGCCATGGTCGGCCAGTGGAGTACGGTTAAAGTAACCTTCGGCATACAGCACTTCCAAATCCAATATATACTCCCCTATGGCAACACCGGC
Source organism: Chitinophagales bacterium (assembly GCA_025057415.1). Lineage (GTDB taxonomy): Bacteria > Bacteroidota > Bacteroidia > Chitinophagales > LD1 > Bog-950. The sequence goes on from JANWXI010000002.1 coordinate 2,501, forward strand.
CCGTGGAGATTTGGAACGGGTTTTGAAAATGCCAAAAGGTAAATTTTGTATCGGAAAATCGCTGCCGGGTTTTACATCAATCCAACTGCGGGCTTGCGGGTGCGTGAAACTCATAGTGCTTAATAAAACAAGAGCAAGAATAGAAAAAACGGGCTTAAGTATGGCTGTCAGCACACATGAGGAGTAATAAATAAGCAGCAGTGCAAGTTTCCCGGCATAAGAGGGGTTAAGCCATGCGTATATGAAAAATACTTTTGAAGCAGGCATTTATTTGCCATGGATACAAGTTTGTGTTTTTGATATATAAGGGGTGTATGGTATTAGATGTGAATATGAATATTTGTGTTGTACCCCCGCGAGCCGCCCGCGGCGGCTCGCAGGGTTACAACACAAATAAATTACCAGTCACATGTAGCGCCGCGGCCGCGCCCCAGGCGCGGGCGCCCAATGGCATGACCGAACCTTTAACAACGATAAGGTTAAAATCTGCGTCTTAGGGTAAAACCTTGTTTGGAAATTACGAAATACTATTTTTACAAATCGCAAAAGCTAAAACTCAACATTTTACCTGCATGAAGAAGTACTTTTTTTTCGCTTGTATGATGACTGCCGGCACAGCACTCCTCGGGCAGGATATTCATTTTTCGCAGTATTATGCCTCACCGCTTACGCTCAACCCTGCCTTAACAGCCAATATCAACGGGGTTTTCAGAGCGGCCTTCAATTACCGCAATCAATGGTTTACCATCCCCACCCTTAATTCGGTTGCGCCTTACCAAACCTACCAGGTAAGCGTTGATGCGCCCATCCTGCGCGAGCGCCTGCAAAACGATGCTTTCGGTTTTGGTGGTGTATTTTATGCCGATAGAGCGGGTGACGGAGCGCTCACCACCTACAGCGGGCTGGCATCCATTGCTTATCACAAGGCAGTAGATCGCTACGGGCGCGCGCGTTTAGGGCTTGGGTTGCAGGCCGGCGTGGTATCTAAGCGCGTAAACATCCAAAACCTCGTATTCGAAAATCAGTTAGACAACTTCGGTTGGAATACTTCGCTCTCCAATGGTGAAACCAACTTTAACAACCGCGCTATCTTTTACCCCGATGTGAACATTGGCGTATTGTGGACACACGCGGCTTCTGATATGGCACGTTATTACGTTGGTTTTGCTATGAACCACCTGTCGCGCCCGCGCGAGTCGTTTCTGGGTGACGAGACCAATCGCATGAACTACCGTTACAACATACATGCCGGAGGCGAATTTTTTCTGGATCAGAACTATAACTTCAGTTTATCGCCCACCTTTTTGTTTATGCTGCAAGCCAACGCGCAGCAGTATAATTTTGGTTTAGGGCTTAACTACTGGCTTAGCGACAACATGGCCATATTCGGTGGGGGCTGGTACCGCGTAAAGGATGCGGTGATTTTAAATGTTGGGGTAGAGTTTTTCAATACCCGTATCGGTCTCAGCTACGATATCAATCACTCTGACCTGCGCACAGCTTCGCGCGCCCAGGGAGCGCTCGAGGCATCGGTAATTTACGTTTTCAAAAAAGAGCGCCCCATGTCCATACAATACGAAAAATACTGCCCGAATTTCTAATAACAAGCCGCTACTTTATCAGGGGTTTACTTCGCGTTATCCCAACAAAAACATACAGTACTGTTTATTCAAATTGGTACTTTCATTTTTCCAAGCGGCTACCGTTGTGGTAAATACATACTGCCCGGGCAGTGTAAGATTTGCGGCTACACACAGGCGCGTGTCGGGTTTAAGAGTGCGCAGCAGTTCCTCAAATATTTTTTGAGCGCGGTAAGGTGTTTCCATGAAAATCTGTGTGGTACCGTTGCGTGCTGCCGATTCGATCTCCCGGATTTTACGGCTCCGCTCCGGCTCTTTAATAGGCAGGTAACCGGCAAAGCAAAACGACTGTCCGTTTAATCCGGAGGCCATCAGCGCTAGCAACACCGCACTCGGCCCTATAAGCGGAACCACCTCAATCCGATGGCGGTGTGCATACGCTACTAACTCAGCGCCGGGGTCTGCAACACAGGGGCACCCTGCTTCGCTTATCAGACCGGCGCTGTTGCCTCGTTTTACCAGGGCAAACATTTTATCACAATCGGGCGCACCGTGTTTGTTTAGCTCATACAGGGTAGCCCGGGTATCGAAAGAATGAGGGTAACCGATAGCCCGCAAAAACCTGCGGGCGCTACGCGCGTCTTCCACCATGAAAATATGCAAATTATTTACAATGTTTTTTGTTTGCTCCGGAATGAGCGAAGGGTCTGGTTCGTTCAGAAATGAAGGGATGAGGTAAAGTTTACCGGCGCGCATCAGGGTTGTGTGTTGATTTGCGTAGAGCAGTCCATGTTTATGGTAAACGTGGAGTCATCGGGAAAAGTAAAATCGGCAGTGGAAAGTTTCAGGAGCTTGTCGTTAAAGCATTTGCGCATAAAAGCGCCAACAATGGGCAATGCGGCAGTGGCCCCGGCGCCGCTTGCATTAGAAATGAAATGAACGCTGGGTTGCTCAAAGCCCACCCATGCACCGGCTACCAGTTGGGGATTATACCCGATAAACCAGGCATCTGCGTTGCCTTGTGTAGTCCCTGTTTTACCGGCCAGCGGCATTTTGAGTCCGTACTTAGAGCGCAAACGGGTAGCGGTGCCGTAGTCCACTACACCCTTGAGCATCTGTGTAAGCGTGTATGCCGTTTGTGGCGCAATGGCTTCTTTTTGTTCCGGCACAAACTGAGCCAGTACGTTGCCGTGCTTATCGGTTATTTTTTCGATAAAGTAGGGCTTGCTGTAAACCCCCAGATTAGCAAAAGCCGTATATGCGCCAACCATTTCAATGAGCGAAATATCGGCAGTGCCAAGGCATAGCGAAGGTACGGCATCCATTGGGCTTTCAATCATCAGCCGGCGGGCAAATTCAACCAACAGCGCCGGGTCCCCTATTTCGCACATGATTCGCGCGGTGATGCGATTATCCGAAGCCGCCAGCCCGTCTTTCATGGGCACCAGGTCGCCTTCTTTCCATTTGTCGGTTCCATCAGGATTCCAGTTGGCGTCTATGCCCGGGCACTCGGGTTTAACATAAGGAATTGGGGTGCATGGCTCGTAATTACGCTCTAAAGCAAGCCCGTAAAGGAAGGGTTTCATGGTAGAGCCCACCTGGCGTTTGGTGCTCTTTTTCACGTGGTCTAACTGAAAATACCGGATATTGGGGCCGCCAATCCAGGCGAGTGTTTTGCCGGAGCGCGCATCTACCGCTATAAAACCCACTTGTATAATTTGCAGATAATACCGCAGCGAGTCGAGCGGGGTCATCACTGTGTCAATACTGTAACTTTGGTCTCCATGCCAACTGAAAATGGTCATTTCGGTTTTGGTGCGAAATGCCTGCTCTATTTCCTTGTCAGATTTTCCGGCGGCTTTCATGTTCTTATACCGTTCGGTTTGCTTTATCATTTTTTCTAATAAGTCAGGGTTGGCGCGCGAGCCGAATTTCCACGGTTCTTTACCTTTCCATTCTTTAAAGAAAATATCCTGCAGCGCTTTCAGATGTTCGCGCATGGCATCTTCGGCATATCGCTGCATGCGCGAGTCAATTGTGGTAAATACGTTCAGGCCATCTTCGTAAATGTTCCATCGGCTGCCGTCGGGTTTAGGGTTTTGTTCGCACCACCGTATCAGCTCCTGGCGTATATACTCGCGGATGTATGTGCCGATGCCTTCGCGAAAGTCGGGATTGTGGAAGTTTAACTTAATCGGCAATTTTATCAGTCGCTCATATTCGGGGCGGGTGATGGCTTTCATCTCGAGCATGCGGCTCAGCACCAGATTTCTGCGTTCCAGCGCGCGCTCGGGATGGCGGCGCGGGTTATAGTAAGAAGGGCCGTTGAGCATCGCCACCAGCAGGGCAGCTTCTTCGGCTTTCAGTTCAGAGGGTTTCTTGTAAAAATAGGTAAACGACGCGGTTTTGATGCCGTAAGAATTATAACCAAAGCCGATTGTATTAAAATAAATATTGATAATTTCCTCTTTCGTAAACGTGCGCTCCAGCTTGGCAGCGAGAATCCACTCTTTGAGTTTTTGCGACATCCGCTTGAGGGGGCCTGCGCTGCTGAAGTCCTGGTGAAAAAGGTTTTTGGCTAATTGCTGGGTAAGGGTAGAGCCGCCCCCGCCTTCGCGCCCCAGTAAGCCGGTTAAAATAATGGCGCGAAACAGACCTTTCAAATCAATGCCGCTGTGGTTGTAAAAACGTTTGTCTTCAGTGGCAACAAGCGCCTTCACCAGATAAGGCGAAAGCTCATCGTACGTCACCTCAATGCGGTTCTCGGTAAAATAAGTACCCAGCACTTCACCATCGGCACTCCATACACTGGTAGAGATACTGCTGCGCGGGTTCTGAATTTTTTCCAAATCGGGCATTTCGCCCAGCATGCCGTAGTTTACCCCGATAAAAAACAACACCACCAGCAATACGCCGCTCCACAGGACTATCTGTACCCTGCGGAATACACTCCAGAAATCGTTTTTGTGATTGGGCATTTAGAATTTACACGCGATAAAACTAATACAAGTATAACACAACTGCTCAGCGTATCAAGGCACTGTTATACCTGGTTGTTAGTAAACGCGTACCGTAAAAACGCCCATGGTCTCCGGTGTTTGAGATAGTCGGGGCGGTGTTCGTTGCTATACGCTTCGCGCTCAAATATCACAGCGCGATAGGCGCGGTGATGGCTGCGATAAAGAATGAGGTTGAAGAGGTAATGCAACCCGTACAAGATATAAAAGGGGAGGATGAGCATTTCTAGCTGCTGTACCAGGTGTATGCGCTCGTGGAGCATGAGGGTGTGGTCATGCACCATATCCCGGCTTTTCAGCAGCACAAACGGGAAAATCGCCATACCGGAGTACCGCAACACAGGCACTATTATCACCGGCGGGTTTTTCAAATATGCCAGTAGCAGAAGTGTATTCATTGCGATTAGGCAGAAGAAGGGAAGTTTTTCTATGTAAAAACGGGGAGGTAGTGTAGTAACAAACAACCTCCCCGAAAAAGTTTTTGATAATGTTAGATGGCAGTAAGGTACTGGGTGTAGCAGTAGCCCTCTTCACCATCGTCAGTTTTGATGTACCACCACTGGTCGTTTTCTTTGCGCACGAGGGTCACAATTTCATTGCGGGCAGCTTTGCCGATGATGTCGTAATTGGTACCGGGGCCTTTGCGGATATTCAGGTTGGTGCTTACGGTGGTAACGCGCAGTTTGGCGCCCTCGGGCACTCCGGCGGTACTGTTGATGTTCAACACCAGGTCGCCCGATACGTAATCGGGGTCTATTTTATCGTACAAGTCCCACAGTTGTTGTTTTACGGCAGCGCTGGCTTCCCCGTCAATGTACAAAACACCGTCCTGCTCGCGCACCTGCAAATTGCGTACCTGCCCGTTTTGGGCGGCATCAATCAGGGGTTTGTATTTAGCAGATAAGCTCATAGTAAGTTATTTTTATATTATGAAAATATTTTATTTGTTTTTAAGCCCTGACGGGTCAATTTTTTTGGGCTTCAGGGCGCTAAGCGCCATCATCAGTTTTTGCCGGTCGGCTTTGGCAATGGTGCCTGTGAGGGTAATTACCCCGTTTTCAACCACGGCAGTCACATCCGGATAGGAGGCAATGGCATCCTTTACGGCTTGTTTCAGCGGGTCGTCAGGGGTGATTTGTACCGGAGCAGGAGGCGCTACGGTAATGTTGTTGACGACTTCTTTAACGCCGGCAATAGCTTTTACCAGGTCGGCTGTGCGCACTTTACATGCTTCGTCTTTACATTGGCCGGTGAGGGTGGCTATACCTTTTTCAACGGTAACACCCAACCCGGTGAGGTCAGGATGGGAAGCAAGCGCTTTTTCAATGGCAGATTTGATGTCGGCATCTTTGGGTTTACTATTGCAGGAAAACAGCATTAGCGATCCACAAAGCGATGCTAAAGCGGCAAGGAGAAAAAGTTTTTTCATGTGGTTAAATTTTAGTTGGTGATGATTTAAGCAGATAAAGTAATGCAATTTACTTGCCAGATTATGTTTAAGCGGCAATAAAAGAGTATTCAGGTACTAAAACTTCAAACAAAAACAACCTAAAATTAACCCGCAGGTTTTCCGGTTAAGAGAGGAAGTGCCTATATCAAGCTCCCCTTTCTACATAACTGCATCAAACTGTTGTATATAAAATACTTTTAATATAATTACGTGCGCGGCAGCACCGCGCATGCATGTAAAAGCATTGTTATTTTATAAATCGGGCGGCCGCTAAGCCGGCTTTAATGGTGTAAACACCTGATTGGAGAGCAGATACATCAAGGATATGCACAAAGGACGGTTCAGCGGTAAACTCAATTACTTTTCTACCTGCGATGTCCCATAATTCAATTTTATCGGTTTTTTCGGTTGTTTCAACTGTTAACCACCCTTGTGCCGGATTGGGGTAAACGCGCATCGCTTCAGCCGTTATTTGTAAAGTTCCAAGACAGATATCTACAAAAAATGCATCCGTAGCCGAGGCGGTACAGTTGTTGGCATCGGTATATGTGTAAGTGATGGGGATGTTCCCTGTTAACCCTGCCGGGTTGAAAGTTCCTCCGCTCACGCCTGTACCACTGTAAGTGCCTCCCGCGGGGTCGCCTCCTGCAAGATTGATGGGGGAAGCGTTCTGGCATATTGTATCAACAGGTAAAGAGAGCGATACATTTGGCAGGGGGTTCACGGTAACGGTTATGGCATTAGAAGCCACCGTGCATCCGGAGGAAGGGTCAGTAGAAGTTACATTGTAGTTGCCGGAGGTGCTAACAGTTATAGAGGTGGTATTGGCGCCGTTGCTCCAGGCGTAGTTGTCACCACCGGAAGCGGTTAATTGTACACTGCCTCCTGCACAAAAGGTGGTGCTGCCGTTGGCGCTTACATTCACGGAAGGTGCATACACCGATAGGTTATAGCTGCCAGAGGCAGTGCATCCGTTGTTATCAGTAATGGTTACGGTATAGTTGCCCGCCGTGGTGGCTGTGATACTGGATGTAATATGTGAAGTATTCCACAGATATGCGGCTGCGGGAGACGCCTGCAAGGTTACGCTGCCTCCGCCCACACACAGTTTATCGGGGCCAACCGGTGAGATATTGGCAGCAGGCGGAGGAAACACAGTTACCTGAATAGTATTTGAATTTTTTGTACAGGCGCCATCACTTACCGTAGCAAAGTAGTTGCCGGTGGTATTGACCGTAATGGACTGGCCGGTTGCTCCGGTGTTCCATGTGTAGCTGAGACCGGGAACTCCACTCAATTGCACACTTTGCCCTTGACAAAAGCTCGTAGGACCATTTGCGGAAATAAGGTTACTGTCAATAAACGAGAGGTTAACGAAGATGGAAGAATCAGCGCTGCAACCGCCAGCCCCGGTGACGGTTACGGAATAAGTACCGGTAGCGCTCACAGCTACAGTTTGCCCGGTACTGCCGGTGCTCCACAAGTACGTATAACCGGGGGCTGCAGTCAGCACGGCCGTAATGTTGCACAAATCGTAGTTAGAGAAGCTCAGTGAAGAGTCGGGGGCGGGATGAACAGTAACGGTAATCGTGTTGGAGGATGCCGGGCAACCGTTTACGGTTACGCTTACCGTATAAGATCCCGATGTGCTAACGGTAATGTTTTGTGTGGAAGCGTTGTTACTCCACTGGTAGGAGTCGGCTATGGGAGCATTTAATGTAACTGTATTACCGCTGCAGAAAGTGGTAGGGCCGGAGGGTGTGATGGTGACTCCGCCCAGCGGGCCAATTTGTATGGCACGCGAAAAGTTACTTGTATCAGCGGGCGCAGTGGATATAACGCGCAGGCGATAACCGCTTCCGCTGGGCACACTAAAGGGTATGATGACACTGATTGAGTCATTGCCGGGCAGTGCAGAGTTTTTTACACCAATGTTAATGGCATTATTAAAGTTGCCTGCGGAGTCAGATAACTGGACAATCATGTTGTTGAATGCGGCAAAGGCGATAGGTTTGTGGATGTAAATTTTGGTATTAGCGCCCTGGCAAAGCGAAAGCGGATAGTCGGTCAAATCGAGGTTGGAGGTACGCAAGCTGGCGAAATAATTACGTAAATAACCCTGAACACCCAGAAAACTTCCGGCAAGGAAGATACGCTGGTGCATGCGGCTGTACAGGTAACTGTTCATATACCCGATTACGCCATCACCGATGTAGAAAGCTCCACTAATGTTGCCATTGAAATCAGTAAATGCCATTTGGTTATGCGGTATGCCATTTACAGAGGTGAACTCTCCGATAATCAACACCCCGATTGGTAGTATGACAATGTTTCCGACATAACTATTGTTTACGGCAGCTGTATAAGTGTTATCTAAAGCACCATTTGGCATCAGGCGTGCAATGCGTTGTTTGCTGGTGCCGTTGAAAGACGTGAAAGATCCGCCGGTATATATATAACCGTTGTCTGCCACCTCTATGGAATAGATAATACCATTGGCTGCTGTACCCGGAGTGAAAGTATTGTCAAGTGTTCCGTTATTGTTGATGCGTGCAATGCGGTTTATGCCTGTGGTGCCGTTGTAACTCGTAAAGGCACCACCGATGAGCACTTTTAGGTTGCTTACCGGTTTGATGGTCCAAACTGTACCGTTAAATCCCGTACCGAAATTGAAGGTGTTGTCAATGCTGCCGTTGGGGTTGAGGCGTACGATGCGGTTACAGTTATTGCCGTTGTATTGTGTAAACGCGCCACCTACATAAATTTTACCCAAGCTATCAATGGCAATTTTGTTGATGGCGCCATTGAACCCGGTACCTACGTTGAAAGTGGTGTCAAGCGAGCCATCGGCATTCAAGCGGGCCAGGCGATTGCGCGCAACGCCATGAATAGTAGTGAAGTTACCGCCAATCACAATTTTATCATCTGTCTGTATCGCTATGGCAGTAATCTGATCGTTGGCGCCCGAGCCGGCAGGGAAAGAGAGGTCTAAGGTTCCATCGTGGTTGTAGCGTATGATACGGGCTTTAGTGATATCGTGGTATTTGAAGAATGCCCCGGCTACAATCAGACGGCCATCGCTTTGCATATCCACCACGTTGGTAAAGGCGCTGAAATGCGACTCGCGGTTAAAGGTCTGGTCCACTTTGCCATCAGGTAACAGACGCACAAATCGAATGCGTGCGAACGAGTCGGCTATTGTGAAGGTGCCGCCTACATAGATACGGTCGTCATGTGCCATAAACACGGAGTTGCAGCTTAAGTTGAGCCCACCGCCCGGTTGAAAACTCAAGTCGCGCGTACCATCGTTATTAATACGCACGATTCGGTTTATGGCGCTACCGGCATAAGACGTAAAGTTGCCTGTTGCCAATACTTTTCCATCAGGTTGAATGCAGATTTCGTTTACATTATTGTTGAAACCCGTTCCGACATTGAAAGTGGCGTCCAGCGAACCATCGGAATTAAGCCGTGCGATGCGATTGCTGGGCGAGCCATCGTAATTGTTGAAAAAACCGCCAATCACTACTTTGTTCCCTACGGTTACATAAGCCGAAGTAATGATGTTGTCTGCGCCACCATTGAGGGTCTTGAATGTAGTGTCACGGGTACCGTTAGGGTGCAAACGCAGGATTCGCCCTACCGTATCGCCATTGAATATGGTAAAGTGTCCTGCCACAATGATTCTGCCATCCGGAAGTTCGTCAACATCGTACACGTTGTTATTAGCAGCACTGCCGATCAAAAATGTAGTATCTCGCGTGCCGTCTGGGTTTAATCGTACTAAACCATTTACAAGGTCACCATTATAGTGAGTGAACCCTCCCGCCACCAGTATTTTCCCGGTGCTGAGCACTTTAATGTCATACACAGAGAAAGAGAAACCGCTGCCGGTATTGAATGAATTATCCAGGGAACCATCGGGATTAAGGCGGGCAATTCTGTTTTTCAGCACACCGTTGAACATGACAAAGTCACCGCCAATGATTAGTTTACCATCGGGCTGGCGCGCCACTACGTTTACGTGCTCATCGGCTCCAGTGCCGGTATTGAACGCAGGGTCTATGGTGCCATCGGGAAAAACCCTGGCAATGCCGGCAATTTTTTGATTGTTTGCAAAGAAAAACCGCCCTATCACAATTACGCTGCTATCGGGCAGCACCAAACCACCGGTACACTTGAAATCATACCCGCGGCTTTTGTAAAAAGAAGTGTCTAAGGTGCCGATTTGCGCGCTAAGCATAATAGGCAAGCAGTTGTAAGCAAATAGAAGCGCAGCTAAAAAGGTGCGTAGAAAATTCATATTCATACCGCAAAATTTGGTGTTAATATACTCAGGAAAAATTAAATGTTCTAAATTACGGAAAAAATATTTGCCCGTTTGTAGCCACTTCTTCGCCTGCAACTACCTTGGTTTGATGGCGAATGCTTTCGTTGTGAATTTGCTGAAACAATTTAAGGATGAACTCTTCGGTAAGTCCCCCGGTTTTGCCTTTCTGCAGGGCGCGGGCTACTATTTGTGCCCAGCGTTCTTTTTGGTGTATAGCTAACTGGTGTTCTTTTTTCACCTTGCCAATTTGCTCAGAGATACCCATGCGCTCAGCGAGCAGTTCAATGATATAATCGTCAATACGGTCCACGCGGGCGCGCAGGTCGTGCAGCGCTTGTAAGCTGCTGTTTTCGGGCAGGGTGGGTTTGCGCACTATCAGCCCTTGCAGAATTTCAGCGAGTCGCTGCGGGGTAATTTGCTGAGCGGCATCGCTCCATGCTTTGTCGGGATGGGGATGTGTTTCTATCATCAGTCCGTCAAAACCCATGTCTAATCCCTGCTGCGCCAGTGTGGCAATCAGGTGGCGCTTACCGCCCATGTGGCTGGGGTCAACGAGTATGGGTATTTCGGGGAAACGCCTGCGCAATTCAATGGGAATCTCCCACATGGGTGGGTTGCGGTAAACAGATTTTTCATAGGATGAAAACCCGCGGTGAATGACGCCCAGCTTTCGGATACCTGCTCCGTGGAGGCGCTCCAATGCGCCAATCCAAAGTTCCAGGTCGGGATTGATGGGGTTTTTGACCAGTACCGGTACATCTACACCGCGGAGGGCTTCGGCTATTTCCTGCACGGCAAATGGTGAAACGGTGGTGCGTGCCCCTATCCATAGCACGTCAATCCCGTGACGCAAGGCGGCTTCTACGTGCTCGGGGTTTGCCACCTCTACAGTAACGGGCATGCCTACTTCGTTACCGGCATTTTTCAACCAGGGCAGGCCTATTTCGCCCACTCCTTCAAAGGTGTTGGGGCGTGTGCGCGGTTTCCAGATGCCGGCGCGCAGCAGGTGCACCCTGCCCGCAGCGTGCTTAGCAATGAGGTGAGCCGAGAGCATTACCTGCTCTTCGCCTTCAGCGCTGCAGGGTCCGGCAATTACCACCGGTGCTTCGGCAGCAGGCAGCCATGTTTGTATGGGGGAGATTTGGAATTTACTTGCCATAACTTTTGGGGTGTAAGTTTTTTATATGGATACTTGCTTTTGATGAAACGTTTAATGCCGGCGTGGTGCCTTGTTGCAATATTAGCGCAAACAGTTGGTGCACAAAGTAGTTTATCTATTAACACTTTTAACCATGCGCCGGATGCTTTCAGGTATCTTTTACTTCCCAATACAGCTATTGCACACAACGATACAGTACACGAAATCATAACAGATTTGGCAGAGCCGATGCTGGCGGACTCTGTGATAGAGAAAAGAAAGCAGCATCACCGTGTGTTTTTAATCGGCTGGCTGTTACATGCGTTTGGCGGGTATAACTGGCGGGCGCTTAGTATGCACAAACAGAAATTTGTAGGTACTGTGGTACGGCACACGCGCAGCCGTGAAGAGGAATATACGGAGTACGACATTAACTTTGATATTAACTTTCATCTCAAAAAGTATCTGTGGAAGATTTTTGGCGCTTATGACCGCCAGCGCGAGTTACGGAGGCAAGATTACCGCAGGTCGCACCACCGCAATTATGACAGTATCCCTTTTGTGCGCGACACGAATTGCATCGATATTCGCAATTACCGGTTGCATTGTGAATTAACGCCCCCGCGCGCCTACCGCCATCTGCTCAATTATGTATTTTATCCTACACTGCCCGAAGCGGGAGATTTGGCGAAGCATCCCAGTTTTGGAACTAACCGCCCGGTGATGGGGTTTTACGGTACGTATTGTTTGGATTGTAACCACAGTTGTCATCCGGAGCTGCACCCATACGAATGGGTTTGGTGGCTGAAGACACTGCCGGGCGACAGCACGCGCAGCAAAACATGGTTTTTCGGCTTGATGCACGAAAGCAGTAACCGGATGAAGAACTGGAGCAGAGAGCCACTTTGCGGCAGTATTAAAATTCCGTTTGCTAAAGATTGCAGTAAAGCGGGCGACACTGTGTTGCGCATTTATGTAGAGCATTTGGTGTTTGGCACATTTGCCGGTATGGGGGAGGTATTGCTAGCAGACAACGCAGTGAAGTTATCGGGGGCTGAGAACAGCGTAATACAGCTTGAGGGTTTGCCCGGCAAATTTATGATGGTTGTTTTTTCGCACCCGATAAAGTCGGATGATTACCGAATTGGTTTCAGTGAAATGAATTACGACAGAGGACTTGATGTTTTAACGGGGTATTTTCATATTGCGACAAATATTAATGCGTTATATACGGCGCGCGTTACATTCGATTAGTGATGGTAGTACATTTAAAACGTGTGCGCCTGAGCAGCGTAGTTTGTTGAACTTAACGTTGCGCAGCTGCGTAGTTGTGCTTTGAGCGTGCGCCAGCCGGGTGAGGGATGCGTAGGGCGCGAGCGCAGCGAAGCGGCCGCGCCCGTACCATTGATAAAAAAAATTTACGGGCGCGGCGGGAGCGGCAGCGTACCCCGCAGCAAGCCCGACCCCGCTGCCTTGCATGGCTTGGCAGCGGGGGCACCCCCTAAAAGCAAAAAAATGCATGTACCAGATGTGTATGATTGTATTAAACGTGTATTTTTGGAATATGAGCATGCTCAGTGATTTTTTACGAACGCTCAAGCCCGATGAACTGGCGATAGTACGCCAAATGCCTGCATCGGAGCGCGAGAAACAGGTGCTGCTGAACACGCTGGTGCATTTGCAGGATAAGGAGTTTGATGATGAGCTGGTGCAATATGAATTGAAACTGAGTAAGTCACATTTTGATAAGATAAATTCTGTGTTGCTTGATAAGTGTTACCATGTGCTGACCGATGGCAGCAACCGGGAGGTTCTTTACTTGCTTTGGCAGAAGGGACTGAAGACACTGCTGCTGCACGAGGCGAAGATACGGGAGCGCAAGTTGCTCAAGGGCAACAAGAAGAAGTTAGCTGAGTTGTACAAGATAATGTTTGACATTTCGGTGCGACTGCCGGTGCTGAACGGAAAGATTGCCTTGGCGGAAGAGTACGGAAGAAAATACCTTGCCACTTTAGGTAAGCCCGCTGAGGAACAACGCAGCGAAATATGGCTGAATTATTTGTTCGGTACGGTGTTTTACTACGCAGCGAACGGGAAAATGGCGGAGTATGAAGCGTGGACGAAGGCAGAGTTAAAGAAGTGGGCGCGCAAATTGGAGGGGAAGGATTACCCGGTTTGTCAATTCTACTATCATTTGTGCTGGTCGGCATATTATGAACATTACTCCAGCGACTGGGACAATCTGATGAAGAGTTTGCATGCTGCTTTAGAGGCACTCGGCCGGTGCGAAGAGCGGGTGGGAAGCAATTATCGCATTTATGTGGAAACCACCATAGCTAAGGCGTATGCTCACAACAGTAATTACCGCGAGGCATACGAGCGGTACAGCGCCTGTTTTGATAAGTTTGCAAAGCAGTTGGTTCGCAACCGGTATCACCCGTTGATGTACGCTGTGATAGCGATACTGCATCAGCAATATGATGTGGCAGAGAGCATTATGGAGAAATACATGAAGTTTTACTTAGAAAACACACCGCACGATACGTTTAATTTTGACATAGAGCGGATATATGCGCTTTTATATATGTATAAAAAAGATTATACGAAAGCAGCCTATTACCTGCAGCGTGGCCAGCAATGGGATAAAACAAAATTTACCTTTTTGGGTGACATTCTGCAGCGCATTACACAAAACATTTACTTTATCCTGCAGCGCGATTTTGAAATGGCGCTTACTCTGTTGCGCAGCAATAAACGGTTTTTGCAATCGAAACAACCCGATGAGATGACCCGCGAGTACGGTGTGATGTTTGATTTGATAAACGATGTTATTCGTCTGCAAACAGGTAAAGAGCCCTCTAAAAATTTTTTGCAAAACCTGGAGCAGAGCCGCCGGGGTATCATGCGGTTGTATGCCGGACTGCTCGATGAGTTTATACCGCAGCGTTCATAGAATGTTTCTCGCTTTTATTTCGAGATATTTGTTGATGACGTTGACGGTTAGCTGCTGGGGGGCTGTGAGTAAACTCATAATGCCGTGTTGGCGCAGTTGTTTTTCCACGAGGCGTTTTTCGTAGAGCATTTTGCCGGCAATGGTTTTGATGTAAATCTCCTGAAGGTCGCTGGCGGGTCGGGTAAAAACGTTTTTCACTTCGGTGTTTTCAAAAAATACTACCAGCAACAGATGATGCCTTGCCATTGCTTTCAGGTAGGGGAGTTGGCGCTCCATGCTGTAGGGGGTTTCAAAATTGGTGAATAGCACCAACAAGCTACGCTGTTTGATACGGCGGCGTACCTGGGCATGCAGGCGGTCGAAGTTGCTTTCGAGAAATGTTGTGTTCAGGTTGTATAAACTTTCCATAATGCGCGCGAGTTGAGTGGAATGATGCGCTGCGGGTAAAAACGTATCGGACTGATGAGCGAAGGTGATGAGGCCCGCCTTGTCGTACCGCATAAGGGCAGTGTGGCTGAGCACGAGAGAGGTGTTGATGGCATAATCCAGCAGGGTCATTTTCTCAAAAGGCATTTTCATGCTGCGACCCATGTCAATCACACAATACAACGGTTGGCTTTTTTCATCGGTGTAGGTGTTGACCATCAGGTTGTTTCTGCGCGCGGTGGCTTTCCAGTTTATGGTGCGGTAATCATCGCCCGGTACGTACTCTTTTATTTGTTCAAATTCCAAACTGTGTCCAACTCTACGAACCCGCTTTACGCCCAGTTCGTTCAACCGGTCGTTAAATGCCAGCAGTTGGTACTTGTTCATCTGCACATAGGAGGGATATACCGGTACTGTGGTCTCCTGCGCTAATGCGTACCTGCGGGTTACCATTTGCAGGGGCCCGTTTACGAATATCAGCAAGCGCCCGAAATGATACTCACCGCGGCTTACGGGACGCAACGTGTATTGCAGATGATGATGGCCATTTGCCGGAATAGTGGCGGGCAGGTAAAAGTTGCGTTTCTGAAATTGCACGGGAATTTCATCAATTACCCTGATGCGCACGGGAAAACCGTAATTGTTTTGAACGGAAATATGAACGGGATTTTCGTCACCATTGCTGAGGCGGTTGCCGGGTATATGCCGAACAGCTTCGATACCGTTGCGGTTAAAGTAAAGCGCCATGGCATCAGCCAGAACGGTTACGGATAAAATTACGCATAACGACTTGGCTATGCTCATCAGCAACGGGACGAAATACGAGAGTGCAAAAATCACCCCGATGCCAAACAGCGCCAGATAAAAATACCGGTGCAGGTAAAATGACAGATACCAGCGGGTGATTGCATTGCGCACCTTGCTGAACATACGCTAGCGGGGAATGTCAATGGATTGGATAATCTGACTAATTACATCATCGGGGGAGACACCCTCCATTTCTTTTTCGGGCGAGAGAATGATGCGGTGACGCAATACGGGTTTTGCCACATAGAGGATGTCATCGGGGATTACGAAATCGCGTCCGCTCATGGCGGCAATGGCTTTGGAAGCATTGAGCAAAGCCAGCGAGGCGCGTGGTGAAGCGCCCAGAAAGAGCGACTGATGGTTGCGCGTAGCTGTAATGAGGCGCGCGATGAAGTGCATCAGCTTTTCGTCCACCACGAGATTTACCACTAATTTACGCAAACGCTCTATCTGCACGGTATCCAGCACGGGTTGCAGGGTGTTTACGGGTTTTTCGTTCCCTAACGCATTAAATTTTTCCAATATCTTTACTTCTTCCTGTTCGCTCGGATAGGGCACGATGATTTTAAAGAGGAAACGGTCTAACTGGGCTTCGGGTAACCGATATGTGCCTTCGTGCTCGATGGGGTTTTGCGTAGCCAATACCATAAAGGGGAATGGCATATTATACGTTACTCCATCGGCTGTAATCTGCCGTTCTTCCATCACTTCAAAGAGTGCCGACTGTGTTTTGGCGGGTGCGCGGTTTACTTCGTCAATTAAAATGATATTGCTGAATATGGGGCCATTTTTAAACTGAAATTCTCCGAGCTTTGCGTTATAGACCGATGTGCCGATGATATCGCTCGGCATGAGGTCGGGTGTAAACTGAATGCGCGAAAAACCGGTGTTGATACAACGCGCCAGTAACTTTGCCGTGAGGGTTTTAGCCACGCCGGGCACACCTTCGATGAGTACGTGACCATCCGAAAGCATGGAGGCAATGAGCAGTTGTACCATTTCTTGTTGCCCTACCACGATTTTACCTATCTCGCGCTGTATGGCATGCACCGCGTTACTTAGCTCAGTAAGGTCGGTGCGTTGCTGAAATTGTAATTCTTCCATGGTGTTTATTGGGTTAGTTGGTAATATTTTTCCAATTGGCTGTGGTAATCTTTTAACTCTTCAGCCGAGAACTGCCGGGCAGATTTTATATGCGCGGTAAATTTTACGAGAGAGAGAGCATCGTTTACATTCATGCCGCTGCGGGCAGCCAGCTTGTGGGCAAAAACATCGTCTAAGGCAGAGGTTGACAGGCGAAAACGCTGGCGCACATGCTCTAAGAAGTATGTTACCATTTTGTGCGCCAGGTTGAGGTGGTTCCCCTGTTCGTAATACAATTTACCGATGGTGGGCACATAATCCAGTGAATCGTTTTTGGGGCTTTGTATCACCGGAACGACCCTCTGCTGGCGTTTGATGTAAATAAAGGTATATAGCGCTACCAGCGCCAGAAATACGTAAATCGCATAGCGAAAAGCAGGAACCTCCATTAAAATGCGAAAGGGGGAATTACCGGCGCTGTTGTAGGTCAGATAGGGCTCTGTAAGGTGGTACTCATCCCATATCACCTCATCATATTTTTTATCCATTAAGCTGAACACTTTCTCAGCATAGCTGAGGTTATTGCGGTGCATCAGAAAGTAATTTGTGAAGCAATATGGCTGGGTGTGCACAAACACATTGCCCCCTTGCGTTTTGAGCCGGATAAAATTGCAGATGTTGTTTTGGTTGTAGCCGAGAGGTTCGGTGGAAGAGATTTCGTAAGTCGTAATACTGCTTGCAGCAAAACGTCCGGGGTAAGTGTAAACCTCTTCGGGAAAGTACTTGTTACTCAGCGAAACAGTTCCGGAGTCCGTAGTGTTATAGTTTTGTACTATTGGAAGGTCTGTGGAAGACATTTCGATGTTAAGCGCATCGGTGAGCTCTGCATCCATTTCGGTTGCACACAGAAAAACATCGTGACCTTCGTTGGCAAGGTGCAGGATGTGGGTGAGGTCGCCTGATGCGTTGCGGAAACGTTTGCAAATAGATATGTAAACAATGCGCTTTGCAGAGTCGAGAGGAATGTCGGTGGCGGGTTTATCGTTTACTGTGATTTTTGCCCCCGGGAACAAATCGCTGAGAGAGTTGTACAGCACGTAAGTGCCGTAAGGAATTTTGTCGTTTTTGCGCAAGGTGAAACGCTCGTCTAATTCGGTGGAACTGCTGAAGTACCATACCATACCGAAAAGCAGCAGTACTATTGCCAATATACCCAGTAATGTTTTAATGTTTTTCATGCTGCGTTGTCGGTAAAGTGTTGTAAGTGGGGTTTAAGACGAGCAAAATCATCGGGCGAAATATGAAACTTGCCGTACCAAACGTAGTCAAAAGCCCTGGCTAACTGAACAAAGTGCGGATAATGGGGAGTTCCGTGAAGCTCGACCGCATATTCGTTGTTGGTTTTATCTTCGCGATACACAATCGCCTTACTATCCATCAGGGTTTTAAGCGCAATCAAAAACATATATCGCACGGCCTGCCGCAGGTCGTTTTGCCGGATGGCTTCTTCCAGGGAACCATTCAGGTCGGTATTTAATAAATGTGTATGTGTATGCAGATTATTGGATGAAGTATCTTTTTTATTCTTGCGCAGGAGGATGTTGTAGTCCAGGCCGGCTAACCAATAAACTATATATACAGTCAGCAGCGCTACCAATGTCCATAAGAGTAGTTTAAGCACAGCGCTATTAAAAACGCTTAATAGCATGTCAATTATTCTTTCCAGCAAATTCCATCGAATTGCCGGATACAAGTCATCAGCTTTTTCTTTTTTGTTTTTTACATAGTGTAATTTTTTGTCATTTAAAAATTTTTTTCGGGAAGCTGCGCCTACTTTACGTGTGACGGGCTGCAGGCGGTTTTTATCGTTTAGTTCCTCAAATGTAATCAGCGCATTTTCGGGCTCCTCCAATTCGCCTTCGTTGTCAATAATTTCTTCTTCTTCTGAGAGGGCATCCTCATCGGTGATTTCTAAAGGAGTGTTTTCGTCATTGTATTCTTCATGGGCATACGAAGTACAGCAGATGAAAAGAGACAGTAACACCAACAGCAACTTGGTCATGACTCAGGTTTGCGGATGTTTCTTTTGTTTTTGATGTACGGAAACCGGATAAATACCGAAATACCCGATAACATACGCTGCGGAAAGTAACAGGATAATCCACTTGAGCGCCACAGGCATATCGGCATAGCGGGTGATGAACCCTTCAAAAAAAGCAGCCATGCAAAATACGGGTATCAGGCCGATGATAACGCGCACCCCGTCGGTAGCCGCGCTGCGGAACGAGCGCATACGCGAGTAGGTACCCGGGAATAAAAAGGCAAGCCCCATCCCCAGGCCGGCGCCTCCGGCAAGCACAATGGCCGATAACTCCAGCGTGCCGTGAATCATTACAGTCAATACTGCTTCAAGCCCCAGCCCGTGGTGATAAAACATGTACTCAAATGCCCCGAGGCGCATACCCTCGTGTATCAGGTTAAAAGGCCCGTACAAACCCAGTACACCGAATATTTGCGTGCCTGTTAACACATCCAGAAAAAAAGGCAACCCCACAAAAAGCGATCCTGCAAAATACACAAACGACACTTTGATATTATTAAAAAAAATGCCAAGCCACATCCAAATTTCATCCCCTGAGGCATAAACGCCAAATGGTTGCCCTTTGGAAATGTTTTCTTCGGTCATCATCACATAATCTGCGCCCAGCACCTCTTTGACAAAATCGCTGTCGGTGCGCGCGCTGTAAAACCCCGCAGCAGTGAAGATTACAAATGTTACGAGCGTAAATAACATGCTGTACCGAAAACGATACACCGCCAGCGGTAAGTCCACAGTAAAGAATCTTGACAGATGCGAAGCTTCGTGTTTTGTATTGCGGTATATGCGCAGATAGTAGCGCGCTGCTATGGAATTAATATAGCGGGTGGTGGCGCTTTTCGGATAGAAGGTTCGTGCATAAGAGAGGTCTTCAATCATTTGAGTGAAGTAGGATGACATCGTATCCACATCAGTAGTTTCTGACTGGCGTATTTTTTCCCAGCGGTCTTTATTTTTTTTGATGAAGAGGGCCTCGCGCATAGGGCTGTACTTATGCTCTGATTGTTTCAGCTGGTTTCTGCTCTATGACCGGTTGATAGGGTTGAGCAAATGAAACGTCCTCGATGACACGCGAGGCAGGGGCGGCCTTAAGCCCGATTTTTTTCAGGAAAAATCTTTTCAGGTGATAGAGGTTGTGCAGTGCATAAGCGATAAACTCAGGATTGCGTTGTTTAAAACCGGTGATGATGTCAGCCATCATGGAAAGGGGGCGCACCAAAAAAGCAGGTATTAAAGAAGCTTTTTGCAGCGTGAGGTGAATTTTCCAGGAATCGGGTAATGCTGGCATGAGACGGAAAATGACTTCGTAGAGTTTGTACTGGTGCATTTTGTGTTTGTCTTTAACGTTTTCGGTGTTGCGGAAAAAGTAGAACTCTTCTCCCTCGTTGATTTTTCGCACCTGCTCGGGGGTCAGGTCGCCACGCTCTTCGGCCTCGCGCATCAGTTGGGTTCCGGGCAGGTAACACGTCCAGAAGGTTTGTACGCGCTTAGGGTGTGTTTTGGCGTAGAGTACACGTGCATTTTCCTGTGCCTCCATTGGTTCGTTGGGCAGCCCGAACATGTGATCTACCTTGGCCAGCAAACCGTACTTACGCATCAGGTTAAGGGCATTCTCTACGTCTTCCGATCTTTCATAACGGAGTAAACTTTCTTTTTTAAAGCTTTCATCCATGCTTTGTACCCCCATCTGTATCCATTCGCATCCGCTTTCCTTTAGCCAGCGTGCGGTGTCTTCGTCCATATAGCGCGGATGGGTGAGAATGTTGTACGGGATATTGATTTCTTTTTTGTACTTCCAGGCAAATTCCTCCAGCCATTTTTTGCTGGTGGCGAAAACATCATCCTGAAAGTCCACTTTGTAAATTTTATATCTGCGCTTGGCGATTTTTAACTCAGCAATTACGTGATCGACACTGCGCAGACGCACATACTTACCGCTTTTTTCTTCGGGCAACTTGGCAAAGAAGTTATTGAAACAGAAAGTGCAGCGATAGGGGCAACCCCGCGAGGCCATGGTGAGGTAAAGGTCACCCAGACGCACGTAATCTTCCCACAACTCCTTGTCGTAAAACGGCAATGTGTCCAGATGTTGCAGAAAACCTTTCTGCATGCCACTGATTACCTGTCCCTCTTTGTTTTTGAAGCTGGTATTAAAAATAGGGCGGGAGTAATCATCATTAGCTATGGTTTTAAGTATAGCCGGGAAGGCCTCATCGCCTTCACCAACCACCACAAAATCGACCTGAGGGCGGGCAATTACCAGATGCGGCACGGCAGAGGGGTGTACTCCGCCAAATACGGTCTTGATGCGGGGGTTAATTTCTTTGGCTGTTTGTGCCACTTGCAGCATCCACTGATAAGTGGAAGTAAGGGCGCCAAATGCCAATACATCGGGCTGTTGGTCTTTTATGGCTTGTATAACATCGTGTGTATCATCAAAAAACGGTGCGATGGCGGGAAACTCAAGATTAAAACGGTCATGAAACAGGGAAGCGCTAAATGCCAAGCCCACCTTGTGTCCTTCGCGACGGGCAATGGCGCTGAGCTGGCTGATGCCGAGCTGCTCGGTGCCGAGGCCAACAAATGTTACTTTAAGCGGGCGCATGATTTTTCAGAAACACAAATTAAACATAAAAAGCGAAAAGCGTAAGTTTGAGCTACGAATATAACCGGAATGTTGCCCGAAAGAGTGTCCGGACTTTCTGTTAAGGAATTTTATACCTCATATTTACAAAAGTCCATACCGGTAATAATTACCGATGTAGTGACCGGTTGGCATTCCTATCGGGAATGGAGTATAGATTCATTTGCCAAAAAATATGGTCATAAAGCGGCCGGAGTAATGCGCATTAAAAACGGATTATCTGACGCAGATACCTACAACGAGCGCAATTCGGCATTGGTGCCTGTACAACGGATTATTGAGTCGGTCAGCAAAGGGCTACACGGTGCAGACATTGTGTTGGCATCTCCCATTGATGCGTTGAAACCGGAGATAGATTACGATGTAGCAGTGCCGGAGTATTGTCGCCACGGAAAATTTTTTCGCAGCCGCATTTATGTGGGGCCAGGCGGTTTAGTAACCTCCCTGCATCAGGACCTGCCCGAAAATTTTTATGCCCTCATCAGGGGGCGTAAACACATTACGCTGTTTAAGCCCGCTGACCGAAAATACCTGTATCCAAACCCGGTGTGGAGCCGCCACCCCAATTTTGCGCGTTACAATCCCGATAAACCCGATAATATTGCTTTTCAGAGGGCGCGCTTTGCGCAACCTGTGGAGGTTTATCTGCAGGAGGGAGAAATGTTGTATATCCCCTCATTGTGGTGGCACCACATCCGTAATCTGGAACCATCCATAGCGGTGAACTTTTGGTGGAGCGTGGGGTGGAAGGTAGTACCGGCCTGGGGATTGGCAAAGTTAAAGCAAATACTCAATGGCTGATGGGGATGTGGGTCGTATAAAGCGGGTACATCAGCGAGTCGTGCAACCAATATTGTTGTTTTTTGAAAAGTTCGAGCTTTAAAATGGCGGGTGTTTTTTTGTTTGTAGGTTTAATTTTTTCTGAATGGTTGAATGCTTTACCCGGTTGAAAGAAAGCACCCCCTTCAACACCGCCCAATTTGTTTTTATTGTAGTAATCGTACATTAAAGAGTCAAACTCAGCTTTGCGATTAAAGCGAATAAGGTAAGAGGTTATCGCTGTGGAATCATTCGCAAGCGCCGTGCATTGAAGCAGTAGCTCTGTACATTGAGCTGTTACATGAGGCATTTCAAAAGAGGATGTAAGGCGCAGGGTAGCATGAGATACATCATAAGTTGCAATCATGTTTTTAAATATCCCGTTATAAAGGTGGTGTGTCAACGCGGGCGGGTCTTTGTACCAAATGTAACGGTGTGGTTGTTTTTGGTTCGTCAAAGTGTGGCATGTGTTGCAACGGCGGAAATTATAGTTGCTGCCATAAAACTTGTAAGCGCTCTTGGCGGCATCTGTATGACAAGGCAAACAGGTAATGTCAGTTTTAGCGAATAGTTCTGAGTATTTTGGATTACAAGGAGCAGAGTAAAAAGTACTCGTATATTTTTTATTGCTGCTCATTACACCCTGACCATCAAAGTGGCAACTCAAGCAATCTACGCCGGTAGTTTTGTCTTTGTCTGTTTTTTTCCACGGGATGGGCTGATGGGGATAGTCCTTTTGCATCAACCACCCTAAGAGAGAGTCCGTGGCATGATGATGCTGAAACACACTTTGAAACATATTATCAGGAGCATGGCAACGCATACATTCTGTTTCGGAATTTTTCAATACGTGATTTTCATAAAAACTGCACTCGTACTTCGGCTGGCTTACATATTGTACGTGCTCCTGAATAGAGTAATAGGCGTGAGCGTGAGGGCCATTTAATTCCTGTTCGTAAATCTCCTGATGACATTTGCCACATTCCTTGTTTTGCTCTGAGCGGGTTAATTTGAAAAACTCTTCATTAAACATCGTGTCAATACGGTTACGACATCTACTTATGGATAAAAACATGGCTACCGTGTATGAGAATGTTAACATAAACAACAAAAGATTTCGCACAGGGAGCATGTATATCGGGTTTTGGCGCCTGAATAATATTTCAGTTATTACTTCTGCAAAATTGTATGAATTTTTCCAGCAATTTAGTGAAAATACTCTTGCGGTATTTTACGGAGAGCAGTTTTTTAAAAAAAATTTCTTCGTTTTGCGGTATTTGCAGAAGCCCGCATTTCAGCCACTCTCTGTAAACGGATGAGTATAACCATACAAACCCGAATAGTTCCAGCTTAGTCCAAAAAGATAGATTTTTTTGCGGGAAAATACGTTTTGCCAACGATGCTGGTGAGTAAAATTGCCTGATAAAGTATTTTGCTCCCTCCATGATCAGTTCTTCATTTACACCATGGGGCAGGTAGCTGAGGTGAATACCATCGTATAGCGAATAATCATTACCTATATATGTACCTTTTTTAGCCATGTATTGGTGAGCTTTTGAGCCGGGGTTGTAAGTGAGGAATGTTAATTTTACGTAGAGCAATTTGTTGCGCTGGAAAAACGCCAAAGTATTTCGGAAAGTATCTAACGTTGTGTTCTCCAGTCCCAGTATAAAACCCGCGCCAATCTGAATGCCGTATGATTGCGTTTTACGGATTATCCGTTCATAGTTATCAATAATGTTAGTGTGCATTTTATGTATGGAGCGCAATGCACTATCATCAATGGTTTCCAGACCGCAGTAAATGATTTTGCAATTGCTTTCGCGTAATGCATATAGTATCTCATCATCATCCAGAAATTCAATACACATTTCAGCCATCCAGCCCGCAACGCGGTTTTTGCGCAGAAGCGATGCCACACGCAGCACATGCTCTTTACTTACTCCGAAATTATAATCTATAATATTCACAAAACGTCCCGTGTAGTACTTTAGCTCACTATCCAACATACCATAATCTTTTAGGGCGTACGGTTTTTGCTGCATGATGTGTACCATGCAAAAAGAGCACTTTTCGGTGCAGCCGCGCGAAGTTTCCAATGGCATACCCATCACAGAACTGTATGCGTGGTAGTTATGCAATAATTCCCATTTGGGGCTATTGAATACATGTAATACATCTCTGCCCGAACTATAAATCTTTTTTAGGTTGCCTGCTTGCCAATCTGTCATAAATTCGCTGGCGATATTTTCTATGAGACCACATATTGTGATATCTGCATGTTTACTGGCTTCCATGGGTAACATTGTAGGAAACTCACCGCCCCAAAGTACTTTGGCGTTAGGGTTGTATCTACGAACTTTATGGGTGATTGCTACAGCAAAGCGGTAATTCTGTGCGGATACTTTAATGCCAACGCAAGCGTAATTTTCCCATGATATTTTGTCATCGTCTTCCAGATTAAGGTCAATAATCTCCGGTTCAAATATTTTTTCTAAACAAGATGCAACTACATAAAGCGAAAGTGACAGAATACCTTTGGGGTAAACCGGTAGGTCAATCAGCAGTAGTGGAGGTTTGTTCATTATGGATCATTCAACATAAATTTAACGAACCTGTTCGGCCGTAATCACTTTTGTTTTGGTTCGTTTGAGTAATTCTGCCAGCGCCCACTCAGCCCTTGATTCAAACCTGCGCAGGAGTAAGTTGCGCATGGTTCGTATTAGTCGCACCGGGCGAAAAAGATAATTGGTGAAGTAAAATACAAACAGATATACCAACGCATAGATGCGTAAAAGCGAAGGGTTTACCTTCTCATTATAGAAATGTATATTCCACAACGAGTCGGCCTGAATTATCTTCATAAAATACTCATCGTCTTCAATATTGATTTTTCCTTCGTCCACGAGGCGCTGAAACAGCGCACTACCGGGGTAAGGAGTAAAAATAGCGGGAGCCATGTCATTTACCCCTGCCCAGCTTGCCCTGATTAAAAACCAGATAGATTGCCATATATGACGGTGCCCTTCATCCGGAAAACCAATCATGAAGTTGATTTTAATGTTCATCTTTTCTTCACTGGAGTGGCGTATGGATTGCAGCATGCGGTCGAGTGAAACCTTCTTTTTAATGGTTTGCAGTATTTCCGGGCTGCCACTTTCGGGAGCATACGTGATATTACGACAACCCGAGCGATAAAGCCAGTAAGCCACTTCGCGGTCAATGGCCTCGCTACGCGTGCCGGCCGGTATTTGCCAAACGATGTCTAAACGCCGTTGAACAATTTCTTTTGCAAATTCTATAATCCATCTTTTATTTATGACAGCGG
Organism: Chitinophagales bacterium; assembly: GCA_025057415.1. Classification (GTDB taxonomy): domain Bacteria; phylum Bacteroidota; class Bacteroidia; order Chitinophagales; family LD1; genus Bog-950. Next base: position 28,174 of record JANWXI010000002.1, read on the forward strand.
TTAAATCGTAAAAGTCAAAATTACACACACCGTATTTTCCCACATATAGTTCTATTTCATCAGCTACATCTGAAGCCGGCCGCATACTGTATTTGGTGCCCCACATCTGCGGACTACTACAAAACGTACATTCATAAGGACAACCCCGTGTAGCCATCAAAGGCAATGCAAAGGAATTTTGAAGTTCTACACCAAAACTGATGCCATGCGATGTGTATTTTTGAAAAGGGAATATATCCCAATATGGCCGGGGGATTTGTGCTACTTCACGAATTCTTTTTCTTGGGGCAGTTCTTTGAGGTTGAGAATATTCATTTCTAAAAACAATGCCGGGGACATTCTCTAAGGGAGAATTTTCAGCAAGGGCTTTTACCAGGTCTATTACAGTTTCTTCGCCTTCACCTAATACACAAGCAGTTAAGCACTGTGTTTGCCTGATACAAAACTCCGGTACCGCAGTGGCATGCTCTCCGCCGGCAATGATGGGGACACCGGGAAAAGCATTCCCGATTTCATCAATCAGTTCCCTTTGATGTAACCAGTTGATACTGAACATCATGGTAATGCCGATTAGCTCAGTATCCGGGTGAATTAGCTGAATTATCTGACGTGACAACAGACCGTGAATAACTATGTCTTTTCTGCCTTTAAAAGCCACATACTGGTCGGGAGCTTCAGCAATGGCATCTATTATGTACACATCGTGCCCATCCGCCTTAAGGGCGCCGGCAATGTATGCTAATCCCAATGGTGGTGAGGGGCGCATGGATGCGCTCATAAGTTTCATCAGCCGTGACGGGTTTATCAAACAAACCTTCATACAGTTTCACATGAAATTAGTTTCCACGAATTTTCAAATATATATAAAGTAAACAAGCCGCCGGTAATGCCATCGCTTTTCGTATTCCGATGGGGGTTTTTTCGTATATACCTAAACGGCTAAGCAGATAGCGCATGGCTTCTATGCCTAAGCATCGGGCGCACACCCATGTGCGCAGGTGAGCAAATTCTGGTCTGATAATATCAAACACCAGCACATAGCGGTATTCGTCCGTATTGTTCCATGCCTCATGCTGATAGGCATCGTTAAATGCAAATACTTTTCCCTCCTCCCACTCAAGCAAGGTGTCTTTCACACGCATCCCAATTTCGGGGAGTTTGCCCGGTACCTTTAAACCCAGATGACAACGGATGATAGCATTGGTTTCACCACAGTGCATTTTGAGGCGGCTCTTTGGCGCTAAAGTGGTGATGCCGGCCAACGTAATATGCGGGTGGGCGTCTATTATCGCGGAGGTTTTGGGAAAATACTTTGGTCCTAAAGGGTAACGTAACAGGTAGTTTTTAAAATAAATATTTTTCCAGCTATCGGGGTAGGTCATCTCCGGAGCGCTGGGATTGCGGTACGGAATGTCAAACTTTCGATGGATGTAATCATGCACCTCATCCTTGATGATTTGATAATGTTTTAAAACGTGTTGTATAGCCGGATATGCCGCCGGTTCATAAACCGTCGGTTCACTTTCTTCATGCAACGCATAATCACTGTATAAATAGACAACTCTTGACATTTAACTAAAGCCACTATCGGGCGTGTAAAATAACACATTTCTCTCTTTAAATAAAACGATAACACCTGCTGTTACCTGTGGTATAAAGTATGATAAGTGTAGATAAATCGTATAAGCGGCCGCCTCAGAAGTTAACTCAACATTAACCGGTAAAGATTTAAACGAAGCGATTTGCAATAGTACATAATAAATACCGCCATGTACTACCCCGGCACTGCCGGGGGCGGCAGGAATCAGAAATACAATAATCATCGAAACTGAGACCATATAAGCCACATCCCAACTACGCATCGCTGCCGGTAAAGAAGTCATTTGAAGAAGCAGGTAGTATTGTAATATATTAATGATAAAAATTATGAGACCTATCACAAAATAACGAAGGTATTGGTCAAGTGTCATACTTTTCAGATAGAGTTTTAGTTGTTCATGCAGTGAAAAAAGCCACATGCCCTTGTTTTCGAAAAGAGACAAGAAACGCAGCATAATGCGCTCTGTTTGCCGATGATGTATTATTAACAGATATAGTATGAAAATAAACAGTACAATAATTGTTACAGGCATGAAAAGCCGTCTGTAAACAGCCAATGAACCAAATATCAAACCAAGTATAGCCGCATACAAAATATAGTTTAAGGCATCAATATATTTCTCAAGCCCAACCAACGACAGACCATGTTTATATGAAATTTTATTCTTTTTACTAAAATGCCATGCACGAATCAATTCGCCTATGTTGCCGGGTAATAAGCTATTGTAAAGCAACCCGAGTAACAAGGACTTTATGCTATCTGTGGTTTTAACCACCTTTAATCCTTCTGTGGGGATGATGAACCTTTTGGCTTGAAGGCATATCACCAAAATTAAAAGCAATACAGTGGTAAAGAATAAGATTGCTTCGGTTTTTCCAATTCTCAAGTCGCTCCAACGCAGGTTGCTGTCTGATATTGTATATATGAGCAATACGATACTCGCCAGCGTGAATATGGCGGCCTTAATTTTTTGTGTGCGCTGCAGCCAACTGATAGACATTATATTTTATATGCTTTAACCCGATATATATCAGCTTCACAAAAGTGTATGTCCGAAACTTTTGTGAAATCTAATTTAACTTTGTACAAGTGCAGGAAATAGAAACTAATCAGTTGAATTCTATCTTTGGTAATATATGCAAGAACACCTTCTTTGGAGTTAGTCAACAACTCTGTGTGCTTGCGAAAATCACCGGGATGGTATCCAAAAAGTTTTGTGAATCTTTCTACACAATAACTGTAGTAAGTCAGATAACCCCCATCGAATGTTGCAAAGTTTTGATAGAGAGTTTCAGGGGTCCGGTAAAACGGATCGTTTGTTAACGGTATTTCGGCATTAGAAAAAAAAAGTGTGCGTTCACCGGTAGTTTGTTTTACAAGGTCTTTGGAGTTTTTTAAAAACGCCTCATGTACCTGCGATAGTTGTACGTGAAGCGGATGATAATATATTACTTGTCTGACCCCGAAAATAGCAATGGCTATTAGAACAAGTATAGGTAAACTAATACGTACAAATTTTGGTAAAGGCCTCTCTTCGAAAACTACTAAATATTTTAGAAGTAACAACCAGCTTAATATTCCTATATAAGAATTAAAAAAGCGCTCTTTGAGTTCATTGGTCAATAATAAAATCAGCCCTGCGGGTACCAGAAACATCACCCATGTAAATAGCAATGATTCCTTTGCATGACCTGGCGAGGTACACACAAATAAGCACAACAAAATAACAATCGAAATCAAAAGATAGGACGTGTCTCTCCATCGTTTAGAGATATCCTGTTTGATAGCCGATATATTGTAAGGGTCGAACACAAACGACAATGTGGGTTGTATGCGAACAAACTGATGGAAATATTCACGTGTATATTGAGCCGTATCGGTGAAAAAGAATGACTTTAAGCCAAGATACCTAGCTGTATCTGCACTTTTACTTGCCGATGTTAAAGGTGCAATATGCGGTTTTTCCAGTATTGGATACTCAAAATGTGCTTCAATATACCTGCCCATATTACTTGTGAACTTACCATTTAACTGATACAATCCCAGCAGCATCAGCGTAAAGGCAAACATTACTTTGTATTTACCGAATGTATATCCCAGCGGTTTTCTGAGTACATCATATGCGATAAATGCAAAAAGTATTAGGGCTGCGGCATGAATTCTGGTTATAACTGCAAAAAAAAACAATAAAAGCGGTGTGGCGCGTAACCTGTTATTGTTATCATACTCCAAACTGTGCAGATAGAGAGCAGCAAACGACAGCAACACACTCTGTCTGATACAATGCAACTGAAATAATGAATCATAAAGAAATACACACGCAGCGACCACCAGAATCATAATATACATAACCTTATTCGCAAAGGTTCGTATGGCTATCACGGTAATAGCCCAGAAAACCGTAAACTGTGTTAATAACTTAAAAATGCCAAAAACAGGGATAGTTGGCAGATTTTTGCTTAGATGAAATAAGGGTGGAAATAGGAATACAAGAGAGTCAGACCAGTATTGTTCATTCCCCATTTCACCTAATACTCCATAATTTATAGCCGCCACAATAGTTTCATTATCCTCCAGGTAGATACCTGAAATTGTGAATAATAGTACAACTGTAAAGGATACAAGGGCAGACCACAAGCCGGTTGACAGTTTCAATAGAGTATATTTTGCAAACGAATATAGACAAAGCTATTTTATATCACTCGTAAGTATTTTTAATTTTATGCCGTAATAAGAGAGCAAGATGCAAAAAATTGATAATGCCATCATACACCCTTACGAATGGCCCGAAGGAGAGGAAATAATATATGTACGTCCGCCGGTGGAGGAATACCATGGCAAACTCCATAACTTTTATAGCACCGAAAGTTTTCCCGAGCTAAAACCTTTATTAGATAATTGGGAAAAAATCAGGGATGAGGTATTGGCTGTAGAGGCGCGGGATGGTCTCTTGACAAAGCAAAACTCCCTTTCTCCTGCCAAAGTGGAGGGTGAGGGCAGTTGGAGTTTAACTTATCTGGTAAGTTTTAACTGGCTTTTTCACGAAAATATTAAGCGTTTTCCTGTAACCTGGAGCATTGTACAACAGATCCCGAACTGCGTATTTGCCGGTATAAGTATTTTGCCGCCTAAAACAGAAATCAAGCCACATTATGGCGATACAAACGGGATTGTGCGTGCTCATCTGGCTTTGGTAGTACCGGAGCCATATCCCACTATCGGGATTCATGTGAATGGGGAAGAGCGCGGCTGGAAAGTGGGCGAAATAATGGCTTTCATCAATGTACAGAAACATCACGTGTGGAACCACAGCGACAAAAGAAGGTATGTGCTGATGTTTGATTTTGTACCCAAACCTCTGTTACCTCGCCTGAATGAGATTTGTACTAACGCGCTGGGGAATCAGAGCTTCGTATTTTTTTACAGGCGCAGCGCAATTGTACGCAAAATGCCCGACTGGATGCATCGGCTAATGATTAAAATTTTTGCATTTATCTGGAAATGCTATTTACCCGTTCAGCGGCGGTTTAGTTGGGCCACCATTAAATCAGGTGATGTTCAGGATGTTCGCTATCGATGATATTGGTTTTTGAAATAATAAATTGAATTCCAGCATAGGACCCACGATACATTCTGTACACGGAGTTTTGCAGTTGAAAGATTTTTCCCAGTCATCCTCCAGAAGGTTTATACCGGGGGTTTTCCCTTTTGTATAAGCGCAAGGGTATGCGGTACCGGAGGCATCTATAAAGATATATCCTCTGCCGGCAGCACATCGGCTGCCAGTCACGTAGCGGGCGCTTTGCCGGTAATCTTTCCAGGATATGATGTATTGAAGGTATGACTCGGAGCTGGCAATGGGAGCTCCTGATTGCTTTTGTTTAAGGATGTATTTCCAAAAGCGGCGGGCTTTTTCTTGCGGGAAATCCTCTTTGGCAGAACGCATCACTATTTCTGTATCGAAACATTCGGGTTGGAAATGCACGGTGAAGCGCTCTTCACGCGCTAATGCCAGCAGATATTCAGCATCTTCTGTTTCAAAATCGGTAATCACACAAATTGCGGTAAGAGGTTTACCTTGCCCGCGTATATCGCGTATAGCGGTGAGGACCTTCTCGTAGTCCTGCTTTCCACGATTTTTGATATGTCTGTCAGGAGGACCATCTAAACTAGTGAAAAAGTAATCGGCATCACGGAGTGTATCGGCATGCTTTTCGTATAACAATAAATTACTGTTAACCGATACAAAGAAACCCTTCCTTTTAGCCATGCTTAAAATTTCAGGAAAATCCCTTCTGTATAGCGGTTCTCCGCCCAGTAATCCCAGGCGAATAACCCCCATTCGTTTTAATTTTGTAAATACGGTTTCAATTTGCTCAAGTGTCATTTCCGGCTCTTTGAGCAAGGGGAAATTACAGTAGGCACAACGAATATTACAGCGATTCGTGACCACCATAGAAGCGCTGAATGGGCGGGGGGATGCACCCGACCTAATAGCTGCTAAACTTAACACATAACTCAGTATCAACCGATGTTGTATCACTTTATCGTTATTATTTTTTTTTCTTTCAGATAATTTACTACGTTGTTTGCCACAAATTTGCCTTTTATTGAGTCACCGGTTTCGTCTAAATGGCAATCGTCAATCCAATGTTTAGAAGGTATATCAGTATAGTTGTAATTGATGATGCCTACATTATACTTCATAGCTAATTTTTTTAGTGCATTGTTTAAGCCATCCAAGTTCTTAATATAATATGGTCGCTTGATACATTCTTCAGATAATTTGTTTACGGCAAAAGTCATCAGCATTATGTGTGATGAATCATAAAGCGCTTCTCTTATCAACGTAGAAATATTAGTTATTGCAGGAGATTTCATATAATCATTTGAAATTTCTTTTCGTACTATGTCAGGATACCAGTTACAAAAATAATAGTTGGTATTACTCATATTAGGCTGATCATGGTTTAATTTCTTCAATAAATCGTAACGTATTACCAAATAACTTATGAAATATGACCTAAAAAAAATACGAGGGATAGGATATCTATAAACTAAATATGTCTCCGTTAGTCGGAAATTAACTTCATCAGGTGTATAGGAGAAAGAGTTGTTAAAATCTATTTCAGCATCGTTACCGACAGAATGTAAGATAATTAAATTGGGTTTATAATATCTGAATTTGTGAAGATAAGCATTTAATTCATCACAAGATCTGCCGCCTTCTAAACCGGCATTAATCCCTTCAAAACCATTAAAATCTTTCATTTGAATCATGCCAGAATCTAAAAGTTGATTCAGAAATTTTATTGTTTGGGCAGGATATGTTTTATTAGGATTTAACACGCCACTTGAATATGTAGTAGATCCTCCTAAAAATAATATTCGATACTTATTGCCATGTAACATATTTACTTTCTCCCCTCTATATCCGTCTGAATTGTGTTGTAGAAAGTTACTTATCTGATAATTTGGAGTGGGCATAAAATTTAAATTAACAGCACCTACATATCTGGGTAATACATTTTTAGATCCCTTCAATACCTCTCTTAGACGAAGAATTCTATCGGGGAATATATCCCTAAGATTGTCTGATTTATTTAAGTTGTGCAGTGCGAGGTAACCGATGCATTCCACAATAAATGACGTAACAATTAATATGACAGCAACGAATATACTATAGTATAATTTTTGTTTCATAAACATGGATTAATATATATATCCATGAAATTAAGAAATATATTCTCCAAATATACCATTTGATTAAAATATTTTGATTAGAAAAGCCAATACTTATTGGTATTAAAATCATAAATGCCATTAATAAACTACGGCTACTTAGCCATACTGAATAACCTGTACATAAACCTAATGTATTTTTCATGTATAATGTAAATTTTCTCAGTTTGACTGCTGATGTATTCACGTTGGTTATTCGATCAATTTCAATGTCATGCTCTATCTGATGTATGTGTGCTATGGAAGTCATGAGTCCTGATATTACACAAAGAGAAAGGTTTACTCTAGGAGCTAAAACAGTTAACAATCCTCCCCAAATACCTACGATAATAATGTCTAATACCGGTAATGATTTAAAAAATGATGAGTAGGCGAAATTTACTATATATAAAAGAAATAGTCCCCACGATTGCTTGTATTTCCAAAATAACAACCCATATGTTATTGATAAAATTGTTAAGAAGATAATTACTATCAGAAAAATCTGTTGATTATTGTTTATTTCTTCCACAAACGGTTGAAATTTTTTTGGGTTAAGGCGGTCGTTATAACGATCGGCATAATCGTTATAACCGTACAAGGCACATAACGTCAGAATGCTGTGCAAACCGGTGGCGATTGCCCACATAACATCATGGGTAGAGAAGTATGCGTGTAACACATTGAAAATCCAAATACCTCCTTCGCCCAGCTTCCAGCGCAGCCACAGCGGATAAAAAGCAAAACGCAGGAGCTGGGATAAATTGATGTTTGTACCGGTACGCAAGCGTTACAATTTAATTTAATTTTAGCAAAAATACTTGTGGATGTAATACCTAACCCCCCTGATTATTACAGAGGCGTTTGCGGCATCGGCAGTTTGTGCAAAACGCTCGTCTCCGTAAAAACACACGATAGCCAACCATGCAATGGATATAATCGATAAAATCGCCCATGAGCTTAAGATGTTTTTTTTAGAAAAAAATACAGGTATAAAAAAGAGTGCTACGTATAGTAAAAGCGATTTAGCGCTGAAAGCGTTCAATACTTTAGCAATCATTAAACGGAAAAATAACCATGGGTGTTCCCGGTAGAAGTGAAGCAATTTGCAATGTTTATTCATTTCTTTCGGCAGTTGATTAAAAAAAGAAGTTTTGATAATTCGCCACTCGGGGTGAAAATCCCCATCGGTACAGAATTCATTGTGCACATTCAAAATGTTGTATTCGCCCAGTTGGTTAGTGATAAGGATGAAGTCATTTTCGCGCGCATGCTGATACTGATGAAACTTCAGAATGTCTTCTATAACATCCTCACGTATTTTACCTTGACGATTAAAAATCTCCCGATGATGCTGAAGCATCAGGCGGGGAGATGTTGCCTCCAATCTATTACTGAAGCGCAACCGGTTTGGAATGTCTTTTTGTATGACTGAATTTATAAACACTATCCATGGGAGCCAAATTACCAACACACCCATCAAGTAGTATAATATATACTTTCCGAAAGTAATCGTCCTGAGCTTTTTCAAGCCATAAATGTACCCTGCAGCAATGAATACCACAACAGGCAAAAAGTAACCTTTCGATAACAGCAAAAGAGCGGTAACAACTCCTGCCAAAACATGAAAAAACGCCTTGCGGTACTTGGCGGCTATAACTAACAATAAACAAGTACAACCAACCAGGCAGGCAGTCAGTAATTCTGCATCATAATTGAATATTTCCCCATTCCGCAACAAATACACTACTGTTGCCGCGATGATTGAAAACATCCACCCGCCATTCATCAAATAAACGCTAGCTGCCACTGAAAAACACAATACCATCAAACACAACACATTGAATTGTACGGCAGTTTGCGGTTTAAATCCAAACCAACTATACGTCATGCCGATTAGCAGTGAATACAGGGGGGGTTTACTGGAGAAAAACATCGTACCGGCATAGTATGTGTCGCGGTAATATTTCACACTGTCGGGATGAGCGCAAAGTTTGTAATCGTTTATATGACTTAAAAAACCATATACGGGGAAGCGATGATGCAGAGCCAAATTTGCCGCAGGAAGATGGTACTCAAAAAAGTCGGGGTTGAAACCATTCGGAGAAAAATACTCCGATGTTGCTGTTTTATTGCATATAAATATACACATGCAAAGCCATGCTAATCCTGCCACAAAAATTAGTCGTTTAATTACCATTACACTGGTACTCAGCGTTTCAGATTTTACAATAAGAATTTACATTGAACAGAACCCTAAATTAAAATAAAATCATTTCTGCTTGCATTTCATGCTGTCGGAAATCTTTATGCCTGGGCGATTCGTTATCAAATTAAATATATGGTAGGCAACAACTTGCTGAAAAGGGGGATGTAAGTGACAATCGTCCGTAAATACGGGTTCTGTTTCCTGGTCGAATATATTTTTCATATCCACTAAAAAATCAGGATGCCTCAAACACTCCTGAGCCAGAAGAGGATAATAGGATTTGTACTGGCTTATCATGTCAATTACGTAACCATCCTGGTTAATCTGTCTGTAGCTACTTACGCCCTGCACCGGCTGTAAAATTCCGATGAATCTGTAACCGTAGTGTTCGGCAAGCGCCTGCATTGTATTCATGTTTGCAGCCCAAAATCGAAAAACTTGCTCAGCATAATTACTATTGTAGTTTTTATTGTAGTAATTATCCCGTATTTCTTTGTAATAGTCATTTATTTTAGCGTGTTCCCGAGCATCTTTAAGATAAAATAAATGTTGCAGAGCAATCCACAGGTTTGGAACATAGCGCGGAGGTACGGGCTTATTGCAATTAATGTAAAAATCTTGTTCAAATATTGATATGAAACGGGGTTCTATTTCGTTTGCACCTGAGTAGGATAGATGTATATCCGGGATAAAGTTTCTTAAATCAGTACTCAATAATTTCAGCAGTTCTTGACCTGAGTTGTAACCCCCCACGGCTCCAATAATTATTTTTGCACAAATCCCTGCTGAGTCAAATAGCTTTGTAAGCAGAGTGGGCCAGTTTTGGGGAATGACAGCGGGATCCGTTGTACTTCCTCCTGATAGGTATATTACGAGTGTGTCAGCACAATTACAATTCCCATGAAAGACGATATTACCAAATTCTGTTTTAAAACCTTTCTTGCATAGGATAGAGTCGCTCATCCTCCATCCGAGGAGAGGATCAATAATATCAAACTCTATGGCTTGAAGCGACTCAAAGCCGCCTGCAGGATAAGTGTTAAACTCTTTGTTATATAATATCGGCTTGCGCTCGTTTTCAGGCAAAGAGAAATATGCGATTAATTCAAAAATTGTGATAAAAACAATACAACATATAACTAGTATTATTATTCCGTAAAATTTATTAATGTAAGCCATTTGCTACTGGTTTATGTAAAATTTGATGCAAGTACGGTTCAATTAAATCTGCCTTGACTTTCTCCCCAATTTCATTCACGTGTATCCCGTCATTAGGAATGAATAAGCTATCAGGAAAGGAAGATTTAGGGAGTATGCAAACCGGAACAGATCTCTCATTGCCCACCCGGATAGTGTATTCATTATTTATCAAAATGCCTTCATACAACAGATTTTTGAATGTTGCCGGCATTTGTATTGTATCCACTACTTCTGTCACAAGAAGTATTTTACACCCGTGGCTTTGTAAGATTTTTACCAGTTCAGTTAAGTTGTTGTAATAACCGTTGGCAGTGGGCTTAAATTTTTCTTCATTGCCACCCGGGTACCACACGTGATCATCGTGATATGAGAAAAATGGATTTTCCGTAAAACTGTTATTAAGATACTCTTTGTAGCGGGTCTTAGTTAGCATAAAAGTAAGGATATTGCTGTATGAAAAAATCCGACTCGTATTGTTAACGGGCAAAGGGTTTTTAAAAACTACTTTGGCAGTGTGGTAGTCCGGCTGGTAAATGTATCCGGGTAATGATACTGTAGTGAAAGCATCGTTAATACCGGCATGAATTACTACAACATCGGGGTGGAGATATTTGTACTTAAGCAGATAGTGTACAAGTAATTCTGCACTGGTTGCAGCTCCTAGTCCGGCATTAATACACTCAATGTTTCTGTTGTGTTTGTTAGGATTGCGAACTGTGTCGTTAAAACGTCTCTCCAATAAGAACGGAAACGTGTGTTCCGTTTTTTCAACTTCGCCAAATGTCGTACTACCCCCCAGGAACAAAACACGAGTTACGTTCGGTGGTTTGGGAATTATTATATCTCTGGGGTGACGCAGCCCCCATGTGTTAATTTGATGATGACCTGAATTATCGGTATAAGCCGGGTTATTGATGTAATTGAGGAAGGGCTGAGAGATGTAGAGCGGTTGAGGGTTGGAAGAGCGTAGGTATTGTTGTACATACCTGTAAGGTTTATCTTCCGTAAACATTACAATACCAAATGTTAAATCAGCCAGCAAAAGCATCAAAATCAAAAAGCATAACAGAAAAAATATTTTGATATACCTCATAATGTATATCAGTTAGGGTTATATGCGATTATATTCAATTTATTAACTAACCATATCAACCAGATGCCAAAGTACTCGCTGAAGTGGCAAATAAATATACCATACTATCGCCAACAATCGGGAAAGCAGCAGGGCGATCGGTTCGGGTATTTTTTTTAATAACCATAGCCGGTTTTCTATAAACACCCAACTTTGCGCACCTAATACACGCGCACAAATCCACCACCTGCGTTTTTCCCAATTTGGATGGATGATATCCACGCAAAAGATATACCTGCGCTCATTACTGTAATTCCATACAGTATGCAGATGCGCCTCACTGAATAGCAATAACTTACCCTCTTCCCACCCGCGCTCTTCATCTGCCACCCGGATGCCACACACGGGGTGAGGCGCCGGAATTTTTAAACCCAAATGACAGCGAATTACGGCATTGGTATCACCGTAATGCGGCGTTAGAGTGCCGCCCGGATTGAGTGCTGCAAAAGCCGCAAAAGTGAGCCCGGGGATTTTATCAATGATGGCACACGTTTTGGGAAAGTATTTTCTGTTTTTGTAGTAACGCCATAGGAAATTTTCCAGATATAGATTGCTCCAGGGGCTGTCGTTTGAAGTACCGGGAGGGGAATAAGTACTCAAACCCTGTAAAGGTCCATGTTTTTGTTCGTAGGCAATTAGTTCATCGCGTATTTCCTGCCAGTGATCGCTCAAAACTTTTAAATCAGGGAATTGCTCCGGAGTATAAAATGCGGGCAATTTCCCGTTATAGTAATTATTACGAAGGTGGATTATCAATGGTTCGGTGCTGTTTGACATAGCTATATATTCAGTAACTTCATAATATGTTTAATTATCAGTAGCGTTTGTTGCATACAATTCATCAAACAAGCACTTGGCTATAACAGAATATCCTTGCGGGGTACAGTGACCATCCACCGGCCAGTATAGAGAGTAAATTTGTTTATCATTTGTCAAATAATATTCATACATACATGGCAATAATGATATGACTTTAATGTCTGGTATTTCTAACAATTTTTTATGTAAATTTTCAATATTAGAACGAAATGACTGAATATCAGTAGCGAAAGGGATTAACACCACCGTCAGTTGTATTCCCTTTTCACGGGCAAAACGCACATAGTGTTCTTTGATAATATTAACTAATATATCTTCACTTTTCTTGATTTCATTATTGAATTCTATGCTTTTTTTCAGAAAATAGTTGTAATGAAAAACATCATGAACAACTAGTCTGATTATGTAAAAACCTGCATAGAATATCTCCCACCATGGCGCTGAAGAAAATTGTAATACACAATCTTTATGAAAACGCTCAATGCCCCCCCGCATACATATATCATTTAAATCAGATTCATTAATTGCCAATATAACTTGTTTAATCTGGTACTGGCTACAAAGATATTTTAGCACAAACCACTCCATAACCGGATCGCTGCCCGATATGCCTCCGTTTATTAAATTATAGTTTTGTTTGAAGTGGTGATTAAAAAAACTGGCATATAAAAAAGGCCATGTACTGTCGCAAGGAGTACCTATCCCTTCGGTAAAGGAGTCGCCTAAAGTCAGGATAATATCTCCTGTGTTCTTATCGGGCAAATCGCCTCTTAAACCCAAAGCGTTATACGCATGTTCATAGCAATATTCACCCATGCTACAGAAATTTTCCCGGGTAAGGGGATTTTGAACTATTTTCCAATAATTATCCGCGTTGCACCCTAGATACTTTTTTAATACACATACGTAATCAGGCCGCTCATAAGGCGAAGCGTAAAAAAAATTACCTTTTCTCTCGTTATAGCTCTGGTGGCGTTTCAAACAATACCGTAAGTATAACTCTGCCATCAGTATGGAAAGTATTAAACTAACGGTTGTCAACAGTAAATTTGCGTGCATGGAGGATGGAAATAAACGTAAAACCAGCGCCCTTACCATAGTATAAAATAATAACAACAGACTAACTGTTAGCAGTATGCTACCTGCCCCGGCAAGAAAATAGATCAGTATGTTAAAGCTGATAAAACAAATTATTAAAATGTTGAATGCACCTTGGAAAATTGTTAGATATTTAATCATGTTACATCGTCACTTTGCGAGAAACCATTTTGAATACATAAGGTATCGTATCTTTTATAGAGGCGTCTGTATATATGCTCAGTGGGAAATTGAATAACTGAGCAGGCCTAAAATAAAACTTACGGTAAATGTATTTTCTGTGTTTAGTGGCTTTTTGAGTAAGGAGAGGGTCGGTGAATTCATTTTTATAGGGCATTAAGCTAAAGTGTAATAAATGCTTGTAACGGTTATGCAGGGGGGTGCCGGGGTAAATTTTCAGAGTATCTACAATCGCAAAATGGCAAAGCTCCTTTGCCATTTTCAATGTGTAATGAATGTCCTCTACTGTTTCTTCCGGAATACCCGTTAGAAAAAAACCGAGTATTTCAAATCCCATCTTTCGGGCTTTTTTGACGTGTGGGATACATTTTTCTATTTCATATCCTTTCTCCAATATATCGAGTATTCGCTGGCTTCCGCTTTCAAAACCGATGTTGAGCCGAATGCAGCCGGCTTTGCGCATCCACAGGAGCATTTCTTCGTCATACAAGGTGTCGGCACGGCTCAGGCAGGTCCATGGAAGGTTTACTTTGTGTTCAATCATTAAACGACACAGCTTAATGACCCGCGAGGGTACAGCAGTAAAAGTATCGTCAATAAAGCGCAGGGAGCGAACGCCTAAGTGTTTTTTCATAAACAGGATGTGCTCCAACGTATTTTCCGGGGTGAGTACGGTGAGTTTGGTGCCGAAAGAGTGTACGCAATAATTACAAAAGTAAGGGCAGCCCCTGGCGCTCTGGATAACCCCTACCGGATTGGGCATGAAGGGTTCTTTATAGTGTTTTGGGATAATTAAATCATAAGCAGGCATGGGCAGCAGGTTAGGGTTCGGTACGCGCCGGTCGGGTTCGTTTGCCAGAATATCACCGGTACTTTTTCTCACTACCGTACCGGTTATGTGTTCCGGTAAATTGCGGGGCGAAAAATATTTTAGAACATTTTCAAATACGTGGTCCGGTTCACCCAGCATTACCATGTCTGCACCTGTAAGCGCTAATGTTTCATGAGGAAATTCGGTAGGGTAATAACCGATTAGGATATATGGGACATCAGGCATAGATTGTTTGAGCATTTTCACGGCACTTACATCCTTATCAAAAAGCTCAAAACTCATGATGCTTACCACCAAATCGGGGCGTATGGTTTCGCTGAGGCGGATGACCTGCTGTATGCCGATGCATTCGGCAACAGCATCGGTAAATACCACCCGGTGGCCAGCTGCCCTGGCAACCGCAGCTAACGCGAGCAGGTCGTGGGGCGGGAATAAATACCGCTCGGCAAAGCTGCTGCACATGTAGCGCCTCACTACCGGTATTGCAGCGGGAAGATTAAGAAACCATATCGTGCTACTGTTCATCTGAGCAAATTATTGCTTTAATAAAATCTGCTATATAATGTGCTTTCAGTTTTTCGCCCTGTGCATTTACGTGTATGCCGTCTTCTTCTAAAAACAGGTTCGGTGTAAAGATGCTATCGGGCAGCAGGCGGCAGCGGATATAATGATTAACGGCCAATTGTTGCATCATGGCACGGTGCAGCATTAATCCGCGCAACAACGGTAAACGTAAGTGAGCAGGCATTTTGGTAGTGTCGCACACTTCGGGTACAAACAATACAACCGAGCCGCGCGAGGCAGCTACATGCGTTAAAGTTTTCATGTTTTGAAAGAAAGCATTGTAGGTGGTATCGCGGTGAAGTTCCGGATTATCCGGGAACCACAGGTATTGGCCTGTGTAATGGAAAAAGGCGTTGTCCTCCAGGGATGTTTTGAGATAATCGCGAAGCCGTAGGTTGACCAGCAGGTAAACAGCCGTGCGGCTCCATAGCATTTTTCTTTCCCAAGGTTTTAATTCCAACACATCGCGAAATACTCTCCTGCTATTGTGGTAATCGGGTTGGTACGGCGCCTGGTTGATACGGGCATACATAAATGCATCATTGAAGCCGGTGTGCAGCACAACGATATCGGGCTGCAGGTATTGGTATTTGTATTGAAAATGCGCCAGTAGTTCAGCGCTCGTAAGCCCGTGTACACCCCCGTTTAAACACTCTATGCTGCGAAACTTTTTCATTACGCAGGGCTCTTGTGGCAGGGCTTTTTCAATTAAGGCAGGGAACATTTCGAATGTATCGTCCACATCGCCAAAGGTGGTGGAGCCGCCCAAAAAGAGTATCCTGCAGGTTCCGCTGTCTTTTTGCAGAGGTACTTCGCGGCTGTATCGCAAGCCCATGGAATTGATTTCGGTATTACCGCGGCTATCGCGGTAACCGGGCCGGTTGATGTAGTTTAAATAGGGTTGCGAAATGTATCCTACCTGGTTGCCGGGTTGTTGAAGCGCTTCGTAAATCTGTTGATATACGGTGCCATGACGGAATAGGGTGAACTTGAATGTAATTTCTATCAGCAAAAAGAGTACTGCAAATGCCAAAACAGACACGATAAGTCCGAATAAAATCTTTTTCATGCCGACAGAATAACAAACATACAGGTTCTGTATGAATTTTTCGTACCCAAAAAATGTGTTGCGGGTTTGTATTGTGAAAGAAAAGGCGGATGTGGCTGCAGCGTGGGGAGCCATTACCGCATACATAACGCTACAGGCGAATACAAGGGTGTGAAGTAGCAAATGCTGGTGGGATTTATGTTGCATAGGTGAAGTAAAGTAGTAGCGTATAAGCCGGGTGAGGGATGCGAGCGGAAAGCCCGCAGCCGCGCCCGCGCTTATAGCGCGGGCGCGGCGAGGACTTGAAGCGGGTCAGCCCGACCCCGCCGCCTTGCAGCGCTTGGCGGCGGGGGCACCCCCAAAAAAATATTAACCAGATTTACTTTGTGTTGCGTACAAAGGTTCAAGGGATAATTAGGATGGGGAGTTTCTGATAGCGATAATTGATGAATAAGGATTATAGCGTATCTTTACCGCATGAACATTTGCCTGGTGCGGCCGCCCAAGTTGATGAAGTTGCTGGGCGGCTCTATGAATCCGGTGCCTCCGCTGGGGTTGGCTTTTGTGGCAGCATCGCTGCGCGAGGCGGGGCATCGGGTAACGGTGATTGATGCCATAGGGGAGGCGCCGTTGCAGGTAGTTCCGTATCGTTTGCAGGGCACATACACTAACGGATTGAGTTACGATGAGATATACCGGCGCATACCTTCAAATACCGATGCCGTGGGGTTTAGTATGATGTTTACCGAGAACTGGCTGAGCGACCGCGACCTGATACATTACCTTGGCAGCCGTATGCCGGGGGTAACTTTTTTTGCAGGAGGCGAGCACATCAGCGCGTATCCGGAGATGTGGTTGAAACAGGCAGAGCACTTGCATGTTTGTGTAGTGGGTGAAGGGGAAGAAACGGCTGTGGAACTTGCCCGGGCGCTTGAGAGTGGCACTCCTTTAGAGGATGTACACGGGATAGTTTTTAAAAACCATCGAGGTACAATCATCACAAACCTCCGCCGGGGGCGTATTCGGAAAATAGAGGATATACCGTTGCCGGCGTGGGAGCTTTTTCCGATAGAAACGTACAACGATTTGAAGTTGCAATGGGGTGTTTACCGGGGCAAATCGTTGCCGATACTCGCTACGCGCGGCTGCCCCTATACCTGTACTTTTTGCAGCAGTCCGCAGATGTGGACTACGAAATACTCCATGCGCAGCCCGATGCACGTGGCGGATGAAATGGAGATGTATTACCGGAAATACGGTATTACGAATTTTGATTTTTACGACCTTACGGCAATCATCCGCAAGGAGTGGATTATTGATTTGTCGAAAGAGATTATCCGCCGCGGTTTGCAAATAACCTGGCAGATACCGGGCGGTACCCGGTCAGAAGCCATCAACCGCGAAGTAGCGCATTGGTTATACCGCTCCGGATGCAGAAACATTACCTACGCCCCCGAAAGCGGCAGCCCGGAAACCCTACATTACATCCGTAAGAAAATCAGTATTTCGAAAATGCTCACCTCTATCGGGCACAGTAACCGCGAGGGGATGAACATTAAGTTGAATATTATGATAGGTTTTCCGGAAGAGCGACACAAACACTTATGGCAAACGATATGGTTTCTGATGCGCGCGGCAGCATACGGGGCGCATGATGCGGTGCCTTCTATTTTTTCGCCATATCCCGGCAGCGCACTTTTTGAGCAGTTGGTACGCGAGGGGCAGATACGCCCCGATACAGACGAGTACTACGAGGGTATATTGGATACCAATGATTATACGGGTACAAAATTTTACAACAAGCATTTAAGTAAAGGATGGTTAAGGTTTTATTTTTATATGTATTTGGTTGCTTTTTTTGGCACGCAATATCTTGTTCGTCCCTGGAGGTTAATCCGCACATTACGCAATTTAGTGCTCAGAAAACAGGAATCGAGAGGTGAAGCTGCCTTACTGGAAATGCTGGGGAGGAGGAAATTTGTGTTAAGAACCGAAATGACAGAGGTTGCACATGCATGATATTGCCATACGGCTTACCGATGTATCAAAAACATACCGGGGTAATACCGGGCTTATCCGTGCAGTGCATAACGTTACAGCCACCATCAAACGCGGAGAGGCACTCGGGATTGTAGGCCGCAACGGGTGTGGCAAGAGTACATTGATGAAGATGATTGGCGGCATCATTAAGCCCAGCTCCGGCAAAATAGAAGTACAAGGGAATATTCTGCCCATTGTGGAGGTGGGGGCGGCTTTTCATCCGGAGTTGACCGGAGAGGAAAATATTTTATTAAACGGGTATTTGCTCGGCTGGAGCAAAAGCGAAATAAAACGCATATTGCCACAGGTGCTGGAGTTTGGTGAGTTAGGGAAGTTTATTCATGAGCCGGTAAAAAATTACTCGCAGGGGATGTTTTTGCGCCTGGCATTTTCACTGATGGCTCATTTGCCTTACGATATTGTTTTATTAGATGAAGTACTTTCGGTAGGAGACAGTAAGTTTCGCCATAAGTGTTATGAAAAAATACAAGAATTTAAACAGGACGGTAAGACCCTGCTGATCGTATCGCACATTTACGATGAAATCGCATCGTTGTGCGATTTATGTATGGTTTTACACAACGGAACATGTGTTGCCCTGGGCACCCCTGCCGATACATTTAATATTTATCAGGAGTCGCTCATAGATGATGGCATGCAATCAATTATTGGTTTGGAAGATCGTTTTGAATATATTCATGTAGGATATATGCGCATACGTGATGTGCATATTTATAATCTTAACGATAAAAATGCTCCGATAGTTTTTTCAGAACCGATTGTCATTGAAGTAGAATGGGAAAAGCTGACACCTGAAGGGGGTATATATTTTGACATTCAATGTATGGATATCTTCAACAGACCTGTGTGGCATACCTCAAACTATTTTGGAAAAAAAATTGATCTTGATCCCGCACCAAACACTATGCAAACCGGCATTTTTACTGTCAGGTGTGTAATTCCTGCCTGTTTCATGAATTTTGGTAGTTATTACATAATAATTCAAGCATCACAATATATAGATAAGGAGAATAACTATACTATATTAAAGACAACACACCCCATACAATTATTTATTTCAAACAACTATCAGGAGGAACAAGAAAATAAGTGGACACATAGTCAATCTCATATTCGTACAAATATTTTTAATTGGGAAGAAACTGAAATATTATTAACTTAGCATTACTTTATTAGGTATTTGAGATGAAAGTTGTGCTTATCAGACCGCCCAAATTCATGATAGAAGGTAGTCAGCCAATACCTATTATTCCCCCGTTGGGCATAGCGTTAATTGCCGGATCTCTTAAAGCGGCAGGGCATCAAGTAAATGTAATTGATGCTATTGCCGAAGCCCCTAACCAGTTTAATAAAAACGAGCCAATACCCGTTTACAGCAATCGCGTAAAAAAAGGTTATCGGCTGATCAGCATGGGCTTAAGCTTTGAGGAAATTGCATCCCGCATACCTCTCGATGTTGATGTGATTGGCTTAAGTTGCATGTTTAGTATTAACTGGCCGTTAGATCGCGCTTTGATAAAATACCTCGCTGGAAAATTTCCGCTTGCCAAAATGATTGCCGGCGGGGAGAGTATCACCGGCATGGCGGAAACCTGTTTGCAACAAGCGCCCCAACTCATTGCGTGTGTTATGGGAGAAGGAGAAGAAACGTCCATTGAATTATTAAGTGCTTTTGAAAAAAATCTGCCACTTAGCAATGTTCCGGGTATCATGTGTCGTTTGCCGGATGGCACTATCTATAAAACTAAACCCCGGCAACGCATCCGTAAGTTAGATGAGGTGCCTTTTCCCGATTGGAGCACTATGCCGATCTACAACTATCAGCGCCATGCAGTGTATCCTGGCGAAACACCCCGCATTACACTGGGTATTATGGCCACGCGGGGGTGCCCATATGAATGTACTTTCTGTACCAGCCCCGATATGTGGGGAACCCGCTATTTTATGCGCTCACCCGACAATGTGATAGCCGAAATAGAATATATGAAAAATATTTATGGGGCTACTAATTTTGAATTTTTTGACCTCACAGCCATTATTCAAAAGCGTTGGATTATAGAATTTGCCCAAAAATTGGTGGAAAAGAAACTAAACATCACCTGGAAAATACCAGCCGGTACGCGCAGTGAAGCTATTGATGAAGAAGTGGCTTATTGGCTTAAAAAATCAGGATGTTTTTTTATTACATACGCTCCGGAAAGCGGCTCGCAACGTTTGCTAAATATCATCAAGAAAAAAGTTTCATTGGATAACATTTTACAGTCTATAAAATACTCCAAAAAGCAGGGTATGATAGTCTATATTAATATGATTATGGGGCTACCTGACGAAACACACCTTGATGTATGGAAAACATTTTTATTTTTATTTAAGTGCAAACTAAACGGAGTTGATGAAATGCCCTTAGCTGTTTTCAGACCATACCCAGGCAGTTCGCTTTTTGATAGGCTTTTAAAAGAGGGTAAAATTGAATCATCCAGCGATGATTACGTAATTGACTCTCTTTTTATTATTGAAACGATTACTGAACATCAGTATTATAATGATAATATTTCGGCTTTTTGGTATAAAATATATATGTGGCTTGCCTATTTCTTTTTCTATGGTTTGGATTACATAAAAAATCCGACAAGCATATTGCGAACCATTCGAAATATAAGCGAAAAGAATTATCAAAATGAATTAGAACGTAAACTAGCCTACAGATATCAATCGCCTTAGCCAAATATGTTTTTTAAAAATAAAGCCCTTCAACTAAAATTTAAACAATTAGGTTACTGTGTTTTTCCTCTAGTAAAGGACCGAGTAGTGCTCAAAAATTTGCACAATTTATTGAATGATAAATTGTCCGAGCATTTAAAGTGCCCTGATAAATTTAAAGGTACCGGCTGGATAGATGATGCGGAGTTAAGAATCCAAATCAGCAAACAAATTTCCGATATATTGAGCGGACAAATTGAAGTGCATTTTCAATTATTTCAGGTGTTGGGTTATAATTTTTTACTAAAAGAATCGGATATTGACTCGCGCGTTCCTCCGCATCAGGATTGGACTTATGTAGATGAAAGTAAATATTATTCTTTCAATCTTTGGTTAGCGTTGGAAGATATACTGCCCGAGGACGGGGCTATTCAAGTATTGCCGTTTTCGCATCGGATTTTTTCCGGCTATTTGCGACCATCACCTGCATATCCCATACCGTTTGCAGCTTATCGCGATAAACTACTCCCCTTTATGAAGACCATACCGATGAGGGCAGGTGACTGTATATGCTTTAGCAATGCTGTGGTACATGCATCATTACCTAACACCGGAAGAGGACTCCGTCCGGTAGTAGTATGCACAATATACCCGAAAGAAGCCACTTTATTACATCATTATGTACATAATATTTCTACTCCCAACGAGGTGGTAGAATATCATATTTCTTCTGAGCAATTCCTTAAAATCAATCGCGGGCAACCGCCCCAATGTTACATCAATAAGCATTTTCGCCACACCCGTTATCCTGACATTACGTACCAGAAGTTTGTATTAATTTGGTATGCACAACTTTATATGTATAAATTAAACAAAGTTTTTGTGTAATATCTGAATGATTATACCCTTTACATTTCGTCTATTTACCAAGTGGTTCATTTTCGGCATCATCATCAATATTGTTATATGTAATCTTTTACCACCGGTATATGGCGACTACGATTATCTCGGGGCCGCCATTATGAGCGGACAATTGTCTGATGGTTTAGTATTAAAAACGTATCACCTGGGATTGTTTCCTGCATCCTGGATGATCGGTATGCTGCATTATTTGGTCCCAACTTGGCCATGGACAGGTATTATTATTCTACTACAATGGACTGTGATTTTGGCAAGTATTGCTTGCATGTTGCCGATAGACGAAACCATTGATAAGTACAATACAACTTTGCGAATTCTGCTGTATGTCATTTCATGGTTAATACTGGCATTAGGATGTTTAATAATTCCATTTCAAGAGTTTTCTGTGACTGGTGTAGGAGTGGTGAGCAGTGCGGTAGGCGCATGGGGCATATACCTCCATATCACCCGTACTAGTGGGGTAAAAAATATCTGTACGATATTGTTCTTTACACTGCTATGCTTTGGCGGTTATATGTGGCGATGGGAAGCAGGGCTGGGCGGTACAATACTTTTTGCGATATATGTCTTTTGGTTCGATGATCTTAAAAATGTACTGAAAGGGCTTTTAATACCGGGAATTATTGCTGTAATATTATTTATCGGCATACTGGTCCAGTTGCGCGATCATTATTTTTTTAAGGTAATAGAACCGATGATATTTTATGTTACTGATGCAAGAACACCACCGCCCATTGATAGTACCTCTTACAGAAAAATGCTTGCGCAAAGTATCATACGGGCCTCGTTTATATCGGATACTACCATCGTTAACTATAATCATGTTTATGAATTATATGTGCGCAAGAAGATGCAAGAAATTAATCAATTAAAAGAGCCATTTAAAACAATTCGACAATCGCTAATAAATATGTCCGGTACCGTAAAAAAATGTAGCGGCATTAGCTTCGCTTACCTGTATGTTTTTGCTGCAGGTATGATGATTTTAGCGATGTCTGGGAGAAAAAGCGAAGTAATCCGGGTTGTACTGTTCAATCTGACTGTATGGCTAGTGATTATTCTTACTGCGTATGTGATGAAAATGGAGCCATGGCACTATACACCTATTTTGCAAACTACATTATTGTTTAATCTGGTTAACGTAATTTTCCCAATAAGCAACAGCGGTAATATTGCGATAATACTAGTACCGGCATTCTTATCTGTAATTAACTTCGGTAATTTCTATCATATGTGGAAAAAAGAACAACAGGAAATATTAACCAAAAAAGTCGCCAGGAGCAAATTTATTAGACCATCTGTTCCGTATGTATTTATAGATGTAGATACGAAAGATATTCTGGATGATAGAGTGTTTACTCCTATGAAGTTACCTGCCAACATATATTTTTATGATTTAGGTCAACTGACCCATTTGACTCCTTTTAAAAATAAACTTTCGAAAGCTTGTAATTGCAATTTTTATCACGCAGATGAATTTTTCCGGTTTGTGGACAGTAAATCGGACTCAATCCTATATGTTTCTACTGCCCAAAGAGTACAACTTATCAATTTACTTACGACTGAGTTTTATCAGATGCGCTTGCTTTTCACTGCCGTTGACTCTGCTAATGTTACAGTTGGCACGCAGGAAATACCTGTAATTTATGCATTCAAAGTCAAGGTGATTTCTTCATAACCTCCTCGCGATGCTTCAAATATGCATCTTCTGAGAAACTCAAGGGTAAATGGGGAAGATACTTTACAAATATAGAGTCATCGGGCGGCACAGATAGGCGAAATTCCCCTGAGAGAAAGATATTTCGCTTGTGTTCGTATAGCGCCGCCTGTTTACCCGGAGGATTATCTTTAAAATAGTAAACTGTCACCAACGGAGCACTTTTGTCAATTATTTTTGATACTACAGCTACGCGCAACTTTGTTGACAGGTTTCTCTCTGTACAATGTAATATTCGGTTGTCAAACAAAAGAGCTTCACCGGATTTCATAGGAAAACACACGCTGTGTTTACGTATGGTTTCTTCATAACCTGCAAACGGACAAGGCATCGTAAAGGTGTAATAATCTACCATGTTTCGAGTAGCTAGGTCTAAACACAGCATTCCGGTATGTTCATCAATGTCACATAATGGTATCCATAACGCCATGTTGTTCAGGTGTCTGTACGTCATGGTCGGGTCGATATGGAAATTAAGATAACTGTCATTTCCCGGTTTTTTTATAATAAATATGGAGCAAACAATTTCGAAGTTCTCCAAAGCATTTGACAATGGTTCACCTATTACTGATAGTATCTCCTGGTTGATTTTTTTAATATGATGGGCTGGTTCGGTAGCAATTGTATCATACAGTAGGGGCAAATTGTCCGGATTAAAATTTGTATAGAATATTCTCAGAAGTTTACCTATTTGTTCCTCGTTGAGTAAGGGGATAATAGTTGCGCCCGAAGAGAAATATTGATGATTGTTACCGATGTTTTTTATGCGTATGCCGGATTGTAAATAAATTAATGACACAGTATGGTTTGAGTAATTAGGATAATTATATTTGGTATGTGAATATTGTTCTCATACGCCCCCCAAAGTTAATGATTCGCGGCACACTTACTATGAAGCCGGTCGCGCCGCTGGGGCTTGCTTACATAGCTGCTGCAGCCGAGTCGGCAGGGCACAATGTTCGCGTAATTGATGCTATTGCCAATAATATTTGTGAATTCCATCCTACTGAATTAGGCAATGATATTATCATTCAGGGAATGCGCCCCGAAGTTGTTGCAGAGTTAGTTCCTTGCGGCTCCAAAGTTATCGGTTTGAGTTGCATGTTCTCTAACAACTGGCTATTGGATAGGCGGTTGATCAAAGTTTTGCGTAGTCGGTTTCCTGAAGCAGTGTTAATAGCAGGTGGAGAAAGCATTTCGGGGATGCCGGAATACGCACTGAAAGACAGTGAGTTAGACATTTGCGTGGTGGGTGAAGGAGAAGAAACATTTAAGGAAGTTTTATCGGCTATAGAAAATCAAATACCACTGGTTACAGTCAAAGGGATTGTATTCAAAAAAGATGGGAAAATCGTATTAAATCCGCGCAGGGAGCGTATTCGTCAATTAAATGATATACCCTACCCAGCGTGGCATTTTTTTCCTGTCAATGCTTATTTTGATAATCAAATTACATTGACACCTACCGAACGAAAAAGTTTGCCTACTTTAGCCACCCGGGGGTGTCCCTATACATGCACTTTCTGCAGCAGTCCTAACATGTGGACTACCAAATATAGCTTACGTAGTCCCGATAACATTCTTCAGGAAATGATTTATATGTATGAAAAATACGGTGTAACTAATTTTGAATTGTTTGACCTCACGGCCATTATAAACCGACAATGGATACTGGAATTTTGCCGCTTACTGCAAAATTACCCGGTACATTTTACATGGCAAATGCCCGCAGGCACACGAAGTGAGGCCCTGTCTGAGGAAGTGATAAGGGAAATGGCTAAAGCAGGATGCACCAATATTACCTTCGCTCCTGAAAGCGGAAGTAAAAAAGTGTTACAACTTATTCAGAAAAAAGCCGACCCGGACAAGATGCTACCTGCAATGAAGTTGGCTTCACAACTTGGAATGTACGTTTACGTTAACTCGATTATAGGTCTTCCAGGAGAAACCCACCGCGATATTTGGAAAAGTATGCTTTATCTTGCAAAAACGGCATTTGCCGGAGCACAAGATACGGGTATGGCTGTTTTTATGCCATACCCGGGATCTGAGTTATTCAAACAATTTGAACAATATGGTCAATTATCGCTCTCCGACTCGTTTTTTTATGATATACTTTACACTGATTCTATCACAAAAAGTCAATTTTACAATAATAACATCCCTTCATTTATTTATCGTATTTATAACATTCTTTTATTAACTGTTTTTTATATAGTTTCTTACAGTAGTCATCCGTCAAGAATATACAAAAGTTTACGGAATGTAATCAAAAGACGGTATGTTACTCGTGGTGAAAGAGCTATCGGCTATCTAATGGAACAATACTTTTCATTAAAAAAATCACCTGTCCATTCATTACACCAACCAGTATCTCACGTTTGAATATGCTTGAAAAATACCTTTGGATAATATACATATCAATATCTTTATTAATCGGTGAATTTCACCCGTTTTCACTGTACAAGATGTATAACGCTTTTCCTGACAATGCCACAATCATTGTAGTAAAAAATGCCGAATCGCATTTTATTCCCATAAGGGAACATTTACGTTGTCGTTCGGCTGATCTTACGCACAAATACTATGCGTATCGAAAACATTACGGTCAATCGGACTCAGCAGCTTTAGAATATTTATGCAAACAGCTACACACATATCGTATCTCTGCAATGCAAAGTGATTTACGATTGTGTCTCTTGAATCTTTATAAAATTCCAAATCAGATTACTACAGAAACATTTTGCCGGCATGAAGCATGTCGCTGATTTATCAGATAGTGAAATAACGCTTTTTTGGTTCACTATTCGTTTATCATGGAGTGTAATACTTTGTGCTACATTAACCATATTTCTATTTCAGAGTAATCAGAATTTTTACCCCGAAGGTATTTTCCGATTTGTACCGATGAGTTTTTCGCTGCCGGTTTGGATGAAGGTATTAGCATCTATAATTATAAACGGTTGCGGGGTTGTGTATGTGTTGAACCGCAACATGAAATTGGTTGTGACTGTCTTAGCCGTATTGTCCTTTTTTGTTGTTTCATATCATGAGGCCAACGGCATTTATGCCCGCGCCACCATTCTGACAGCAATATGTATCGGACAAGCCATAGCTTTTTATCAGAATGAGCGTAACTACCCGAATTCTGTAGCTTATAAAGCTATTAATTACTCAGTACAAATGATTGCTGCCGGCTACGTTTTGGCGGGCATTTCCAAGATTTATGAGTCAGGTTTAGGTTGGTTTTTAGATGTTGAGGGCTTTTGCCTGCAAATAATGAAAAATTTTTACTTTTTATATGCTGACACAGGGAATTCGGAATACCTGAATTACGCACAATCTATATATAACATTTTCTCCAATTATCCGTGGGTACCTGCTGCGATGTTGTTTGCTGCACTGCTGCTGGAGTTATTTTGTTTTGTGGTGGTTTATATGCCAAAACTTACCGTATGGTGGGGCATCGGTTTGCTGCTGATGCACCTGGGGATAGCTGTTCTGATGGGGATCGGTATTAGTGTGATCGCATTTCCGATGGTAATATTTTTTATTAACCCCGTGTATTATATCATTAGAGGGATTAAGAAACTTTCGGAGTGTAATGTCGTATAAGTTCAAGCATTTCTTTTTCTGAGTAATCAAAGTATTTGTATGGCACTATCTCTTTTCTCCATAAAGTTTCATCCGGTTTGGAAATAAAATCATACGTGTAATAAAACTCTTCCGTCACATAATATTTTTCGATTTGGTCAAGAGGCAGTTCCGGGTTACGGAAATAATACACCAACTGGTAGTTCTTACGTAGTACCGTCATGGTAATGGCGTGACGGATTTCTGTACCGAGGTTGGGAGCGCTGGCATGGATACAAGCCGGGTCAAAAACAATCACATCACCCTTTTTGACGGTAACGGGGTGAGCATGCTTATAAAGTATAGGTATATAATTTTTGAACTGCCAGGGAACACCTAAGCTGCGTTGGGTATTACCCCACAGATGGCTGCCACTTACAAAAGATACAACACCGTTTTCCATAGTTACATCGCAAAAGGGTATCCATACAAACAGGCAATAGTCGCTCTCTTCATCTATTACAGTAGAGTCCTGATGTATCAATAAGTCGCTGTTGGGATGAGGGGGTTTTACCTGAAAGGCGCCCCCGGTGTGTGTATCGGTTTTTTGCATATCAAACAAACGGGGCAGAATTACCGGGGCTAATTCATTGATTACCTGCTGTACTTTTTTCCGTATTTCAGGATTAAAAAGCCGTCCGCTGTTGAGCAAATGCTTATCTAATTCAAATCCGTCCAACTTTGAAATTTCATCAAATGTTTGCATAAATCTGTCTATTTCATCCTGGCGGATTACCTGCTCAATTTTCACCCAACCGTACTGCAAGTATTTTGCGTGATGGTCGTCATTGATAAAAAAACTATCCATGCGGATACGGTAATATTTATTCTCCTGCAAGGTTGGCAGACGGAGAGATGGTTTAAATATTTTTGTAATATAATTGATCATTTTTGTAATTAACTCCAAAAATATATACTTTTTTCATCTGTTGACAATGCTGCGAAACCACCCAATGTCACCCGCTCAGTGTCATGTGCTGCCGGTGGAATAACTTTATGCCAATAGGTGCCTCCTTTAAACATCAATAAGCTGCCTGCCGGAGTTTCCACTACTTCATGTTTCATGGCTTCTTCAGCTATAATATTGCCGTTCGGGTCTTTTATGGTAAACTGACCTTCTTTAATGCAATTATCATAAATGCTGTCAGCCACCCATAGCTCACCCCCCTTGGACGGATTCCGCAAAGTGAAGTACCAGCTCAACATCGTATCTGGTAATATGTGTTGCCCTATCAAATTTCCCACTTCTTCGTGTATATAGGGCAACAGTTTACCGTCCTGATGCAAGTATAACCCTCCCTTGCCGGGTAACACTACCCGAAAACTATATGGCAAGAAACCTTGTAGAGGTCTTAGCTCAAAGGGTTTAAAATACATATAAATTTTATTGACAATCCAACGGGTTACATCCGTGTTGCCCGCTTCATCTGCAGCATTCAGGAACGGTATTATGGTGTTAAAATAACGTTGTACTTCCTCCTTGGGTTTTGACCGATAAACAGAACCAAAAAGATAAGGAACAGAGTATCCATTGCCGTAATTGAGGTCAGCTATAAAATTTTCAGATGTGCGGTTCAGTATATTGAATAAAAAATCAATATCATCAACCGATAATATATCCTCAACCACATAACCCGTAACTTCACATTGGATAATATGCCTTACATTGAATGGTGCATTACCATTCCGATGCGTGAATCGTTCAAAACGCAACATGTGATACAAATGTTGGTATATTACTGTTTAAGTGCCGTATTATTTCTTCATCGGTAATATCCAAAACTCTTTTAGGGACTTTGCGAATAACGTTTCCGAGTGGCTTACTCCCCGCCGCCAGGTCATCTAATCTGCCGAAGAGGTCATCCTCTGTTAATACATACTCATATATGTGACTGTTTTCATGGTGATAATATACAGTTGGCGCTTCTTTGTGGCAAATGGCTGCCACAACAGCTACCCGTTCCTGATGACTGTGGTTCACACCCGATCCGTGAAACAAGGCAGGGTGATACAGGACTACATCTCCGGGTTCGGCAGTGATTTCAATTACCCGATCACGTAATGGTTCAAAGGGGACAAAGCGAATAGGACAAGTACCTGAGCGATAGTTATGAAAAACTAAATGGGAACGCGGTATAACCGCGAGTGTGCCATTATGAGGCGAAACAGCTTGCAAAGGTATCCAGCAATGAATGACCCCATATAACTCTTCCGGCACTATACTCCAGTCCTGATGCAAATTGAACAGACCGTCCGCTCCTGGCGTCTTGGCCGCATAATGACCTATGAGGGGTCTTATATTAACAAAATAGTTCTGTAAAAGGGGCTTGATGCAACTAAAAATCATTTCGCTGTGGCGCTTGTTAGTTTGAACATTTCGCTCATAATGATGCGTTACAAACATGCCAGGTCCGGTAGTAAAATGACGATGG
The DNA here is from genome assembly GCA_025057415.1 of Chitinophagales bacterium. Taxonomy (GTDB): domain Bacteria; phylum Bacteroidota; class Bacteroidia; order Chitinophagales; family LD1; genus Bog-950. The sequence continues at coordinate 58,041 of JANWXI010000002.1, forward strand.
TAATTTTCTTTTAACTGTTCTATGATACTTGTGTCAAGCGCTCCACGAATATGTACGTAACCCTCCAATTGAAATGTACGATGTGGCTCATCACTGCACAGAAGCCGATGAGTAAAACGATTTGAACGCCATGCCGCTTTTACTTCTGATACTTCGGGTGACATTTCCTCATGTGCGAATGTTTCTACGAGTTTCGATTCCTGTGGCAAGTGTGTATGGTATGTTCTGCTTAACATATCGCGAAAAGCCGCGGGTGTAAGTTGATATGCTCTGATTTCGTTGTCAAATCGTATGTAGTGATATATGGGGGATTTCTGATGTTTTAATATCAAGCGGAGCGCTGTAAAATCTACATTGGCCTGGTTAAGTTTTAAACAGTGAAATATTGCCTGGTGATAAGCCAGACACTGACCCGCCTCCATCGGCAGGTCGGTTCGCATTTCTTTTGGAATTTGCTCAAAAGGAATTCTGATTGTTTCCGAATTAGAAGAACGTATGCTCTCAATACCCTGATGTGTTCCTTCCAATAAAGCCATACAACCGTTCCCTTTGCATGTATCATTAAGCGGAATAAAACAGGTGATAAACGCATGTTCTTTCTCGTTGGTGTAACTCCATTCCTGGCGATAGGCATATTCCTCTAAAGTGTCTGCCTGATGGATTAAATGCGCACTGTCAATTATTTCAAATTTTTCAAAATGTAACTCAAGGGCTGCACGAATAATTTCGATTGTTTCGTTTTCCAGATTTATTGGTCGGAATGCATCCGAAGCTACAGCATTATCGTTCAATACGTTAAAGTTGTGTGTTCTAATACTCACCTCTTTATGAAATGAGCTGAAAACTTCGCGTAATTTGGTCAACTGCAGGTCGTTCAACAGAGGTAGTAACACATATCCTTTTCCCAGAAATTCACATTCGGTCTTTTTATTTTTGAAAGGAGTTAACATAATCAAACGAATGGTTTTTGAATATCTGAAAGTGATAAATCTTCGGGGCGAATTGGTTGGAAGATAAAATCACTAATCGTATGTATGGGGGTATGAGTTTCAAAAAAGCTGCTGCTCTCAAAACGGAGCATTTCCTCTATAGAATCTATGACAAACTCGTAAAATGTCTTATCTCCCTCGTTCTTAGCAATAAAAATCTTTACTTTCTGGTGGTTTGGCACCATTATCAAAGTAGCTGCAATGCGCGGTGATGCCGAAGCATTAGCAGAGGATAAATGCAGTAAACGATGGTCATATACGATGGCCTCTCCGGCTTTTAATGGTACATATTGTACAAATCGGTCAGCAATTTCCCGTGCATACTTTCGATAAGTATCGGTAATGTTAATTCCCCGTATTTGATTGACTACCCGGTGTGAACCCGGCACAAGTCCCAAAGTTGAGTTTTGCTGATCCGTGTCAGATAACGGCGCCCAGATGTTAAGTGATATATCTGTCTCCTCGTTCACATATCGCCAATCGGCATGTAGCGGCATCTCCGGCTCTCCGGGTGGTTTTGTAAAAAAATTACCCCAGAAGGGAATATGATATCGAAATAAATTTTCAATAGCGGGTCGAAAAATTTCTTTGATGCCCTCATCCACTTTTTTGCGGTAAGTATAATCTTGGCGCATGAATGTGGTAAAAGGAGCTTTTGTAGAACTATGAATCTCTGCGTAAAGATTTTTCAGCCGTTTAATATGTGGTTCCGGTAATAAACGGATTTTTACATAACCGAGTTCTGACAATGCGGTGTTTAGCTTGTCATCGAAAAAAACATTGTGTATCATAAAACAGGGTGCAATTCACTTTTGTGCACTTCCTTTTCTAACCATTGTATAATTTGCTGTTGTGTCAGCAGCGGAGGCGAGTAAGAGAACTTTTTGTATATGGGGAAACGGTGATCCTGATTACCCCATGCGTTTTCAAAAAAGAAAGTATAGGGAACTTCATATACCGTTACCATGTTATCCGAAGGGCTATGGTAGTAGTAATACAGTTTCGCTTCCGGGTGTAACAATCCAAAATGTACTACGGGTCTGGGGTGTTTTGACCGGTTATCAGGAGAACCATGTAGTACTTTGTCGCCATAAACCACTAAATCCCCTGCTTTGGCATCTATAACATCGCAATATTTCAGTAGCATCGGCTCATATTCCAGATATGGCCAAACAGTATTGTGGGGCAACGGGTAATCAAAAAACTTATGACTTTTTCTTAAAACGTAAAGTTGCCCGTTTTCAGGTGTAGTATCAACTATCGGTAACCAGATGTTTTGATAGGAAAACTCCGGTTCATCTTGCACACTGAAATCGCGGTGTAAGGTCACAGTGCTTTTTTCATTTGGGTTTTTGACTAGAAAAGTCGCAGCAGGGCACACATAGTTGGTAATATGCTCATCTAAGCGGGGCTTAACGATTTTAAGTATCTGGTCGCTGAGGTTAGCTGAAACATCATGGGGGATGTCGCATAAACTGTTCCACATGGTGGACGGCCAACCCTCACGAGGGTAATGTTGCTCAAATAACAAGCGAAGTTGCGTGATTTCGTCCCTGTTGAGCACGTTGCGGAGTAATACATATCCGTTTTCTTCATAACTTTCCTGTACGGCGGGGTCAATAAAGCGGGCAGTTTTCATATATTCATATTTTTATCAATGTAATTTTACGATAAAATTATCGCTACCGCTAATATAGCAATTTGATTTTTATTTTTCTATTTGCATTAGATGATATGCGTCATTCCATTAATATGCACGTATGTTTGGCCGGTTACGGTTACTGGGGGAAAAACCTCCTCCGCAACCTCATTGAAACCCTTAGCGCTGACCGTATCAGTGTTGCAGAAATTATGCCCGAAAAGCGCGCTCAACTTAAACGACAATACCCTAATATTACCTGTTACGACTCTTTTGAAGATGCATTAGCTCAAAACCACAGCGCTGCCTTTGTAATCGCAACCGAAACACGCTACCATTATGACCATGCCCGCAAAGCGCTCCTCGCCGGCAAACACGTACTGGTAGAAAAACCCCTTACTACTTCCGTGGCGCAGGCAAAAGAGCTGTGCCGCATTGCAAAAGAGCGTGGGCTTATCTTAATGGTTGACCACATTTTCCGTTATCATCCGGTAGTGTGGAAAATGAAGGAATACTTCCGGGAAGATTATCTCGGCCCCATTCATTATATGGATGCCACACGGGTAAACCTGGGTATTTATCAGGAAGATGTCAACGTACTTTGGGATCTTGCCTGTCACGACCTGAGTATTATCCAGTTTTTAGTTAATGAAAAACCTACATCGGTGAGAGCCATCGGCCGCATCAACCCTGAGCACGGCTCTGAAGACGTTGCTTACCTGTTTCTTTATTATCCATCCGGCATGCTGGTACAAATAAATTCTTCCTGGGCAAGTCCGGTAAAAATCCGCAAGATGATAGTGGGCGGTGAAAAACGCATGATGATTTATGACGATATAGAGCCCACCAACAAACTCACCATTTATGAGTACGAGCCAAACATCCAACGCGATGAAAACAAAACCAAACTTACGGACTATCGCCTCGGAAATATCATTATCCCGAAAATTGAGCAGGGCGAAGCTCTGCGAAATGTAATCGTTGAGTTTTTGGAGTGTATTCAATGTGCGAAACAACCCGCTTCAGACGGTTACAACGCCCTGGAAATCATCAATATTTTAGAAAAAGCACAACAATCTTTATCATTGGACGGAGCTATTGTCCCTTTACCTTGAACTACTCGTTTATTATCTTTTGTTACAATGAAGAACACAACCTTATCCGTGTATATGAGCGGTTGAAAGCATTTTGCTCTCGTAGTCATTCAGAGCACGAAATCATTATTGTGGATGACGGTAGCACGGATGGTACTCCGGACATATGTAAAAAGTTAAAAGAAGAAAACCCGGGTATAATAGTGATTACTCATGCCGTTAATGCTGGTATAGGATTGGCATTGCGGAGTGGTTACGAAGCTGCTACACGCGAATACGTATGCGCCATTCCGGGCGATGGACAATTCGATATTGAGGAGTTGAATGCCGTACGTCCCTTTACAAAAGAAACATTCTACTCCTTCTACCGCCCGCAAACTAATTACAACTCATATCGCAAACTACTCACCTGGTTGAATCGTCTTTTTAATCAACATATTCTTGGGCTTTACCTTCGCGATGTGAACTGGGTAAAAGTTTACCGCCGCGAGCATTTGATGATAACAGCGCCTGTGTTAAGAAGTTCTCTGATTGAAAGTGAAATATGTGCCAAGCTAAATCGAATGGGCATCATGCCCATAGAAATTCCATCGGTATATCATCCCCGCCAATCCGGCAAAGCAAAAGGGGGCAGCTGGAATACGCTTCGCAAAGCCCTTGCCGAAACGCTCAAATTATGGTGGTTAGTAGTTACATTTAAACCCCGAAAATGAAACTCGCCCTCGCCCAACTCCTTGTGGAAGGAACTGAGCCCGAGCGCAACTTTGAGCGTGCCGAAAAGCTTATCGCCCGCGCAGCTTCTGCCGCCTGCCAGCTCACCCTGCTGCCCGAAACAATCGACTTCGCCTGGACACACCCCGATGGCATCCGCCACGCAAAACCCATCCCCGGTGAATACAGCGACCACTTTTGTCTGTTGGCAAAAAAATATAATATGTGGATTTGCGTGGGGTTGACTGAAAAAACTTCGCATGGCAACTACAATACAGCCGTATTAATTGACAACAACGGCAACCTTGTCGGTCTGCACCGAAAAATCAATCTCCTTACGGTAGAGTTTCCGTACTACCTCGTGGGCCAGAAGTTAGAGGTTTACGATACTCCATTTGGGAAAATAGGCATGAATATTTGTGCCGATAATTATCTGGATGCCTTAGATATAGGCCATGTGCTTGCGCGCATGGGCGCGCAGCTCATCCTCTCTCCGTCTTCATGGACAGTCAACCACTCGGTAACTGAAGCTGAAGACCCCTATCGCGATAAATGGATAAAACCCTTCAGCGTGCTCGCCAGGGCACACGGGCTGGTGATAGCCAGCGCCACGAGCGTGGGATACATCGTGGGCGGCCCGTACGAAGGAAAGAAAATGGTGGGTTGTTCCCTGTGTGTAGGCCCGCAAGGGATAATCGCACAAGGCATGTTCAACGAGTTTGCCGGTGATTTAGCCATTGCCGAATTCGACATGCCACAGCGCCCGCTCAAAGGCACCCAAATCGGTGAAGCATTGCGCAGTCAGGGCTTTAAGTTCTATAATTGACGCATGAGTGAGGGGGTTATTGTTAATGGCATACTTAAGAAAATCCCGTACCGGCGCTGTGTGCGCTGCATCAGCGACACTACTTGTCCCGGCATCACCTTCGATAATAACGGAGTGTGCAACTTTTGCCACCTGCACGACAAGTGGTGTCGCATGTATCCGAATGACGAGCGCGGGCAGCAAATCTGGAACAACACGCTAAAGAAAATTAAGCGCGATGGGCGTGGCAAAAAATACGATTGCATCGTGGGCATCAGCGGGGGCCGCGATAGTTCGTATGTGCTTCACCTTGCGGTTACCAAATACCAACTGCGCCCCCTGGCTGTTCACTTCAACGATGGCTTCGACAACCCCGTGGCGGGCGAAAATATGGTAAACATCACCCGCAAACTGGGCGTGGACCTGCGCACCATCACCAGCGACTGGCGCGAAGCCAAAGACCTGAAAATCTCTTTCCTGAAAGCGAGCGTGCCCGACCTTAACCAGGGCACCGATGTAGGCATTGCAGCCGCCTGTTACGGAGTGGCATGCAAAGAAGGTTTAAAACACATCATCTACGGGCAATCGTTCCGCACCGAAGGTATAAAACCCATAAGCTGGGCGTATATGGTGGGCGATTACCTCAACGATGTGCAAAATAAATTCGGAACCGTAAAGCTGCGCCCCTGGAAGCCCGAAGACCCCAACTATCATTTCGGGTGGAAACAACTCTTCTATTACAGTTTCATAAAAGGCATTCGCGCATACTCTCCGTTGTATTACGAGAAATACATCCGCCGCGAGGCAGAAGAAATTTTAAAGCGCGAGTACAATTGGGTGTATCCGGGTGCGCATTACTACGATGATTTATACTGGTCGCTGATTACCTATGTTCACCGCGTAAAATTCAACATTGACTTTCGCCTCAACGCATACAGCGCTCTTATTCGCGATGGACAAATGGACCGCGACTGGGCGCTGGAGGCCGTCAAAAAACCCTATGTGATGGAAGACCCGCGCATCATAGACCTTTGCCTGAAACGCCTTGCCGTTTCGCGCGAGGATTTTGAAGCATGGCTGCGCCTGCCCCCTAAAACCTTCCGCGATTACAACACCGGCTATTCACTGATGTGGCGCCTGCGCCCGCTCATCAAGCTCATCAGCAAGCTGGGCTTTTTCCCCGAAATTGTTTACGACAAATACTTTTTGTGTGGCGAATGAAAAATACATCTTAGGCATCAACGGAGGCGTGCGCCCCGGTTATCAGGACGTATCGGCTGTGCTCTTGCGCGGCGGCAGCATCGTAGCCGCTGTGGAGGAAGAGCGCCTCAACCGCATCAAGCACGCCCCGGGCCAATTGCCCATACTCGCTGTAAAAGAAGTGTTACGCATTGCGGGCATACATATCACCGATGTTTCTACACTCGCATTTCACGGCAGCACCTGGCAGCCGGCTATTGAAGACATATTAAAAAATCATTTCACAAGTTATTTCGGCCATTGTCCCCCCATCCGGCGCTTTCATCATCACGATTGCCACGCGGCATCGGCTTACTACGCCTCGGGTTTTGACGAAGCCCTCATCCTCACCGTTGACGGCTCCGGTGACGGCATCAGTACCCAGGTAGCTGTTGGCAGGCACGGTACGCTGCAAGTGCTCGAACGCTACGCCCGCCCGCAGAGTTTGGGTTTGTTTTATTCTATGATAACACAGATCTGCGGCTTCACACGTGATATGGACGAGTACAAACTCATGGGCTTAGCCGCCTTTGGTAAACCAACTCCCGAACGGCTGGAGGCGCTGCTGCAAATCACCGATAGCGGCTATCGCCTCAACGAAGCATACCTCGTACCTATCCTTCCCGGCCAACCCGGTCCCTCGCGCTACGAAATGCTCTACACTGAAAAATTGCTCCAACTCACAGGCACAAAACGCAGAACCGATACACACATCACAGATGAATACAAAAACCTGGCCGCCTCGGCACAATTCTTACTGGAGCAGGCGCTGTGTGCCATTGTAAAAAAATATGTGCGCGAAACCGGCATCCGAAAAATCTGTATGGCAGGAGGCGTAGCGCTCAATTGCCTCGCCAACATGAAAATTGAACAACTACACGAAGTAGATGAACTGTTCATTCAGCCCGCCGCAAGCGATGCGGGCATATCGCTCGGGGCAGCGTACCTTGCCGCGGCAGAGCAGGGCATCACACAGTTTGAAAAACAAACCCACGTGTTTTACGGCAGCGAATACAGCGATGATGAAATTGCCCGTGTGCTGCAAAGCTGCGCCTGCAAAGCCCAACGCGAACCCGACATCACCGATGCTGCTGCCCGGGCGCTCGCGCAAAAAAAAGTCATCGGATGGTTCCAGGGGCGCATGGAGTTTGGTCCCCGCGCCCTCGGCAACCGCAGCATCCTGGCAGACCCGGCAACACCCGACATACAATCTATCGTCAACCAAAAAATCAAATTCCGCGAGAGCTTCCGCCCCTTTGGCGCAAGCGTCCTGCAGGACGACTTCCACCGCTACTTCATCGCCAGATGCACCGAAGCGCCATACATGACAAAAGTTTTTCATGTAAAAGAACCATACCGCGCGCTCCTGCGCGGCGTGACCCATGCCGATGGCACCTGCCGCGTCCAAACCGTCACCGACAGCCAAAATCCCCTCTACGCCCGCCTGCTGCGCGCCTTCAAATCCCTCACCGGCCACAGCGTACTCCTCAACACCAGCTACAACCTCAGCCACGAACCCATCGTCTGCACCCCGCGCCACGCCATCGCATCCTTCTGCGCCAGCGGCTTAGACGAACTCTTCCTTGGCACATACCGCCTCACAAAATAACCCCGCCCTAACCCCATAGCGCGCCCGCAGCGCACCATCATCCCTCGCTAAGCTCTCAGCTCTTCCTCTTTTCATTTTTATTATGGGGTGCCCCCGCTGCCAAGCGATGCAAGGCAGCGGGGTCGGGCTGGCTACGGGGTGCGCTGTCGCTCCCGCCCCGCCCGCAATTGGTTTGTTTTTTCAGCGGTACGGGCGGGGCCGCTTCGCTGCGCTCGCGCCCTGCGCATCCCTCACCCGGGTATCAGCAAGCGACCAGACATCCAGAATTGCGGCTCTTATCCGCCCGACCCATTATTTTAGGATTTAGTTACGCATCCATCTAGATACTAAAATGTAAGTATGTTTGGGTTTACAAGATATGAGTAAAATCTTCCTTAATTGCTATATGTATGTATAAAGGCGGTTTATAGGGTTTTTCTGGAGTTTTTACGCAACTAAGGTTGATGATTTATGGTTATTGCCTAGATTTGGGTGTTATAGGCAAGCTTAAAAGACTACATCCGATAACATTTAACAATAACGAATGACAAGAATTTTAGACCTTAATCATACAGACGTAAGACAATTTTTTCTTAAAGCAGAAAGCTATTTCAACTTTGATCTTCCAAAATATTTTGTGTTTGAAAATTTATTGCAAGCTGTTTCCAATTATATCAGTGGACAAGAACTTTCAACTTTTTATTCTACATACACTAACAGTCAAGGACAAACCAAAAGACATTCTCCAGCAACCTTTGAAGATGTTAACTATAAATTCTTAAATAATAAAGATGGAAAATTTGCTTGGCGACTATTACAACTAATACACCCAGCACTGTATATTTCACTAGTAAACAAAATCACTGAACAAGCTAATTGGAATTTAATTGTGAATCGGTTTGCTCAGTTTCAAGATAATCCAAAAATAAGATGTTACAGCATTCCATTACGTTCGGATGATCAACAGTCTGATAAAGCGACCTCAATTAGTCAATGGTGGCATGAAATTGAACAACAGTCATTGGAACTAGCATTGAAATACGAATATGTTTTACATACAGACATTTCAGACTGTTATGGCTCAATTTACACACACTCAATACCTTGGGCCATTCATACAAAATCCGTAGCAAAAGCACATAGAAGAGACCAAAATCTCATTGGAAACATTATTGATAAACATTTGCAAGAAATGGCTTTTGGTCAAACAAATGGAATACCACAGGGAAGTGTTTTAATGGATTTTATAGCAGAAATTGTTCTTGGATATGCAGACTTAAAGTTATCACGCAGAATAGAGCAACACAACTTGCAGGACTATGAAATAATCAGATATAGAGATGATTATAGAATTTTTTCAAACAATCCCCAAACGGTCGAACATATTGCCAAATTATTAACAGAGATTTTATTTGAGCTTGGAATGCGACTGAACGCACAAAAAACTATTGTTTCAAACAACGTGATAAAAGATTCAATTAAATCTGATAAGTTATATTGGTTATCAGCAAAAAAAGGAGTACGGGGAATTCAAGAACATTTATTGATTATTCACAACTTATCTGAGCTGTACCCAAATTCGGGTAGTATATCAAAAGCATTATCAAAGTTTTATAACAGAATTAAAGATATAACAAAGACCTATCAAAATATTACAGTATTGGTAAGTATTTTGGTTGATATTATGTATAAAAACCCACGAACATACCCAATTTCTTCGGCTATTCTTAGTAAGCTTTTATCTTTAATAGCAGAGACAGACAAGAAAAATGAAATAATAGACCTTGTTTGCCAAAAATTTGAAAAAATACCGAACACGGGTCACATAAAAATTTGGCTTCAAAGAGTTACTATCAAGCTCGACAGACAAAAACAGTATTCAGAAAAGCTTTGCGAGAAAGTCAACGACCAAAATTTACGAATATGGAATTCAGATTGGCTCGAAGACAATCTGAAAAAACTTATTGAGAATACTGCCATTATAGATGAAAATGTAATTTCTGAAATTGACGTTGTAATAGCGAAAGAAGAAGTTGAGTTGTTTAAAACTGAATATGATTACGCAGAACAACTGGCAGAATAGAAAGCCAGCACATAACAGCAGTAGCCCTTGCACACCCCCTCCGCAACAAAATAACTTAGTCGGATAAAAATTTTCCGGGTTGGTAATGCATTTTCTTTATAATATGCTTAGCGGAGTGTAGCATGTCCGAAAAGCGAAAAACAACTGATTTCGGAGTGTTTTTTCGGAATTTACAGGCAGTTATTGTTTTCTGCCTTGCATGGGGCAAAACTCGTTAAACCAACCGGAAGAATAAGTTTGTTTTTTACACCGATAGTGTTTGTTTTGGGTAATTGTGCAACAGGCACAACAGTTTGGCAAAAAGGCGGGTTGTACAGCTTCGTTTGAAAGTTTCTGATACATTTGAAGTGCAGCGCATCGTATCAAGTGCAACGCTAAAGTATCTGCCCGTACGCAAAGCAATGAACCGTTAGCGACAATACAGAATACACACCACGCATGAAAATTATCAGTTCACTGTTTTTTATTGTAACAACCCTCTGCCTGGCAGCGCAGCGTTTTGACCTGCAGCAAGTGTTCAAAAATCACAAAGATGGTTACAATGTTTTCCGCATACCTGCTGTTATAGTTACAGCGAGCGGCAAAGTGTTGGCGTTTTGTGAGGGCAGAAAGAGTTTACATGACTATGGCAACATTGACCTTGTTATGAAAACCTCTGCCGACAACGGAAAAACGTGGAGTGGCTTAAAAGTAATATGGGACAACGGCAATAACACTTGTGGCAATCCCGCTCCCGTTTTTGACAAGGTGACCGGTGACGTAATAGTTTTAGCAACGCTGAACAACGACAAGGTTTTTGTTTTGCGTTCACCGGACGAAGGCATTAGCTGGGCAACACCGGTTGATATTACATCGGCAGTAAAACTTCCTGACTGGGGTTGGTATGCAACAGGCCCGGTACATGCTATACAGTTAGAGCAATCTACTTACAAGCGCCGGCTTGTAGTTCCTTGTAACCATACTGTTGCAGCTAATGGCGATAATTTTTCACACGTTATCTATTCGGACGATAATGGTAAAACCTGGCAACTCGGAGGGAGTGTTTCTAATGGAAATACAAATGAAAGTACGGTTGCCGAACTGACAAACGGTAACTTGTTATTAAACATGCGCAACACGGACAAACGTGCGCCCAGTCGGAAAATAAGTATCAGTAGCGATGGAGGAGATACCTGGACGGCGCCGGTATATGACAGCACACTGATTGAGCCGGTTTGTCAAGGTGCGTTATTGCGTTATTCCTTTTCCCCCGATGTACTCTTGTTTACTAACCCAAGACATAGTAGTAAACGAAAGAACTTAACGCTCTCCGTAAGCAATGATGGCGGGAAAACCTGGACAAGGCATATTACTGTTTGTGCTAAAAAAAGCGCTTACAGCGACATGGTTGTATTAAGCAATGGCGACATTCTTTGTTTATTTGAGACAGGCAAAATATTACCCTACGCAGGTATTGTATCTGCTATTATCCAATCTTCCGTAATTAGTAAATGAAATGCCCATACCGCTATCATCGGTTTTGCATCAGCCGAAGTGATGTACTTGTATTGAAATTTTATGCAAGTTTGATATGCGGTACTTCGTAAGTACAGCGCTAAAACGTCCGCCCGAACCCAAGGCCCAAAACCGCAATCCGTTGTTCTGATATACATCCTAAATTATACATGCCACCGAATGGCAATAACCCATGGTCGCCTACCGCAGTACGTTTTTTTTTTACATCACCCCCTGCCACCCCATTTCAGCACTGCCGCCTGGCAGCCACCCGTCGGGTTTGTTAAAGAAAATACAGTTAGATTTGGCAATTTCAAAACATTGTGTAGTATTGCGTGGTCAAAGACGAATACACGGCCGTTCTAAACCGCACCAGAATATGCCGTGCCGATTTTCCGGTTAAAAATGACTTTCACCACTGCATAATACCCCTACGGTTTTGAGCGATGCATAGCGTGCGCTTTTTCATGACAAAACTTACTACATCATACTCGCACTAAATTACCGGTTATGTTTACACAGGAGCAACTAAACGAAATGATTTTGCCCGAGCTGAAAGAAATTGCATCGCAATATAAATTGCGGGGCATTGACAAGCTCTCCAAAGAAGATTTAATCCTCAAAATTATTGACGCGCAAGCCAAAAAAGGCGACATATCCCCGGTGTCGAACGGAGAAGAAACGCAGGAAAAACCCAAACGCACCCGCACGCGTAAACCCATATCCGCTGCCGTTAAAGCCAAGCTCGAAGAGTCCGCTACACAAATGACCAACGATACGGCTGTGGAGTTATCGGAAGTTAAGTCCGAAGAAACCCCCGAAGAACCCGCCAACGCACAACCCGAAGCCGAAGCAACTCCCACACCGGAACCCGAAACCTATGAGCAGGACACAAACCGCGACGCCGGTCACCCGTACCCGCGCGAGGAGCGCTTTAAAAGCTTCTTTAGCGTAGAAACCGATGCTATCGTGGAAGCAGAGGGTGTGCTGGAAATGATGCCCGATGGGTACGGCTTTTTGCGCTCATCAGATTACAGTTACCTCAATTCGCCCGATGATGTGTACGTTTCTCCCTCTCAGATTAAATTTTATGGTTTAAAAACCGGTGATACGGTGCGCGGCTGGATACGCCCGCCCAAGCAAGGCGAAAAATACTTCGCCCTGGTGAAAGTTGACACCATGAACGGCCGCCTGCCCGAAGAAATCCGCGACCGTGTTTCGTTTGATTACCTCACGCCCCTTTTCCCCAACGAAAAGCTCAACCTGTTTACCAAACCCACCGACCTCACCACTCGTATCATTGACCTCTTTACTCCCATCGGCAAGGGCCAGCGGGGCATGATAGTGGCGCAGCCCAAAACCGGCAAAACCACTATCCTCAAAGAAATCGCCAATGCCATTGCCGCCAATCACCCCGAAGTATATCTCATTGTGCTGTTGGTTGATGAACGCCCCGAAGAAGTAACAGACATGGAGCGCAGCGTGCACGCTGAAGTTATCGCCTCTACGTTTGATGAGCCGGCAGAAAAACACGTAAAGGTCTCCAGCATCGTGCTCCAAAAAGCCAAACGGCTCGTGGAGTGCGGCCACGATGTGGTCATCCTGCTCGACTCCATTACCCGACTGGCGCGCGCTCACAATACCATCGCGCCCGCCTCAGGCAAGGTACTCTCCGGCGGTGTGGAAGCCAACGCCATGCAGAAACCCAAACAGTTTTTTGGCGCAGCGCGTAACATCGAAAACGGCGGCTCGCTCACCATTATCGCCACCGCCCTGATTGATACCGGCTCTAAAATGGATGAGGTTATTTTTGAGGAGTTTAAAGGTACCGGCAACATGGAGTTGCAACTGGACCGCAAACTCGCCAACCGCAGAATTTACCCCGCCATCAATATCGTGGACTCCAGCACCCGCAGAGACGACCTCCTCCTCAGCAAAGAAGTGCTCCAGCGCATGTACATCCTGCGCAATCATATTGCCGATATGACCCCCGAAGAAGCCATGAACTTCCTCATTCAGCAAATGAAAGGCACTAAGAGCAACGAAGAGTTTTTGGTGTCGATGAACTCGTAGTGAGGTCGTCTATTTAACGCTGGATGTGCCTTTTTCTCTCCATAAAAATGAGAAAAAAGGCATTATTCCTTTATCCATTTACCGCTCCACCACCGGCCTACATCGTTTTCAAGTTTCCAGTAATATACTCCCGATGGCCAAGAGCCGGTCTGTATAACTGTAGTAGCAGTAGTTATTTTTTGTTCATACAACACTTGCCCCATTTGGTTAAACACATATACCCTCGCGGTGTGCAGGGGTACATGCTCAGTGTGCAGGTGCAGCGCCTCTGTACCCGGGTTGGGGAAAACATTTACCGTCATAGCCGGCTCAAAGTATTCAAGGGCTATATAAAACTTGCTCTCACAGGCCGTATCGCTAAAGCAGCCGTTGCTATCAATGGTCATAACAAAGGCACGCTGCCAGCTTTCGCCAAGCATTAAATCGCCAATACTATCGGTACTGCCACACAACACATACCCGCCGTAGGGCGTGGTATCTATACTGGTAAAATACATATAACTGAAGGGTGGCATGGTACCGGCAGGCGCTGCGGTGTATATGGCCTCCCACACTTTGTTGCCGTTAAAATCTAATTTATGCACCCAACCTTTTGTATTGTTATCTCGTGCGCCTGCAAATACATAGCCGTCTTTTACACGTATGCCGTGCCAAATGGCGGTAAGGTAATCACCCGCAAAATAGCACTGATAGGGTTTGCTCCAGACCACTTTGTAATTGGAATCTAATTTGGTAACAGAATAAATAGGT